>JBEQCD010000025.1:0-30815 GCA_041639515.1 Hydrogenophilales bacterium | reverse complement strand
CCACGCTGGTGGCCCTGGACGCCAATGCGCCCAAGGTCGAAAAATCCGGCCAGGAAGTCTACGACGCGGTCTGCACCTCCTGCCACGCCGCTGGCGCGCTGGGTGCCCCCAAGTTCGACAACAAGGGTGACTGGGGCCCCCGCATCGGCAAGGGTTTCGACACACTGGTGAAACACGCCATCGAAGGCTTCAATCAGATGCCGGCTCGCGGCGGCGACGGCGACCTGTCCGACGTGGAAGTGGCCCGGGCCGTGGCCTACATGGCCAACTCCGCCGGTGCCAGCTTCAAGGCACCCGAACCGGCTGCCGCCCCTGCTGCTGGAGCCGCCACGGCTGCAAAAGGCGACCCGGCCAAGGGCAAGGCCGTCTATGACGCACATTGCCTGGCTTGCCATGCGTCCGGTGTGGCCGGCGCCCCCGTGGCCGGCGACAAGGCTGCCTGGAGCAAGCGCATCAGCGAAGGCTACGACACGCTGGTTGCCCATGCCACCAAGGGCATCGGCGCCATGCCGCCCA
Source organism: Hydrogenophilales bacterium (assembly GCA_041639515.1). Lineage (GTDB taxonomy): Bacteria > Pseudomonadota > Gammaproteobacteria > Burkholderiales > Thiobacillaceae > Thiobacillus. Next base: position 30,299 of record JBEQCD010000025.1, on the reverse strand, counting down.
AGGGCGGCGCGGACATTTCCGACGCCGACCTGGCCGATGCCGTGGCCTACCTGTTCGTCGAAGGCGGCGGCAAGCTCTAAGCCGGCTTGGCGATGCGCACCGCGCATCGCATAATCAAGGCCTTGCAGGGCGGCTAGCCCTGCCCGGGCGGCATGGCTAGCCGCTGCGGTTGAATCACAATAACAACGCGCGGAACCCTGCTATGAAACCGATCCTGGCTGCTCTGCTGATTGTCATCCTGCCCGCGTGCGGTCAGCAGGACAACGACAGCCTCGCTGAAAGCAGCCCGCCTGCGGCTTTTGCACCCGCCCCTGAAACACCCGTGGCTGCCCCCGAGGCCTCGCCTGTTACTGCGGCCACCGAACCCGATCCGGCCCCAAGCTTCGAGGCAACCGCTTCCGCACCCGCTCCAGCCAGCCCCCGCCCACCCGCCGTGCCTGTGGCACCGGCTACCGCACCGCGTGCCGACGCCCCTGCGCCCCTCGCCGTGCCCGCCCCGGCCGATCCGGCGGCCGGCCGGCAAACCTACCAGCAAGCGTGTGCGTTCTGTCATGACAAGGGCGTGGCCGGCGCGCCCAAACTGGGCGACGCCGCCGCCTGGTCTGCCCGCACGGCACAGGGCAAAGAGACGCTTTACGCCTCGGCCCTGCACGGCAAAGGGGCCATGCCGGCCAAGGGTGGCAACTCTTCGCTCAGCGACGATGCGGTCAAGGCCGCCGTCGATTTCCTCGTCGCCGGATCACGCTGAGCGCCATGGCACGCACCTGTCCCCAGTGTGGCAGCCCGAAATTGCGTAGTGCGCGTCTGCACGCCTACGACGGCATCCGTCGCATGGTGCTGTTCACCCCGTTGCGCTGTCGCGAATGCCACCATCGCTTCTGGATGTTCAATCCGGTGAAGCCTCTGCTGCTCGTGCTGGTGGCCGGCGCACTGGTGGCGGCAACCGTCTGGTTCGCCCAGCCCGGCAGCATCGCAACCCTGCCGCAGCTGGAATCGGTGCGCGATCCGCACACCCATGCCGCCAGCGGCGATGCCAATGCCCAACTCGCGCTGGGCATCCGCTATCAGGAAGGCGATGGCGTCATCAAGAACGATACCGAGGCCGCCAAATGGTTTGCCCACGCAGCCAAAAGCGGGCTCGCCGAGGCACAGTACCGCTACGGTCTGGCCCTGCTGGAAGGGCGTGGCGTGGTGCAGGACTACCAGGCTGCATTCGCCTGGATCAAGAAAACCGCCGAACGCGGCTATGCGCCGGCCCAGTTGAGCCTGGGTGAACTCTACCGTTTTGGTACCGGTACCGAGATCGACAAGGCACGCGCCTATCTCTGGTTCAACCTGGCTGCCGCACAGGGCGTGGAGGCTGCCGCCAAGGCGCGGGACAGCGTGGTGGCACAGCTCAAACCCGAGCAGGTGACCGCCATGCAGGAAGAAGCCCGCCGCATGAGCCCCGCCAGCCCGGTGCATGCCGCCCAGCCCGACGCAGCACCGTCACCCCCGCCTGCCCATCCCTGAGCATTGGCAGTCAGGGATGGGCGTGCGCCTCATCGTCCATATCCAGCGGCCATAGCCTGTGCGCATCCAGTTGCAGGCGGGCATTTTGCGCCAGCGCAGCAACCTGCAACTGGTGCGCCAGCAGGCGCGCCTCCAGGGCCAGCCGACGCGTAGTCAGCACCTGATCGAGACTGCCTTCACCCAGTTCGTACGCCCTGCCAGCCAATCGTGCGGCCGCTTCCTGCGCATCGGCGGCGCGAGCGGATTCCTGCCAGTGCCCGACCTGTGCCACCGCCAGCTCGAAATCCGCCCGGGCTTCCGCCCGCAGCCGCTTGTCGAGCTGTCCGACCGCCTCCAGGGCCGCGCCCGCCAGCCGCTCCGCTGCCTGCTGATCCGTGCGCCGGGCCGCGCCCGGCAGTGTCAGCGTCATGTTCACCCCCAGCACGTGCTCACTGCCGGCCGCTTCGTTCTTGTAGAACACGCCCAGGCCGGGATCCAGGCTGCGGCGCGCAGCCAGCTGCCGCGCATCGGCCTGCAGGGTCTGCGCGAGACGCAGTGCCCGCAACCGTTCATGGTTGTGGGCCATGACGGCATCAACATGCGTCACTGCCTCCCCGGCTGGCGACACAGGATGCGGCAGCGTATCGCCCACCTGCAAACCCACTGCCGGGAAACGGGCACGCAAGCGGCTTGCCGCCTGTTGTGCGCGCACCGTGGCCTGCTGCAACTGCAAACGCGCACTGGCCAGCATGGCCTCGGCACTGGCGCGATCCGAACGGGGCGACTCGCCCAGACGGATGCGCGCATTCACCGTGGCGTGCTGCCGCTCGGCCAGTTCGACCTGCGCGCGCCATAGCGTGATCTGGCTCGATGCATTGAGCCAGTCGAACCACAGCGCCAGCAATTGCCGGCCACTTTCGTGCAACGCCTCACCGAGGCTGGCTCCGGTATAGGCAAGCTGTGCATCCGCAAACTCCCGGTCGGCCATGGCTCGCGCCGGCAGCCGCAGCGGCCGCGACAGCGACACGCCCCACTCCATTTGCCGGGCGTCCGGAGCATCGATGCGCCGTTGCGCCACATCCGCGCCGGCCGTCCACTCGGCCCGCCCGTGGCGGACGCCCTCGCTGCGCAGGACTTGCGCCTCCTGTTCGGCCCGCGCCTGCTGTACGTCGGGTGACGCCCACAGTGCGGCCCTGGCCATTTCCGGATCAGGCAAGTGACTGCCATGTGCTGGCGTGATGCCGATCAGCATCAACGCCAGGGTGAGGGATCGCATGGCTTTCATGCGTGTTCTCCTTTGAGGATGAAATGGCGATACAGCAGCGGCAGCATCACCAGCGTGAGCAGGGTGGCCGACACCAGCCCGCCGATGACGACGGTGGCCAGAGGCCGCTGGATTTCCGAGCCGGGGCCGGTGGCGAAGAGCAGCGGGACGAGGCCGAGCGCGGCGATGGAGGCGGTCATCAAGACCGGGCGCAGCCGTCGCAGTGCGCCGTCGCGCACCACTTCGATCCCCTTCTTTCCCTGCGCGCGCAGATGGTTGAAGTAGCTCACCAGCACCACGCCGTTCAGCACTGCAATGCCCAAGAGCGCGATGAAGCCGACCGACGCCGGCACCGACAGGTATTGCCCGGACGCGCCGAGCGCGTAGACGCCGCCGATGAGCGCGAGCGGCACGTTGGCCATTACCAGCAGCGCCTGCGAGGCCGAGCCGAAGGTGAGATACAGCAGCACGCCGATCAGCAGCAGTGCCACCGGCACCACCAGCATCAGCCGCGCAGCGGCGCGTTGCTGGTTTTCGAACTGCCCGCCCCACACGAGGCGATAGCCGGCCGGCAACTTCACGTCGCGCGCGACCGCCGCCTTGGCGTCTTCGACGAAGCTCACCAGATCGCGGCCGCGCACGTTGGTCTGCACCACGGCGAAGCGCGCGGCGTTTTCGCGTTTCACCGCGACCGGGCCTTCGGTGCGTTCCAGCGTGGCGACTTGATCGAGGCCGATTTCGCGACCGTCGGCGAGCGCCAGCCGGATCTGTTGCAACGCATCCGGCGAATCGCGCAGCTCGGGCCCGCCGCGCAGCTGGATCGGCACGCGCCGGCCTTCCACCTGCAGCATGCCGATGACTTCGCCTTCGAGCTGGGTTTTCAGCAGCAAGGCGATATCGTCCACGCGCAAACCGAATCGGGTCACGGCGTCGCGATCGATGTGCGCGCGCAGGTATTGCACGCCATCGTTGGCCTGGGTGTAAGGGTCGGATGCACCGGGGATTTTTTCCACCACCGCCAGAATCGCGTCGGTGAGCTGGTTGAGCGTGGCGAGATCGGGACCGAAGATCTTGATCGCCACGTCGCCGCGCGAACCGGTGAGCATTTCGGACACGCGCATGTCGATGGGCTGGGTGAAGTTGGTGTTGATGCCAGGGAATTCATCGACCACCTTGCGGATTTCTCCGATCAGCCATTCCTTGTCGGGGCGACGCCATGCCTGCATGGGCTTCAGGACGAGAAAAGAGTCCGTTTCGTTCAGGCCCATGGGGTCGAGGCCGAGTTCATCGGCCCCGGCGCGGGCAATGATGCGCTGGATTTCGGGCACCTGCTTCATCAGCGCCTGCTGTACCCGGGTATCGAGCTCGGCGGAGGCATCGAGGTTGATCGACGGCAGTTTTTCCAGCTGTACCAGAATGTCGCCCTCGTCCATGGTCGGCATGAAGGTCTTGCCGATGAAGGGGTAGACCACGACCGCACCGGCCATGAGCACGCCGGCTGCGGCGTAGACGAACTTCGGTTTCGCCAGTGCGCGATCGAGCAGCGGGGTGTAGAGCGCGAGCGATTGACGGAGCAGCCAGGGGTCTTCGTGCGCGGCTTGCTTCAACAGGAAAGACGCAAGCACCGGAATGACGGTGAGCGCCAGCGCCAGCGAGGCCAGCAGCGCGAACACGATGGTGAGCGCGACCGGGGCGAAGAGCTTGCCTTCCAGCCCTTCGAGCGAGAGTAGCGGCAAAAAAACTATCGCGATGATGACGATGCCGGATACCACCGGCCCGGCAACTTCCTGTGTGGCCCACAGCACGCGCTGGATCGGCTTCACTTCCGTATTCTCGGGATCGTGTGCGAGGTGCGCGACGACGTTTTCCACCACCACCACTGCCGCGTCCACCAGCAAGCCGATGGCGATGGCCAGCCCACCGAGGCTCATCAGATTGGCGGTGAGCCCGAACTGGCGCATGAGCAGGAAGGTGGCAAGCACCGATAACGGCAAAATCAGCGCCACCACAATGGCCGCGCGCAGGTTGCCCAGAAACAGCAGCAGCATCACCACCACCAGCACGGCGGCTTCCATCAGCGCTTTGGTGACGGTGCCGACCGCGCGATCGACCAGCGCACTGCGGTCGTAGAACGGCGAAATCGACACGCCCTTGGGCAGCGTGGCCTGAATCTCGGCGAGCCTGGCTTTCACCCGGGTAATCAGCTCGCCCGCGTTTGCGCCCTTCAGGCCGATCACCAGCCCCTGCACCGCTTCGCCGTGGCCGTTTTGCGTGACCGCGCCGTAGCGCGTCATCGCGCCCAGCTCGACCTTGGCCACGTCACCGACCGTGACGACCGAGCCGGCGATGGTTTTCACGCCGATTTTCGCCAGATCGGGCAGAGTGTTGAGGTTGGCATCGATGCGCACCACCCAGGCTTCTTCGCCTTCCGAAACACGCCCCGCGCCGTCGTTGCGGCTGTTCGTTTCCAGCGCGTCACGCAGCTCGGTCAGCGTCACACCACGCGCAGCGAGCGCCGCTGCGTCGGGCACCACCGCCCAGGTGACGACGCGCCCCCCCAGCGTATTCACGTCGGCCACGCCGGGCAGCGAGCGCAATTGCGGCCGTATCGTCCAGTCGAGCAGGGTGCGCTTTTCGGCGAGCGTAAGCGGACCTTCGACCGTGAACATGAACAGCTCGGAGAGCGGCGTGGAAATTGGCGCCAGCCCGCCGGAGACGTTGTCCGGCAAGTCGCCCTTCGCATTGTTGAAGCGCTCGGCAACCTGCTGGCGCGCCCAGTAAATGTCGGTGCCTTCTTCGAAATCGACGGTGATGTCGACCAGCGCGTTTTTCGAGAGACTGCGCAGCGTGGTCTGTTTGGGGATGCCCAAAAGCTCGGTTTCAATCGGCTGGGTGACGCGCGCTTCCACTTCTTCCGGCGTCATGCCGGGGGCTTTGAGGATGAGTTTGACCTGGGTCGAACTCACGTCGGGGAAGGCATCGATGGGCAGTTGCTGGAACGCACGCACGCCAAGGCCGATCAGGGCGACCGCAGCGGCGAGCACGAACCAGCGCCGCGCGAGCGCAAATTCGGTGAGGGTGTTGAGCATGGTTTATTCCCCGAGCCACTGCGCCTTGAGAGCGGCGACGCCATGCGTGGCCACCTGCCCGCCTGTGGCGAGACCCGTGACTTCGGCCCGCCCCGCACCCTGCCTGACCAGGGAGACGCGTGTGGGGACGAACCCGCGCGCCGTGTGGACAAACACATGCGGCACACCCGCTTTCCAGACCAGGGCGGAAACCGGCACAACCTGTCCCGATGCCAAGCGATGCCCCGGCAGCTCGACCTCGACCGACTGACCCGGGCGCAACTGTCGCTGCGGATCGTGCAGGCTCGCGCGCAGCAGCACACGCTGCGCCGAGTTGAGCTGCGGCAGCACCGCTATCACCTCGCCCTGCGCGTCACTTTGCACCACGCGTACCCGCTGCCCCACCGCAATCGTGCGTGCCGGTTCCGGGCTCAAAGGAATCTCCAGCCCCAGCTTCGACAGATCGGCCAGCTTCAGCAGTGCCGTGCCGGCATCGACCCGCAGCCCGGCTTCAGCCTGGCTTTCACTCACCACACCCGTGATCGGCGCAGTCAGCGTCAGCGTGCTGCCGGACACGCCGCCCTGCCCCAATGCGGCACGCAACGCCTGCGCCGCCGCCAGACTGGCACGCGCAGACTGCGCATCCGATTCGGTTGCGCGCAATCTGGACTCGGCAATCAGGCCTTCATCGAACAGCTTGCGATCTCGCGCGGCATTGGCCGTTGCCAGTTCGACGCGCAGGCCCGCCTGGGTCACGCCATGCTGGGCTTCCGCCAGTCCGGGCATCGACAGCGTCACGAGCGGTGCGCCACGCTTCACGGCATCGCCAGCCTGCACATGGATTTGCGTGATGAGGGCGGGGCCCGATGCGGCAATCACGCGCACACTCGATGGCGGCATCACGACACGGGCGGAGGCACGCTGCGCAGGCGCATCGGTGCCTCTGACGGGTGCTTCGACCCGGATGCCCAGGTTCTGGATTTGCGCCGCAGTCAGCGGCAGGACATCGGCCGCCTGGGCCACCGACAGCATACACATGCCCAGCCAGGGCAGGGTTTTGAAGACACGCTTCATCTGACGACTCCGGATAAATTGAACAGTGCGCAAGGCGCACGCGCGGAAGCTCAGACGGCGGGCGGGGCGAGGCTCGGTGGACGGCTATGGGGGGGCGGCGCAGGCAGGTCAGCCACCGTACATGCACGCTGGCATAGCGAGCCTGACATTGGGGCAACGGTCTGCCCGACACCCGGCAGGCCCGCTGTGGCAGGCGGAGGCGGCATTTTGGGCAGCGCCCGTGACGTGACACCCTGCGCAACGGTGAGTACCGCACCATGGCCCGATTCGGCGCAGCCCTGACCCGCCGGGGTCGCCACATGCAGATGCAGAAATTCGGCATGGGCAGGGAGCGGCTGCACGGTCGAGGCATGGGCGTGCATGAAGGGCGTCAGCGCCTGCAGCGCAATCCATACCCCCCATATCAGCCAGTGTCCGACTCGTCCCAGCACATCGCTCCCCTGCGTTGATTCATGGCTGACCACCGACAGGTCTGCCCATGGCCCGAACAATGCGCGCCCGTGCTTAAGGTTACCTTAAGCTCGGGCGACGAAGCTGGCGTCAGGAGAAAATCATGCCCGCCACTTCTGCGCCCACCCTGTCATCCCCGCGTCACGCCTTCCCCCGCCTCGCACATACCTATCCGCTTGCGCTCTGGTGGGGCGGTGCTTTCCTCATCCTGCACAGCGCGCTGCGCCTCACGCTTGCCCTGGCCACCTGGCACGGCGCACAACTCGATGCGACATCACTGCTGGCAACCCTCGGTCGCGGCCTGGTATTCGATGTGGTGACGCTGGCCCTCATTGCTCCGGTGCTACTCGCGCTTGAAAGCCTGGTCGGTGCCCGGCACAAACCTGCCGGACGCATCCGCCTCGCAGCGGTCTACGGGCTGGCGGGCGTGCTGCTCTACGCCTTCGGTTTTGGCGTGCTGGCCGAATGGTTCTTCTGGGACGAATTCGGTGTGCGCTTCAACTTCATCGCGGTCGACTATCTGATCTACACGCATGAAGTCATCGGCAACATCCGCGAGAGTTTTCCTGTTGGCACACTGCTCAGCCTGCTGGCAGCCGCAGTCATCTTTGCAGTGTGGGCGAGCCGCCGCTGGCTCGCGCACGCTGCCATGCCGGCCGTGTCACGCAGCACGCGCATCGGCGTGTGGGTCGCCAGCTTGATGCTCGCCTGGGGGGCCGGCCTGTTCTGGTCGATGGATGCCCGACAGGGGGCCAACGAATACCAAAAGGAGTTGTCGGCCAACGGGCTCTACAGTTTTGGCTACGCCTTCACCCACAACAGCATCGATTACTTCGATTTCTATGCCACGCGGCCCGGCGCAACCCTGCCAGCCACAACCGAACAGCCCCGCGTGATGGCGGCCAGCGCGCCCCGCAACGTCGTCATCATCACGATGGAAAGCCTGTCGTCCAGCTATACGGCGCATGGGGGCAACACTAAAGGACTCACGCCCAACATCGACCGCCTGGCCGACAACGGTCTTTTCCTTGCCAACCTGCGCGCGGCGGGCAACCGCACGGTGCGCGGACTGGAAGCACTGTCCCTGGCCATTCCACCCATGCCCGGACACTCGATGATCTGGCGTGACCACAACCAGAACCTCGAAACCCTGGGCGCGGTGCTGGCCGACCACGGCTACACCAACCGCTTCGTGTACGGCGGTTATGCGCGCTTTGACAACATGGACGCCTATTTCTCGGGCAACCATTACCAGCCGGTCGACCGCAGCCAGTTCCCCGAACGCCATCGCGGATTCGCCAACATCTGGGGGCTGGCTGACGAACACCTCTACGACTACGCGCTGGAACTGATGGACCAGGATGCATCCAGCGGCAAGCCGTTCCTGATGCACCTGATGACCACCTCGAACCACACGCCCTTCACCTTCCCCGACGGCCGCATCGATCTGCCGCGCGGACGACCGGGTGCCGTCAAGTACTCGGACTGGGCGCTGGGGCGATTCATCGAGGCTGCGCGCAAGAAGCCCTGGTTCAAGGACACCGTCTTCGTCGTGGTGGCGGACCATTGCGCATCGAGCAAGGGCAGGACCAGCCTGCCACCCGAGAACTATCACATCCCTGCAATCCTCTATTCGCCTGCGCACATCGCGCCGCACAGCGACACCCGTCTGGCCAGCCAGATCGATCTTGTGCCGAGCGTGCTCGACCTGCTGAACCTGCCCGAGCGCAGCCAGTTCATGGGCCGCAGCGTACTCCGCGCCTACCCGGATGACGGGCGCGCCTTGATTGCCACCTACCAGAAGCTGGGGTATCTGACGCCAGACCGGCTGGTGATCCTGAGCCCGGGCCGCAAGGTCGAGAACTGGACGCTGGACTCACGGATGGACATGCTCGCGCCGGCCGCTTTATCGGACGCCGCTGTCGATCGCGCCATTGCCTTCTATCAGGAAGCCGCGCGCCGGGCGCGCGACGGCCTGTTGCGCCATGTGCCATTCGCCGGCACACCCCGAATTCGATGACTGCTGGCATGAATCCTCGCCCCGGAAATACACAAGTATTCGATCCGCTGCTGCGGCTGCTCCACTGGGGGCTGGCCCTGTGCGTCGTGCTGCTCATCGCCACCAGCCAGCTGGCGGAAGTTTTCGAGCATGGTGTTGCCGAGGACACGATGTGGTCGCTGCACATTCTGTCTGGCTATGGACTGGCGCTCACCCTGCTTGCGCGTGTGCTGTGGGGGCTGGTCGGTCCGGCCAGCGCGCGCTGGCGCGATCTCTGGCACCCGGCTGTCTGGCACCATGCCCTGCTCGATAGGCGGCGGCCACGCACGCATCGCATCGGGCACGACGCCCTGGCCAGCCTGGCCTACCTGTTGGCCTACGGCATCATGGTGCTGATGATCCTGACCGGCCTGGTACTGGCCGCAAGCGAATTCAACGCCGGCCCGCTGGCGGGCGGACCGGCGGACATGACCACGCTTGCAGACTGGCTGGAAGATCCGCACGAATTCGGGTTCGGCCTGATGCTGGGTTATGTGGGACTGCATCTCGCCGCACTCGTCTTCCATCAATCCCGTGGCGAGCGCGTGGCCCAAAGCATGATCAGCGGACGCCAGTATCCCCGCACGCCCCATGATTGAACGTGCAGCCTGCCTTCGCGCCGGCAAACCCGCCTGTTATGCTGGCCGGCAAGCTTGCTGCCCCCTGTCTAGCATCCACCAGCCATGCGCCTGTTACTCGTAGAAGACGACCGCCTGCTGGGCGACGGCCTCCGGGCTGGCCTCGTGCAGGCTGGCTATGCCGTCGACTGGGTGCGCGACGGCGAAGCGGCAATCACCGCGCTGGGCACCGAATCCTTCGCCGCCGTCGTCCTCGACCTGGGCTTGCCCAGGCGCGATGGCCTGTCTGTGCTGCGCGGCTTGCGGAGCCGGGGCGACACCACCCCGGTGCTGGTCCTGACCGCGCGTGACCAACTGGAAGACCGCGTGCAGGGTCTCGACCTGGGGGCCGACGACTATGTGCTGAAACCCTTCGATCTCGACGAAGTGGCCGCACGCCTGCGCGCACTGGTGCGGCGCGCGCACGGCCGGGCCACCATCATCCTGCGCTGCGGCGACATTGCGCTCGACCCGGCCGCCCGCACGGTGATGCGGGGCAGTCATGCCGTCGACCTGACCCTGCGCGAATTCAACCTGCTGCAGATCCTGCTGGAAAATCCCGGACGCGTGATGAGCCGGCGCGCACTCGAAGAGCAGCTCTACGCCTGGGACAATCTCGTCGACAGCAACGCGCTGGAAGTGCATGTGCACCACCTGCGCAAGAAGCTCGGCAACGATGCGATCCGCACGGTGCGTGGCATTGGCTATACCGTGGCGGCACATGACCCGGTCTGATCACTCCCTGCGCCGCCGCCTGGTCTGGCTGGTGGTCGGCGCCATACTCGGTATCGGCCTGATCTCTTCGCTGGTGGTCTACCAGCGCGCGCACCATGAAGCCGACGAACTGCTCGATACCCAGCTGGCACAGGTGGCCGAAACCCTGCTCACCATTTCCGTCGGTGGCGAGATCGATCATTTCGTCGAGGAAATGCACGAGCAGGCCCGACGTTACGCCGTTCCCATCGCCTTCGAAATCTGGCACCGCGCGCACGACGAAGGCGACCGCATCGTCACGTCGCCCGGACACAGCGGATTCGTGCCGCCCATACCGGATGGCTACAGCAACCGAGAGCATCAGGGCAAGCTCTGGCGACTGTTTTCCATCCACGACCCGGCCAGCGAATACGTCGTCATCGTCGGACAGCGCCACAGTGCGCGTGACCGGCTCGCACGCGAAACCGGCCTCTCGCTGCTGGTGCCCACCTTGCTGTCGCTGCCGCTCATGGCGCTGCTGGTGGGCTGGGTGGTCAACCGTTCGCTGCGCCCGGTCGATGCGCTCGCACAGTCCGTCCGTTCGCTCGATCCGGGCGCGCTGACGCCGCTGGACAGTTCGTCGGAGCTGCCACGGGAAATCGCCCCCCTGCGTGATGCATTCAATGCGCTGCTCGTGCGGGTGTCTGCCGCGCTGGACAACGAACGACGCTTCACCGCCGACGCCGCGCACGAGCTGCGCACGCCGCTGGCCGCCCTGAAGATCCAGGCGCAGGTGGCGCAGCGCGCGCAGCCGGGTGAAGCCCAGCACCATGCGCTCGCCCAGGTCATCGCCGGGGTCGACCGCATGACCCATCTGGTCGAACAGCTGCTCACGCTGGCACGGGTCGAGCAGGGTGCGGCCACCCCGCCGAGTCCATACGATGCCGCTGCCCTGCTTGCAGCCAGCTGCGCGCCCTATCGTGCGGCTCTCTCGCAGAACCGACAAACCCTCCGGCTGGAGGCTGACCCCGGCTGCACCCCCCTGCTGGAACGCACCTGGTTCGAAATCATCGTGCGCAATCTCGTCGCCAATGCCGTGAACTACGCCGGCACGTCAGCGCAGATCCGGGTCACCCTGCGCTGTGTCGGTAGGCGCGCAAGGCTGTGCGTCAGCGATGACGGTCCGGGCCTGCCGCCCGCTGCGCGCACCAGCCTGCGCGCCCGTTTCGCACGCGGCGAAACCGAGGCCGAGGGGTGTGGCCTCGGTCTGTCCATCGTCGAGCGCATCGCGCAGCGTGCGGGCGCACAGCTGACGCTGGAAGACGGCGATCCCCGCCCGAACGGCGGCGTGGGCCTGGCTGTTTGTCTGGATTGCCCGCACGCACCGTTCTCCGCTTCGGACACATCCGCATGAAGTTTTATCCTGCCGATGCCGGAGCCTGGCGCCGCCTGATCCTGTGGCCCAGCCTGCTGTTTGCCGTGCTGTTCCTCACACTCGAATACGGTGGACTGGACCTGGCGGTGTCTGCCCGTTTCTACGATCCGGCATCGGGCAGCTTCCCCCTGCGCAACCATTTCTGGACGCAAGCGGTGCTGCACGATGGCGCGCGCCATGTGCTGGTCGGACTGGCCGTCGGCCTCATCGCACTCTGGGCGCTGTCCTGGCGCGCAGCCTGGCTGCGCCCGCATCGCCGGGCCCTGGCGTATCTCATCGTGAGCATCACGGTGTCGCTTGTGCTGGTGCAGCAGCTCAAGAACCACACCCATGTGGATTGCCCCTGGAACATCACCGGCCTCGGTGGCGACCGGCCCCACGTGGGCCTGTTTGCCGACCGCCCGGATGCGCTCCCGCCGGGACGCTGTTTTCCCGGCGGACACAGTTCCGGCGGCTTTGCCCTGCTGGCGTTTTATTTTGTCGGGCGCGGTCCGCGCCGGGTCTGGCTGCTGGCTCCCGGCCTCGTCATTGGCAGTGTGTTCGCGTTCGACCAGTGGATGCGCGGGGCGCATTTCCCCTCGCACGATCTGACGTCAGCGTATGTCAGCTGGATGACGGCGCTCGCCGTCGCGCGGGTGTTCGATGCCATCAGTGCGGCACGAAAAAATGCCGCGCGCCGATGCGAGACATCGGACAGCGCGGCCTGAATGAAGCGCGGCTTATTCGCCGAACTGCGTCGTTTCCTTTTCCACCTTCAAACCCGCCTGATTCCAGGCATCGAAACCGCCGTGGATCGAGCGCACATTCGTGTAACCGATGCGCTTGAGGTTCAGGGCGGACAGTGCGGCGCGGCCGCTGGTCTTGCAGTAGATGAGGATGTCGGCGTCTTTCTTCGCCAGCTGCGGGTGGTCGCCGATCTTGAATTCGAGCAGGCCGCGCGGAATGTTGATCGCGCCGGGCAGGCGGCCTGCGTCGAATTCAGCGGGCTCGCGCACATCGAGCACCAGCGCACCGGGCAGTGCAGCCTGGGCGGTGGCGAGGTCGATTTCGGTGATCTGGGCTTTGGCCTCGGCGACGAGGTCCATTGGGGTCATGCTCATGTCGGCTCCTGGAGGATGGACGAAAAGGCTGAGTATATTAGTTTTTTCTAATTCCCAGACCCGGCGGGCTCGATGGCCATGACGCGGAACGCGCCGTCGATGCGCTCCACCCGGAAGCGCACGGCGTCACCGGCTTTGAGGCCCTGCAATTGCTCGGGCGTGGCCCTGAACACCATGGTCATCGGCGGCATGTCGAGGTTGGGGATGGGGCCGTGACGCAAGGTAACACGACCGTTTTCCGGGTCGAGTTTGCGCACGGTGGCGCTGCTCCAGTCGGATACAGGGTCGGCTGCCCACACCGGCAGGGCGACAAGAGTGGCGAGCAGCAGGGTAAGGCGGTGTTTCATGGTTGCTCTCCTTTTGTAGGTTGAACGTGGATTGTGCCGCGCATACCGGCCTCGTAGTGCCCGGCGATGAGACAAGCAAATTCGAAGTCGCCCGCGCGGTTGAAACGCCAGACGATCTCGCCGGTGTGGCCGGGATCGACGTGCGCCATGTAGGGCGCGTCGTGTTCCATGTCCGGAAACTTCGCCATCAGCGCGGCATGTTTTGCCAGTTCGGCCGGGGTGCCGATGACCATTTCATGCAACATGCGGCCGCGATTGCTCACGACAAAACGCACGGTTTCGCCTTCTCGCACGCTGATTTTTTCCGGGGTAAAGCGCATTGCGTCGGTCATGTCGATGCGAATCGTGCGGGTGGCCTGTGCGGGGTGTGCGCCGATACCCCATTCGGTTTGCTCGAACGCCACCGGTGCAGCGGCGTGGGGTTTTTCGCCGTGCGCCCAGGCTGGCATGACAACAGCGCAGGCCATGACGAGGGCCGCACCCAGCCCGGTTTGTTTCATTGCGTGGTTCATGCTGTGTCCTTTCATTTCAATGATGGCCATCGTGGCCAGCGGGTTTGCGCACTTGCACTTCGATGTCGCTCGCGTGTCCTTGCGGTGAAGCGGCCTGCGGTGCGCGCGGTGCATCAGCCGGCGCATCGACGCGGCGGGCGACGGTGCCGGGCGAATGCTTGAACCAGCCGGGGTCGGAATAGTCACCGCGTTTCTGGTTCTTGCGCACTTTCATCACGGTGAACATGCCGCCCATTTCCACCGGGCCGAACTGCGCGGTGCCGGTCATCATCGGCAGGGTGTTGTCGGGCAGTGGCATCTCCATTTCGCTCATGTCGGCCATGCCGCGTTCGCCCATCACCATGTAGTCGGGCACCAGATTGGTGATCTTTTTCGCCAGCCCGGTGTGGTCGACGCCGATCATGGTCGGCACGCCGTGCCCCATGGGATTCATGGCGTGATGGCTCTTGTGGCAGTGGAAAGCCCAGTCGCCCTCTTCGTCGGCCAGGAATTCGATCTGGCGCATCTGCCCCACCGCGATGTCGGTGGTCACTTCCGGCCAGCGCGAGCCTTTGGGCGTGGGGCCGCCGTCGGTGCCGGTCACCTCGAATTCCACGCCGTGCAGATGGATGGGGTGGTTGGTCATGGTGAGGTTGCCGATGCGGATGCGCACCCGGTCGTTCAGCCGCACGTTGAGGCTGTCGATGCCGGGAAAGGCGCGGCTGTTCCAGGTCCACAGGTTGAAGTCGAGCATGGTGTTGACCTTGGGCGTGTAGCTGCCGGGCTCGATGTCGTAGCTGTTGAGCAGGAAGCAGAAATCGCGGTCGACCGGTTCGATGAGCGGATGCTTGCCCTTGGGGTGCGTGACCCAGAAGCCCATCATGCCCATCGCCATCTGCACCATTTCGTCGGCGTGCGGGTGGTACATGAAGGTACCCGGGCGGCGCGCAATGAATTCATACACATAGGTTTCGCCCGGCTTGATGTGTGGCTGGGTCAGCCCGCCGACCCCGTCCATGCCGTTGGGCAGGCGCTGGCCGTGCCAGTGGATGGTGGTGTGTTCGGGCAGGCGGTTGGTCACGAACAGGCGCACCCGGTCGCCTTCCACCACCTCGATGGTGGGGCCGGGACTCTGGCCGTTGTAGCCCCACAGGTGCGCTTTCATGCCGGGGGCGATTTCGCGCACCACGGGTTCGGCCACCAGGTGGAATTCCTTCGCGCCGTCCTTCATGCGCCAGGGCAGCGTCCAGCCGTTCAGCGTGACGACCGGGTTGTAGGGGCGGCCGTTCGGCGGCAGCAGGGGGGCCTGGGTGGCGGGCGAATCCTGGCTGACGATTTCCGGCAGCCGCGCCAGGGCGACGGACGAAACGCTTGCGGCCGCAGCCGCACCGGCGAGTTTGAAAAAATCGCGTCTTGAAGTCATTAAAAATCCTTTCAGTGACCGCCGCCGGCATCGGCGGGGGCGGTGGTAGGGGCGGCGGCAACGGCAGTCCGGGCGGGCGTGCCGAGCTGGGCCATCGCCCAGTCGGCCTCCGCCAGCCAGTAGTCGCGCTGCGCGTCGAGCGCGGCGTTCACCGCTGAAATTTGCGTACGCGCATCGGCGAGCAGTTCGAACACGCCGATCAGCATGCCGTTGTAGCGCAGCAGGTTTTCCTCGGAGATGCGTTTGCGCAACGGCACCACTTCGTCGGCGAGATGCCGGGCAATGGCGTACTGGCTCTGCCGCATGGCATAAGCCTCGCGGATGTCGGAACGCGCGTTGACCGCGACTTCGCGCGCGCGCGCCAGCGCCTGCCCGTACAGGGCTTCGGCCTGCGCCACGCGGGCGCTGCCGAAGTCGAACAGCGGCAACTCGAACGCAATCTCATAACCGCGCTGCTGCGGCTCCTCGTTGGAGCCGTTGTTGACGACGCCGAGTTCCAGCACGTTGACGAAGCGGGTACGTCGCGTGAGTCCGAAGTTCTTCGCCTGCGCCTCGGTTTGCAGTCGCGCTTCCACCAAGTCCAGCCGGCTGTCCAGCGCGCGTTGTTCGACATCGGCCAGCGGGGGCAGCGTTTCCGGCAGCGCCGGCAGTCGTTCGGGCAGGCGCAGACGCGCGGGATCGGCCAGCCCCAGTACCCGCACCAGCCGCTCGCGCGCGCCCATGCGGGCCTGCTCGGCACGCGCCACCGCCAGCGCGGCATCGGCGTAGAACGCCTGCTCGCGTGCGCGCTGCAGGACACTCCAGTTGCCCACCTCGGTCATGCGGCGCGCCAGTTCTGTGCTGGCTTCGGCGGCGTCCATCGCTTGCCGCTGGTAGCCCGCGCTCGCTCCGGCGGCAACTGCAGCAACCCAGGCACGGCGCGCATCAAACGCCACTGCGAGCGTGTCGCGCACCAGCCGCTGCCGTGTCGCCTCGAAGTGGCGCGCCTCGATGTCGGCGCGCAAGGGCAGCGCGAGCAGCGCCGCCAGATTGAGATGCAGGCTGCGCTCCCATTCGATTTCGCTGCCCTTGGTCAGCCGGCCAATGGAAAAGCCCGGGTTGGGCAGGCGCGCGGCGCGCACGCGTTCGGCGTCGGCAAATCCCAGTTCGTGGTAGGCCGCCTGCAGGCCGGGGTTGTTGAGCAGCGCGATTTCCACCGCGCCGTCGGCCGAGAGTGGTTCGGCCAGCAGTGCGGCGATGCGCGCGTCGGCAGCGGCACGCGATTCTTCGTCGCGTGTCCACACCGGTTTTTGTGGCAAATGCCGGGTAACGCCGGCTTCGATACCGGCAAAGCCCCGGTCGTCGGAGAGACTGGCGCAGCCGCCGAGCGCGGCGACGATCAGCGCCGTCAGTGAGGTTCGTATCAGCGTGGTTGGCATGGCGCGCACCTCAATGATGGTGGTGATGCGCGTGCGCATCGTCACCGGTGGTGTCGCCTTGCGACTCACGCAGATAGGTGCGCCAGCCGCCCACGGCTTGGACGCGCTCGTTGGCTGCGCGCCAGTCGGCGACGGGTGCGTCCTGCCAGGCTTGATAGGTATCGAAGATCGTTACGGTCTCAACGGAGGCGACGGGCAGGGGCGCGTCGGCTGCTGCCCGCCCGGCGGCCAGCGCGAAGGCGAAGGCGCAGGCCCAATGCGCCAGAGGGCGCGGGGTCGGAATCGTGTTCATGGTGTCCTCGCTGCGCGGCGTCGCCGCGCATGATTGATCGATGCCGCTGATGCGGCGCGGGATCAGGCGAGGACGGGGCGGGGTGGTCGCTCGGGACCGTCTGGGACGTGGCTGCTCAGGACGGCAACGGGACGGGATGCGTAGGCAAGCGGCACAGATACGGCGGGCAGGTCGAGCGTCACCGGGATCGGCAGCGCCGAGGCGTGCAGGCATACCGCACAATGCGCGCAGTCATGGCGCGCCGGCGGCGTATCGGGTGCAGGCGGTTCAGTGTGACAGGACGGCGCGGCCTCGACCGCCACCGGCGCGCTGCCATGCCCCAGCGCGCACGACAGCATCGTGGCCGCAGCAAAGCCCTGCAGCGGCAGGGCCAGCATCAGGCAGAACAACAGGAAGCGGTGGAAGGAAGCGCGCATGGATGAAGTGTAGTCGTCTACGGGCAGACCCTCAACTTGTCGGGCAAGTTCCTCAACCGCGCCGCTTGCGCGGTTCGTAATGCACCACCGCACGCATGATTTCGGAATATGGCAATGCATCGATGCTACCCGCAGCCTTCAGGGCCTGCTGCACGGTGGCGGCCACGTCGGTGGTTTCATCGCCCGCCCCGCCTTGCGCTGCCGCCAACCCGCGCACACCGCCGCACTGCGCGCGGATTTCCTTGCCGAAGGGCCAGGGCGTGCCGGGGGCGATCTTGAGGGCGAATTGCGCGTTTTCGTGGACGGCCTGATAAAAGGCCAGGCAATTTTCGCGCGCCTCGGGATCGCCGC
This sequence comes from Hydrogenophilales bacterium, assembly GCA_041639515.1. Lineage (GTDB taxonomy): Bacteria > Pseudomonadota > Gammaproteobacteria > Burkholderiales > Thiobacillaceae > Thiobacillus. Next base: position 12,331 of record JBEQCD010000025.1, on the reverse strand, counting down.
AGGCGATCGCCTCGCGCTCGGCAAGGTTGAGCTTCTTCGAACGCGCGCAGCTCACACAGCGCGACAGCAGCGCGCGCTCGAACGGGCAGCTATGCGTGATGTAGGTCTGGCGCGCGAGTTTGTAGGCGTCTTCGTTGTAGCCGGACATGACGGGAGGATCGCGGGGCGGGGCTTACCAGTCGTCGCCGGATAGCGTCTTGTCGAGCTCACGCTCGGCCGTGAGCGTGTCCTGTGCGGCGATTTCGTTCTCGGCAAAGATCATCTTGTACTGGTCGCCGCTCTTCGGGTCGAGTGTCTTGCGCAGGTCGTTCACCTGCGCCTTGGCTTCCTTGAAGCTGGTCCACTCGCCTTTCTTTTCGAGCACCTTGAACATGCCCAGGCGAAAAACGTAATACGGCATGAAGCGTCTCCTTATGCGAGCCTGCCGTGGCAGTGCTTGTATTTCTTGCCCGAACCGCAGGGGCAGGGATCGTTGCGTCCCACCTTGGGGTAGGCATCGGCTGCGGGCGCGGTGCCGGTCTCGATTGCGGCTGCCTCGGCTGCGGCGAAATCCTGCGCCTCATCGTACTCGGTGTGCTCGAACTGCATGCCGGACGGCTCGTGCAGTTCCACCGCCGCCACGTCTTCGGGCGCACGCACCTGCACGGTGGTGGTGATCTGGGTGACTTCGGCCTTGATCCCCGCGAGCATGGCGGAAAACAGCTCGAAGGCCTCGCGCTTGTATTCCTGCTTGGGCTGCTTCTGCGCGTAACCGCGCAGGTGGATGCCTTGGCGCAGGTGATCCAGCGCCGACAGATGCTCGCGCCAGTGGGTATCCAGGCTTTGCAGCATGACCGCACGCTCGAACTGGCGCAGGCCGTCCACGCCCACCCGCGTTTCCTTTTCACGGTACACGGCGTCGGCAGCTTCGCAGATTTTCTTGCGCAGGCCGTCTTCGTCCAGGGTCTTGTCCGCGTCCAGCCACTGTTGCAGCGGCAGGTCGAGGGTGAATTGCGCGGCCAGCGCCTTTTCCAGTCCCGGCACGTCCCACTGCTCGTCCATGCTGCCCGGGGCGATGTGCAGGTTGATGGCTTCGTTCAGCACGTCGTCGCGCATGGCGCGGATGGTGTCGGCGATGTTCTCGCTGGCCAGCAGCTCGTTGCGCTGTTCGTAGATGACCTTGCGCTGGTCGTTCGAAACGTCGTCGTATTCCAGCAGCTGTTTGCGGATGTCGAAGTTGCGCTGTTCGACCTTGCGCTGCGCGTTCTCGATCGCACGCGTCACCCACGGATGCTCGATGGCTTCGCCTTCGGGCATTTTCAGCCGGTTCATGATCGCGGCCACGCGGTCGGACGCGAAGATGCGCAAGAGCGGGTCTTCCAGCGACAGGAAGAAGCGGCTGGAACCGGGGTCGCCCTGGCGGCCGGAGCGGCCGCGCAACTGGTTGTCGACGCGCCGCGATTCGTGGCGCTCGGTACCGATGATGTGCAGGCCGCCCGACGCCAGCACGGCGTCGTGGCGCACCTGCCAGTCGGCCTTGAGCGCGGCGATCTTCGCGGCCTTGTCCGCGTCCGACAACGCAGCGTCGTCGTGGATGGCGTCAAGGTCCTTCTGGATGCTGCCGCCCAGCACGATGTCGGTGCCTCGGCCCGCCATGTTGGTGGCGATGGTGATGCCACCGGGCATGCCCGCCTGCGCGATGACTTCGGCTTCACGCGCATGCTGCTTAGCGTTGAGCACGTTGTGCGGCAGACCGGCCTTTTTCAGTTCGGACGCGAGATGTTCGTTGGCCTCGATCGAGGTGGTGCCGACCAGCACCGGCTGGCCGTTGGCGTTGCGCGCACGGATGTCGTTGATCACGGCCTGGTCGCGCTCCTTGGCGGTGCGGTAGACCTGATCGTGCTCATCCTTGCGGATCATGGCGCGGTGGGTGGGGATCACCACGGTTTCCAGGCTGTAGATGCTCTGGAATTCGAAAGCTTCGGTGTCCGCCGTGCCGGTCATGCCCGAGAGCTTTTCATACATGCGGAAGTAGTTCTGGAAGGTGATCGACGCGAGCGTCTGGTTTTCCTTCTGGATCGCCACGCCTTCCTTGGCTTCCACGGCCTGGTGCAGGCCTTCCGACCAGCGGCGGCCACTCATCAGGCGGCCGGTGAATTCGTCGACAATGACCACTTCGCCGCGCCCGTCCGTGCCGGGCTGCACCACATAGTGCTGGTCCTTGAAGAACAGCGCGTGCGCGCGCAGCGACGCGTACACATGGTGCATCAGCATGATGTTGCTGGCGTCGTACAGGCTGCCGCCCTCGGGCAGCAGGCCCAATTCGTTCAGCACAGATTCGACCTTTTCATGGCCGGCTTCGGACAGCAGCACCTGACGCTGCTTTTCGTCCACCCAGTAGTCGCCCTCGCCTTCCTCTTCCGTCTGGCGGGTCAGCCGTGGCGGCACCGCGTTCACGCGGATGTAGAGCTCGGTGTTGTCGTCGGCCTGGCCGGAAATGATCAGCGGTGTGCGTGCCTCGTCGATGAGGATGGAGTCGACCTCGTCGATGATGCCGAAGGCGAGCGGGCGCTGCACCTTGTCAGCCATCTGGTAGACCATGTTGTCGCGCAGGTAGTCGAAGCCGTATTCGTTGTTGGTGCCGTAGGTGATGTCGCAGGCGTACGCCGCCTGCTTCTGGTCGTGCGGCATCTGCGACAGGTTCACGCCGGTGGTCAGGCCGAGAAAGCCATACAGCTTGCCCATGGCCTGCGCGTCGCGCTGTGCCAGATAATCGTTGACCGTCACCACGTGCACACCCTTGCCCGGCAGCGCGTTGAGGTAGGCAGGCAGGGTTGCCATCAGCGTTTTGCCTTCGCCGGTACGCATTTCGGCGATCTTGCCCGCGTGCAGCACCATGCCGCCCACCAGCTGCACATCGAAATGGCGCATCCCCAGCACACGCTTCGAGGCCTCGCGCACCACGGCAAAGGCTTCGGGCAGCAGCTTGTCGAGCGCCTCGCCCTGCTCCAGCCGGTTGCGGAATTCGCCTGTCTTCGCGGTCAGCCCGGCGTCGGACAGTGCTTCCATCGCCGGCTCCAGCGCGTTGATCGCCTTGACCTTTTGCAGGTATTGTTTGACCAGCCGATCGTTGCGGCTACCAAAGACTTTCTTGAACAGGGATTGCAGCATGAGGAACCCGGAATGCCCGCAGGACGCGGTAAATCGTTGAATTTTAACATGGCGACCCGGCCCGGCCGTGACACCCGCAAGACGGACGTGCGAGCCTCGCCCGGCATGAAGGTTCCCCGGTCATGAGCGCGGAAAGCCTGGCCGACCTTCTGGCCCGCCAGATGCCGCCAGGCGTGGCCACGCGCGCGCAGGGCCTGCTCCGGCTCCAGTCCGTGCTGGACCGGGCGCTGCCGGCTGCCCTCACCGGCCACGTGCGGGTGCGCACGCTCGACGCGGGCGTGCTCTCGCTGGCCTGCGCCAGCGGCGCGCTGGCCAGCCGGCTGAAACACCAGACCGACGCCCTGATGACCGCGCTTGCGTCACGCGGGGTCACGGTCGACAGTGTGCGTGTCACCGTCGACCCGGCCCTGCTCGCGCCCTATGCCCCGCCGGCTGACAAGCCGGGGCTGCCGCCGGCCGCGCTCGACGGCCTGGCCCGGCTCGAAACCGGCATGGAAGACGGACCGCTGAAAGACGCACTGGCGCAGCTCTTGCGCCATCACCGGCCCGGGCGCTAGCGCACCGCAGCGCCCGGCTGCGGCGTTCACTCATCCGATCATGGAATCGCCCGGCAGCCCCCCGGCAGCAGGCTTGCTGGCGGGCTCAGTGCGTACGCACAGGCTCCGCGTACTCGGCCGGCAGATGCAGCATGGCCTGCGCGTGGACGACGAAGCGCCGCAAGGCCGCGCATTGCTCGCAATGCGCCTGGTTGCAGCGCTCCAGCAAGCGCGCCACCGTCACCGACAGGGCATCGCACGCCAGCATCAGCCGCGTGCGCCCCGCCGCGTGGGCGCTCTCACGCAGCCGCATCAGCGCCAGGGCATATGCCAGTACATCTCCCTCGCCGGGCACACCCGCCAGGTCAAACGATGGACGCTCGGCAATCGCCGCCAGGGACGCCAGCGCAGCCTCCACCGTGAGGCAGGCTTCGGGCTGCACGCCGCCCACCAGGCGCACCAGTGCCCCGGATGGGTGGCGATGACGGGCATACAAGGCTTGGGTATTGGGCACGACAGTCTCCTGAGGGAGTGCCCCACAAAAAAGCGGGGCCGGCCGACCCATAACGACCGGGCCGGGGAGGACTTTAATTCGTACCACTATAGACGGGATTTATGTACCAGTTGTGACGGGCCACTTTCGGCCAAGCCGCTCACCGCAGCACCAGCCGCTCCACCCCATAGAACAGTGCCGCGATCACGCCGACCACCAGCGCGAAGCGCAGCACGCGGCCGATATATCCGAGGTATGTGCGCTTACCGGTGATGAGCCACGCCAGGCCAAGCGCCACCACTACAATCAGCAGGGCGACGATCAGCAGGCGCAGAACGATCATGCGGTGACGAGCGGGTGCAGGCGGAGGTAGGCCGGCGGGGCGTCTTCTTCGCGGCTGAAGCTAACGAGTTCCCAAGCCTCCTGCTGCTGCGACAGTTCGCGCAGCAGGGCATTGTTGAGCGCGTGGCCGGATTTGTAGGCCTCGAAGGCGCCGATGATGGGGTGGCCGAACAGATAGAGGTCGCCGATGGCGTCGAGGACCTTGTGCTTGACGAACTCGTCGTCGTAGCGCAGGCCGTCCTGGTTGAGCACGCGGTACTCGTCCATGACGATGGCGTTGTCGAGCGAGCCGCCCAGCGCCAGGCCGTTGTTACGCAGGTATTCGACCTCGTGCATGAAGCCGAAGGTGCGGGCGCGCGCGACTTCCTTGGTGTAGGCGGTGTCGGCGAAGTCGATGCTGACGGTCTTGCCGCTTTTATCGAAGACAGGGTGCTTGAAGTCGATGGTGAATTCGATCTTGAAGCCGTTGTGCGGCAAGAAGCGCGCCCATTTGTCGCCGTCCTTCACTTCGATGGGCTGCTTGATGCGCACGTATTTCTTGGGCGCATCCTGCTCGACGATGCCGGCGGATTGCAGCAGGAAGACAAAAGGCGCGGACGAGCCGTCCATGATGGGAATCTCGGGGCCGGTGAGATCGACCAGGAGATTGTCGATGCCCAGGCCCGCAAGCGCGGACATGAGGTGCTCGACAGTGGACACCTTGGCCGGGCCGGATTCCAGCAGGGAACACAGCCGGGTGTCGGTGACGAGAAAGGGATCGGCTTTCAGCTCCGCAGGCGGATCGAGGTCCATGCGGCGAAAGACGATGCCGATATCGGGTCCGGCGGGACGCAGGGTCATCTCGACCTTGACGCCGGAATGCAGGCCCACGCCAGTGGCGGTGACCGGGCTTTTGAGAGTGCGCTGTCTGATCATGTCGTCATTTTAGCCTTTGACACACGCAACAGGCCGAAACCGCGCGTGCCGGGTGAAGACCGGCGCGTGCGGATTCGGTTCATGCCCCGACCTGGCCCCTCGGGGTCAGGTCGGCTCCCCCCGGGATCAGTCAGCCTGCTTGCGCAGGAAAGCCGGGATGTCCAGGGTGTCGATGCCGGAGTCGGACATGGCCTGGATGGTGCGACGGCGGTTCGAGGACATCACGCTGGGCAGTTCCTCGCTTGCGCCCACCATCATCGGCATGTCGTCGGTGCCGGTGCGGATGATCTGCATGGGCTTGGGCTGCTGGCGGGCAACAGGGTTGCCGAGGCCGGTGGCGACCATGGTCACGCGCAGGGCGTCTTCCATGGTGTCGTCGAGCACCTGGCCGACGATGACGGTGGCTTCCTCGGCGGTGAACTCCTTGATGGTGTTCATCACGTCGTGGATTTCACGCATCTTCACGCTGGACGACGCGGTGATGTTGACGAGGATGCCGCGTGCGCCGCGCAGGTCGACCGACTCGAGCAGCGGGCTGGCCACGGCTTGCTCGGCCGCGACCTTGGCGCGGTCTTCACCGGTGGCCTGAGCCGAACCCATCATCGCCATGCCCATTTCGCTCATCACGGTGCGCACGTCGGCAAAGTCGACGTTGACCAGACCCGGGCAGTTGATGACCTCGGCAATGCCGCCCACCGCGCCGTGCAGCACGTTGTTGGCGGCCTTGAAGGCGTCGAGCATCGACACGTCATCGCCCAGCACCTGCATGAGCTTTTCGTTGGGAATGATGATGAGCGAATCGACGTGGCGGGCCAGCGCCTCGATGCCGGCGTTGGCGGCGCGCACCCGCTTGCCTTCGAACATGAAGGGCTTGGTGACGACGGCCACGGTGAGGATGCCGAGCTCCTTGGCGACTTCGGCCACCACCGGGGCCGCACCGGTGCCGGTGCCGCCACCCATGCCGGCGGTGATGAAGAGCATGTCGGCACCGTCGATCATTTCGGCGATGCGCTCACGGTCTTCGAGTGCGGCTTCGCGGCCGACTTCGGGGTTGGCCCCGGCACCCAGGCCCTTGGTCACGCCATTGCCGAGTTGCAGCTGCATCTTGGCCTGGTTGCGCTTCAAGGCCTGTGCGTCGGTGTTGATGGCGATGAATTCCACGCCACTCAAGCCCGAAGTAATCATGTGATCGACCGCATTGCCACCGCAGCCGCCCACGCCGATCACCTTGATCACTGCATCCTGTGTATCCACGTCCATCAGTTCAAACATTTGCTTCCTCCTTTAATGCCAAAAACAAACCCACACTCAAAAATCTTTGGCGTGTTTGCCGCGATGTCCCTGGGCATCGGGCACGACCGCCAAAACCTGTTTCGACGCCGGCCGCTCGCATATCCCTGCGGCAGCGTCAGAAATTCCCCTTGAACCAGTTCTTCATGCGCTCCAGCACGTCCTTGAAACTGTTGCCCGACAGCTTGGGTGCGTCTCGTCCGTGCGCTTCCTGCCCGGCCATGAGCAGGCCCATGCAGGTGGCGTAACGCGGGTTGTGCATCACTTCGGCCAGCCCCCCTTCGTAGCGTGGCCAGCCCAGCCGCACCGGCATGTGGAACACCTCTTCGCCGAGTTCGACCATGCCCTGCATGCCGGCCGAGCCGCCGGTGATGACGATGCCGGACGACAGCAGCTCCTCGAAACCGGAGCGGCGCAATTCGGCCTGCACCAGCGAATAGAGCTCTTCCATGCGCGGCTCGATGAACTCGGCCAGCGTCTGTCTGGAAAGCGTGCGCGGCGGGCGGTCGCCGATACCGGGCACTTCGATCATGTCGCGCGCGTCAGCCAGCTGGCGTAGCGCGCAGCCGTACTGGATCTTGATGTCCTCGGCTTCCTTGGGCGGCGTGCGCAACGCCACCGCGATGTCGTTGTTGACCTGGTCGCCCGCCACCGGAATCACGGCGGTATGGCGGATGGCACCGTTGGTGAACACGGCGATGTCGGTGGTACCGCCGCCGATGTCGACCAGGCACACGCCGAGTTCCTTTTCGTCCTCGGTGAGCACCGCCATCGCGCTGGCGAGCGGTTGCAGCACCAGGTCGCCGACTTCGAGCCCGCAGCGGCGCACGCACTTGATGATGTTCTGCGCAGCGGACACGGCACCGGTGACGATATGCACCTTCACCTCCAGGCGCACGGCGCTCATGCCGAGCGGATCGCGCACGTCTTCCTGGCCGTCGACAATAAATTCCTGCGGGATGGTATGCAGGATCTGCTGGTCGGTGGGAATGTTCACGGCACGCGCGGTGTCCACCACGCGGTCCACATCCATCTGGGAGATTTCCTTGTCCTTGATGGCGAACATGCCGTGCGAGTTGAAGCTCTTGATGTGGCTGCCGGCAATGCCGGTAAACACTTCGCGAATCTTGCAGTCGGCCATCAGCTCGGCTTCCTCCAGCGCGCGCTGGATGGCGTTGACCGTGGCTTCGATGTTGACCACCACACCCCGGCGCAGGCCGCGCGAGGGATGCGTGCCCATGCCGATGATGTCGAGGCCGCCTTCTTCGTTGACCTCGGCGACGATGCAGACGATCTTCGACGTGCCGATGTCGAGGCCGACGACGAGGTTCTTGGGATCTCTAGGCTTGCTCATGTTGTGCTCGGTTGGATGGGGGCGACGGGGGCGCGCGGCCTGAAGCTGGCCGGCTGCCGGTTGTCGGGCATCCGGATGGCAAAGCCGTCCGGATAACGAAGATCGACCGCGTGCGGGGCCACGGCAGCGACAGGCGTGCCGTCTGCCGCCTGGGTGGCACCGAACAGGCGCGGATACAGGTCGACGAAACGGGCGAGCCGCGTGTCGGTGCGATCGCGGCCCAGCGCGATCTGCATGCCTGAATCGAGGCGCATCCGCCAGGCCCGGCGCGGTGTCAGGCGCAGCTCGTCGATCTTGAACCCCAGCGGGGCCAGGGTCTGGCTGTGGCGCAGAAAGGCCTCGACCACTTCAGTGCTGGCTTCTTCCGGCCCCCACAGGCGGGGCAGCGTGCCGGATACGGCAGCCACGAATACGCCGCCTTCACTGTCGACCAGCGCGTCGTCGTTCCAACGCGCCAGCGGCACATGCTCGACCAGCGACACCACCAGGGTATCGGGCCAGCGGCGCTCGACGCGCGCCTCGCGCACCCAGGGCAGTTTTTCCAGGCTTTCGCGCACGCGCTCCAGGTCGACGGTAAAGAAGGTGCCGCGCACCTTGCGTTCGGCCACCAGCCGGATCTGCGCCTCGGTGACATGCGCCACCGGCGTCTTCACTTCCAGCGTGTTCAAGGCAAACCACGGCCGGGCCACCAGCCAGCTGATCGCGCCATAGGCAAACAGCACAAGCGCGCCCCAGGTCAGCACGCGGGCGACCTGACAGAGGGGATGCGCATCGAGCTCGGCGGTGTCCGTCACAGCGTCTGCTCCAGAATGGCAAGGCAGAGGGCATCGAAATCCATGCCGTTGGCGCGCGCAGCCATCGGCACCAGGCTGTGGTCGGTCATGCCCGGCGAGGTATTGGCTTCGAGCAGATAGGGCTGGCCGCGCTGGTCCAGCATGATGTCGATGCGACCCCAGCCGCGCCCACCCAACTGGCGGAAGGCGTCGAGCGCCAGTTGCCGCAGCGCCTGCTCCTGCGCATCCGGCAGGCCGGCCGGGCAGTGGTACTGGGTATCGTCGCGCAGGTACTTGGCTTCAAAGTCGTAGAAGGCCTTGTCCTTGGCCGGCTCCAGGCGGATCAGCGGCAGCGCGGCGTCACCCAGGATACCGGCGGTGAACTCGGGGCCGTCGATGAATTTTTCCGCCAGCACCAGCGCATCGTGTTCAGCGGCATTCTCGTAGGCAGCCCTGAGCGTACCGGGGTCGGTCACCTTGCTCATGCCGATGCTCGAGCCTTCACGTGCCGGCTTCACGAAAATGGGCAGGCCAAGCTGCGCCTCGACCGCTGCGAAGTCACTGTCGGCAGTGAGGATCGCCCAGTCGGCCGTGGGCAGGCCGGCGGCGCGCCACAGGAGTTTGGTGCGCCATTTGTCCATGCCCAGCGCGGAGGCCATCACGCCGCTGCCGGTATAGGGAATGCCCAGCAGTTCGAGCGCGCCCTGCATGCAGCCGTCTTCGCCATAGCGGCCGTGCAGCGCAATGAATACACGGTCGAACTCGCCGCTGATGAGGTCGGCGAGGTTGCGGTTGGCGGGGTCGAAGGCATGGGCGTCCACACCCTGGCGTTGCAGGGCCGCCAGCACCGCGTGGCCACTGTTGAGCGAAACGGGCCGCTCGGCCGAGGTGCCGCCCAGCATCACGGCAACCTTGCCCAGGCGCTTTGCGGTTTCAATCTGATTCACTGCCGTTCTCCAATGATGCGTACCTCGCGGATCAGCCGCACGTTGGTGCGCACTTCCACGGTGTTTTCCACGTGTTCGATCAGGCGTTCAATGTCGGTCGCAGTGGCGTTGCCGATGTTGACGATGAAATTCGCGTGCTTCTCGGACACTTGCGCGTCCCCGATGCGAGTGCCCTTGAGGCCACAGCTTTCGACCAGCCGGGCGGCGTAATCGCCGGGAGGGTTGCGGAAGACCGAGCCGCAGTTGGGCTGTTGCAGGGGCTGCGACGCAATGCGCTTTTGCAGCAGGGTCTTGATGACTTCGCGCGACGCCGTGCCATCGCCTCGATCCAGCCGGAACCAGCCGCCAATAAACCACTCCTGCTGTGGCTGTTTCAGCGTGACGTGGCGATAGCCTGTGAGGTATTCCGAGGGCAGACGCTCGTTCAACTGGCCCTGGCGGTCGAGCGTTTCAATCTGCACAACCTTGTCCCAGGTTTCGCTGCCGTAACAGCCCGCGTTCATGGCCAACGCGCCCCCCACAGTGCCGGGAATGCCCGCCCAGAATTCACCGCCGACCAGATCATGGCGGGCCGCAAAGCGGGCGAGCTTGGGCGACGCCACACCAGCCTGGGCATAGATGAGCGCGGTGTCGCGGTCGGCCGGCGGCGGCGGCAGGCCCTGCGTGCGGAATTCGATCGAGAGCTTCTTCAGCACGCCGTGCAGCAGGATCAGCACACCGGACACGCCACCATCGCGCACCAGCAGGTTGCTGCCCAGACCGACCATGTGAATGTCTTCATGCAGCGGCACCGAACGCACCAGCCAGACCAGATCTTCCAGATCGGCCGGAATGTAGACGCGTTGCGCCGTGCCCCCCGCGCGCCACGAGACGTGCTTTTTCATCGGCTCGTTGTAGAGGAATTCGCCGCGCAGCACCGGGCCGCCGCCTGCGGCCAAATCAGGTTCGTTCATGCGCTGTTCACGACGCATGACTGCTCCCGATGGCAGGCGCAACCTGGCCGATGCTGCCGGCCCCCATCACCAGCACCACGTCCCCGTTGCGGGCGAGTTCGCCGAGGGTGGCGGCCATATCGGCCACCTGCTCGACGAACACCGGTTCGACCTTGCCGGCCACCCGCACTGCACGCGCCAGCGCTCGCCCGTCGGCGGCGACGATGGGCGCTTCGCCGGCGGGATAAACCTCGGTCAGCACCAGTGCATCGACTTCCGACAGCACCCGCGTGAAATCCTCGAAACAGTCGCGCGTGCGTGTGTAGCGATGCGGCTGGAAGGCCAATACCAGCCGGCGGCCGGGGAATGCGCCGCGCGCAGCGGCAATGGTGGCGGCCATTTCCACCGGATGGTGGCCGTAATCGTCGACCAGGCAGTAGCTGCCGCCGTCTTTGGCCGGCTGTTCGCCGTAGCGCTGGAAACGGCGACCGACGCCGTGGAATTCGGCCAGCGCGCGCACGATGGCGGCGTCATCCGCGCCCACCTCGGTGGCCACAGCAATCGCCGACAGCGCGTTCAGCACGTTGTGCATGCCGGGATGGTTGAGCACCACGTCGAGATCGGCCATGCCTTCGCGCTGCACGGTGAAATGCATCTGCCCCGCCTCGAAACGCGGGTTCACGGCACGCACCTGGGCGGCCTCGCTGAACCCGTAGGTGGTGATGGGCTTGGTGATGCGCGGCAGGATGGCGGCCACGTGCGGGTCGTCGATGCACAGCACCGCCATGCCATAGAAGGGCAGGCGCTGGCAGAAATCGACGAAGGCGGTTTTCAGGCGCTCGAAATCGTGGCCGTAGGTGTCCATGTGATCGGCGTCGATGTTGGTGACGATGGCGATCACGGGGGTGAGATAAAGGAAGGAGGCATCCGACTCGTCGGCTTCGGCGACGAGGAAATCGCCCTTGCCCAGGCGCGCGTTGGTGCCGGCAGCAGTCAGCTTGCCGCCGATGACGTAGGTCGGGTCCATGCCCGCTTCGCCGAGGATGCTGGCGACGAGGCTGGTGGTGGTGGTCTTGCCGTGGGTGCCGGCGATGGCGATGCCCTGCTTCAGCCGCATCAGTTCCGCCAGCATCAGCGCGCGCGGCACGATGGGAATCTTCTTCTCGCGCGCGACGACCACTTCGGGGTTGGCCTCCTGCACGGCGGTCGACGTCACCACCGCGTCCGCCCCGGCGATGTTTTCTGCCGCGTGGCCGCGATGGATGCGCGCACCCAGCTTCGCCAGGCGCTGCGTCACCGCGTTGTCAGCAAGGTCGGAGCCGGACACGGCATAGCCTAGGTTGAGCAGCACTTCGGCAATGCCGCTCATGCCGACCCCGCCGATGCCGACGAAATGAATTTGTTTGACCGCGTGCCGCATCAGCCGCGCCCTCCCCAGCTGACATCCGACGTCGGCATCCGGCGGCCCTCGCAGCCGGTCGCATCCCGCAAGCGGGAACCCTGCTCCCTGCTCGGGGCGACCACACCAACGAAATGAATTTGTTTGACCGCGTGCCTCATCGTGTCAGCGCCTCACAAACATCCGCCACCTGCGCGGTC
>JBEQCD010000024.1:0-31226 GCA_041639515.1 Hydrogenophilales bacterium | reverse complement strand
ATCTCGTACGCCTGCCGGGATGCGCCTGCTCGCGCTGTCGCAGGGCGATGCGGCCCCGCACGCCGACCTGGATCGCCTGTTCTGTGCCGCCCAGGACGAAGCCTGCGATCAGCATCGCACCCTGCGCCACCCTGCTACCGACCCCAGCCTGCCCATCGTCCACGCCCATGCCGCGCTGGCGCGCCGGCTGGCGTGCGCGTTGTGCACCCTGCCGCTGGCCCACAACGGCCAGATCGTCGGTGCCCTGACGCTGGCCCGCCACGATGCGCCCTTCGCGGCCGACGAAATCACACAGCTCGAAACCGCCTGCGTGCTGCTGGCCGCTGCGCTGGCGCTGCGGCACGAACTTGAACGCGCGCCCTGGCAACGCAGCCTCAGTCGTCTGCGCACCGCACTGCCGGCAGCCCTGCGCCGTCCCGGCCCGCTACGGCGTACCGCCCTCGGCGCGGCGGCCGGGCTGGCGGCCCTGCTCGTCGCCGGCTTCGTGGTGCCCGTGTCGACCCACGTTGTCACCCCTGCCACCCTGGAAGGCGCTTTCCAGCGCACCCTCGTTGCTCCGGCCGACGGCTATCTGGAAGCCGTCCACGTCCGTGCTGGCGAGCGGGTGCGCGCCGGTCAGCTGCTGGCGGCGCTGGCCGTGCAGGATCTCAAGGTGGAAGAGCGTGGACTGGAAGCCGAACTGGCGCAGCAGGAAAACGCCCTGCTGGCGGCGCAGGCGCGCGGCGACCGCAATGCCTTCATCGACAGCCAGGGCCAGGCCGAAGCCCTGCGTGCCCGCCTCGCGCTCAATCGCGACACGCTCGCACGCAGCCAGATCCGCGCCCCGTTTGCCGGGGTGGTGATCTCCGGCGACCCGAGCCAGACCGTTGGCGCACCAGTGACACGCGGCGACGCGCTGTTCGTGCTTGCCCCGGCCACGGCCTACCGCGCCACGCTGGAAGCGGACGAATCGGAAATTGCCGCGCTGCGCCCCGGGCAAACCGGCGAACTGGTGCTGGCCGCGCTGCCCGGCCGGGCCCTGCCCGTGCGCATCGAGCGTGTCACCCCGCTGGCGCAGAGCGAGCCGGGCAAGCATTTCTTTGCCGTCCACGCCAGTCTGCCCGCAGGCATGCCGGCACTGCGGCCGGGCATGCAGGGATACGCCCGCATCGCGGTCGACGAACGGCCGCTGCTGGCCGGCTGGCTGCGCGACGCCACTCACGCTCTGCGCCTCAAACTGTGGGCCTGGGGCGCGTAGGCATGGACAGCTTCCACAGCCCGGACTGGTTTCGCATCGCCGCACTGCGGCCGGCACTCGCCACGCATATCGACGTGGCCCGCCGGCCTGCGCGCGGCGAGGTGTGGGTCGTGCTGAGCGATCCCGCCAGCGGCCGCCAGCACCGGCTGGACGCACGCGCCTGGAATATCGTCGGTCGCTGTACCGGCCAGCACACCGTGCAGGCCATCTGGGACGCACTGCTTGCCCATGCCCCCGATACCGCCCCGACGCAGGGCGAGCTGGTCGAACTGATCACCCGGCTGGCCGACGACGGCCTGCTTCAGACCGGCACGCCGCTCGACCCCGCCGTGCGCGTGGAACGCCAGGTCGAGCGCGCCACCCGCTCGCGCTGGGCAGCGCGCAATCCGCTTGCCTTCCGGCTGCTGGATGTCGATCCTGCCGCCTGGCTGCCCCGGCTCGATCCGTTCGCGCAGCGCCTGATCCAGCCCCGCATGTTTGTTCTCTGGTGCCTGCTGGTGGGTGCGGCGCTGCTCGGCGCGCTGGCGAACGGCAGCACCCTCGCCGCCGAAGCCGGCCGCCTGCTGGCGGAACCGCGTTTCCTGCTGCTGATCTGGCTGGTCTACCCCTTCATCAAGGCCGTGCACGAACTGGCCCATGCGCTGGCGCTGCGGCGCTGGCACGCACCGGTGCCGCGTGTGGGCCTCACCCTGCTGGCGCTGGTGCCTGCGCCGTTTGTCGACGCCTCGGCGGCGTCGGTGTTGCCGCGCCGCCATCAGCGTGCCGTGGTGAGCGCCGCAGGCATCCAGGCCGAACTCGCGCTGGCCGCCTGCGCACTCTTCATCTGGCTGGCGCTGGAACCCGGCCTGGTGCGCGATGCGGTCTTTGCCGTGGTCTTTGTCGGCGGCGTATCCACCGTGCTGTTCAACGGCAATCCGCTGCTGCGTTTCGACGGCTACTACCTGCTCACCGATCTCGCCGACCTGCCCAATCTCGCCACTCGCAGCCAGGCGCACTGGCTGGCTGCGCTGCAGCGCCTCGCCCTCGGCCGCGCCGCACCCGACACCACACCCGCCGCCGCACGCGGCGAAGCCATCTGGCTGTGGCTCTACGCCCCGCTGTCCTGGGCCTACAAACTCATGGCTGGCATCTGGCTGTCGACCTGGCTGGCCTCGATGGCGTTTGCGCTGGGCGCACTCGCGGCGCTGGGCTTTGCCTGGTTCCTGCTGCTGCGACCGGCGTGGCGGGCGCTGCAATTCAGCATGGCCTCGCCCGTGCTCGGCGCACAGGCCTGGCGCGCACGCGGACTGGCTGCCGGTACGCTCGTCACCAGCTTGATGCTGCTGGGCGCGCTGCCGCTGCCGGCCACCACCGTGGCCGAAGGCGTGGTCTGGCTGCCGGAGCGCGCCCAGCTGCGCACCGGGGCCGATGGCTTCATCACCCGCGTGGTCGCGCGCGACGGCGAATGGGTGCAGGCCGGCCAGCTCATCGCCGTGCTCGATGACCCGGCCCAGGAGGCACAGCGCAATGCCCTCCAGGCCGAACTCGCGCGCTTGCAGGCCAGCCAGTTCAGCCATCTGATCGACGACCCGCTCGCCGCCAGCCAGGCCAGCGAGGCCATCGCGCAGACCCAGGCCGCGCTCGACCGGCAGAACGAGCGGCAGGCACTGCGCGAAATCCGAGCCGGTGTGGCGGGGCGACTGGTGATGCCGCGCCAGGCCGACCTGCCCGGCCGCTATCTGAAGCAGGGCACGCTGCTGGGCCATGTGTTCCGGCCCGACGACGTGCGCGTGCGCACCGCCGTGCCGGAACGCGACATTGCCGCCGTGCGTGCGGCAGACCATGCCCGCATCCTGCTCGCCGACCTGCCCGAACGGGTATTCGATTCGCGCCCGGCGGGCGAAACGCCGGCCGCGACCACGCGCCTGCCCAGCGCCGCCCTCGGCGACCGCGCCGGCGGGACGATCGCCACCGATCCGACCGACCGCGACGGCCTCACCCCGTTGAGCCCGGTTTTCCTCGTCGACCTGAGCCTGCCGCAGACAGCCACGCCGCGAGTCGGCGGTCGTGCCTGGGTGGCGTTCGACGGCACGCCCGAAACGCTGGCCGCACGCTTCGGCCGCCGCGCGCAGCAGCTCTTCCTCAAGCACTTCGCCCCGGCCGCCTGAGATGATCAACGCCGCCTCCCTGCCGCAGCCAGGTTCGATCTGGGGCCCGTACCCTGAAAACCGGGCACAGCCCAATCGCCTCGAACGGTTCGCCCGACGCCTGCGCCTGCCCGGCATCGGCCGCTACCGCGCACTGGCTACCCGCTCGATGGCAGCAGGACAGGCATTGGCCCACCTGGACGACACCGGCTTGCTGGACGCCGCGCGCGCGGCCCGCACGCAACTGGCACGCGAAGGCCTGAGTCCCGGCGCGCTCGCCCGTGCACTGGCGCTGGCCAGCGAAGCCTGCCGGCGCGAACTCGGCCTCACGCCCTTTCTCACCCAGCGCATGGCGGCCGCGATCATGCTCGACAACCGGCTAGCGGAAATGGCCACCGGCGAAGGCAAGACGCTCGCCGCCGCCCTTGCCGCCGCCACCGCTGCGCTGGCCGGCATGCCGGTCCACGTCCTGACCGCCAACGACTATCTCGTCCAGCGCGACGCCGACCGCCTGCGTGCCGTATACGCCCGGCTGGGCCTGTCCACCGGTGCGGTCGTCCAGTCGATGGACAGCGCGGCACGCCGCACCGCCTACGCCTGCGACATTGCCTACTGCACCGCGCGCGAACTGGTGTTCGACTACCTGCGCGACCAGTCCCTGCGCGCCCGCGCCCCGCTGGCCGATGCCGCCCGGCGGCTGGGCGGTGCCCCGGCACCGCTGCTGCGCGGCCTGTGCGTGGCCTTCGTCGACGAGGCCGACAGCCTGCTGCTCGACGAGGCCGGTGTGCCTTTCGTGCTCGCCCGGGCGCAAGGCGGCAGCCAAGACGACGCCCACGCGCAGGCCTGGCTCGACCTCGCCGCACAGTGTGAACCCGGGCAGGATTTCCATCTGCGGGATCGCGACGTGATCCTCACCGCCGCCGGACAGGCCCTGCTGGCGCACACCGCCCTGGCCAGCGCATTCGGCACCCGCCGCGCCCGCACCGCGCTGCGGCAGGCGCTGTTTGCCCGCCATGTGTTGCAGCGCGACCGGGATTACGTGGTGCAGGACGGCACGGTGCAACTGGTCGACGCCACCACGGGCCGCGTTTCACCGGGACGGCGCTGGTCGCAGGGCCTGCACCGGCTGGTCGAACTGAAGGAAGGCTGCCCGCCCGGCGTGGACGCCACGCCTTCGGCGCAGATCACCTATCCGCGCTTCTTTCCGCGCTATGTCCGCCTGGGCGGCATGAGCGGCACGCTCACCGAATCGCGCCGCGAACTGCGCAGGCTCTATGGCCTCGATGTGGTCCGCGTGCCGCTGCGTGCGCCCAGCCGGCGACGCACCCTGGGGCAAACGGTCTACCCCACGCAGACGCAGTTGTGGCAGGCAGTGTGCGCGCACGCCAGCCGCGAAGCAGCAGCTGGCCGGCCGGTGCTGATCGGCGTGGACAGCGTGGCGGACGCAGCCCGCCTCTCCGCCGCATTCGCACAGGCCGGCCAGCCGCATACCCTGATCGACGCCCGCCACAGCCGGCACGAAGCCACCGCCGTCGCCGCCGCCGGCGCAGCGGGGCGGATCACCGTCGCCACCCAGATGGCCGGACGCGGCACCGACATCCCGCTCTCGCCCGACGCCCTCGCCAACGGCGGCCTGCACGTGATCCTCTGCCAGCTCAACAGCACCCGCCGCATCGACCGCCAATTTGCCGGCCGCGCCGCGCGCCAGGGCGACCCCGGCAGCGCGGCAATCCTGCGCGCGCTCGACGCCGCGCTCGCCACGCGCGTGCTGCCGCCGGCGCTCACCCGTCTGGCTGCCCGCTGCGCCAGGGCCGACGGCCGCCTGCCCCGCTGGCTGGGCCCGACGCTGTGCCATCTGGCGCAGTGGCTGGAGGCCAGCCGGCAGCAGCGCCAGCGCCTGCAACTGGCCTTTGCCGAACAGCAACGCACGCGCTCGGCGGCGTACCAGGACTGAGCCATGCCGCGTGCCATCCATCGCCCCCGGATCGAGGAACTGGAACCGCGCCTGCTGTACTCGGCCGACCTCGCGCCGGTTGCCTTCGACGCCAGCCAGCCGGTCGCCGCCGAAGTCCGCCTGCTCGACAGTGGCGGCGAATACGCCCAGACGCAGCAGACCGCGCGCCATGAGCTCGTCATCATCGATCCCCGTGTCGACGACTACACCGGCCTGCTCGCCGAATGGCTCGGCCAGGCGGACGACAACCGGCACATCGATGTGCTGGTGCTCGACCCCGCGCGCGACGGCCTCGCCCAGATCAGCGAAGCGCTGGCCGCGCGCGACGACCTCGACGCCGTGCACCTCGTCGCGCACGGCGAAGCGGGTCGTCTGCAACTTGGCGACGACTGGCTCGACACCTCCACGCTCGAAGCCCGGGCAGACGAGCTCCTGCGCTGGCAGGATGCACTCACCGCCGACGCCGACCTGCTCATCTACGGCTGCGACGTGGGGGCCGGCAGCGTCGGCGCGAGTTTCGTGCACACCCTGTCCACGCTCACCGGAGCCGACGTGGCCGCGAGCGACGACCGCACCGGCCACGCCACGCAGGGCGGGGACTGGGTGCTGGAAACCCGGGTCGGCAGCGTCGAAGCCGTCTCGCTTTCCAGCGCACACTGGGCGGGCGTGCTCGACCTCACGGCTGCGCCCGCGCAGCAGGCCGTCAACACCACCACGGCAGAGAGCCAGACCGCCACCGCCGGCCGCGCCGTAGCCATCAATCCGATCGACGGCAGCAGCGTGGTGGTGTGGATGAGCCAGAACCAGGACGGTGATGCCGGCGGCATCTATCTCCAGCGCTTCGATGCCAACGGCGATCCGCTGGGTGGGGAAGTCCAGGTCAACACCATCACGACCGGCGAACAGACCGCACCCGCCCTCGCCATGAACGACAGCGGCGCATTTGTTGTGGTCTGGCAGAGCGAAAACACCGATGGTGATGGCTGGGGCATCGTGGCCCAGCGTTTTGACGCTGGCGGCAACAAAATCGGCAGCGAAATTGCGGTAAACACGGTCACCACAGGCAATCAGACCGCTCCGGACGTGGGCATCGATGCGGCCGGTAATTTTGTCGTGGTGTGGGTCGATGACACTGCGGACGGGAGCGACGACGGGATCTACGGCCAGCGTTTTCTGGCAGATGGCAGCGCGGCGGGCAGCCAGTTTCACGTGGCCGGCACCACTGCCGACAAGCAGCACCAGCCAGCAGTGGCCATGAACGCCAGTGGGGCGTTCGTCGTGGTCTGGACAAGCGAGAACCGGGACACCTTATTGGGGCTTCTGGCACCTTCCGACGCTGTTTTTGGCCAGCGCTACGACACAACCGGCCTGGCTCAGGGTGGCGAGTTCCGGGTACCGGATTCCATACCGGGTTTAACCGTAGACGGTAACCAATACCGTGCGGATATTGCCATCGACGCCACCGGGAATTTTGTGGTGGTCCAAGTGGATGAACAGGATGGCACCATCAAGGCAGACTATTACAACCATGCGGGCAGTCACATCGGCCGCGTCGACATGGTCAACGCAACTACAGGCGCAACCCTGCGCGATGCCACCGTCGCCTTCGACGGCAATGGTGGCTTTGTGGTGGCATGGACCGAACTCAACGGCGATGGCAGCGGTGACGCGATCATGGCACGCCATTTCCGCAGTGATCTCACCGCCTACGCCGGCGCGCAGGTCATCAACAGTGTCACGGCGGGCAACCAGACGGGCGCCTCACTGGCGGTGCAGAATGGGCGCGCGCTCGTTGTCTGGAGCGGGCATGGAGCATCAGATGGTCTGGGGGTGTATCTGCGCAGCGCGGCACTGGCCGATGCCGCCAATGCCGCGCCGGTCATCACCTCGCCCGCCGCCATCACTGTGCCGGAGAACACCACGACGGTTGCGCTGGTCACCGCCAGTGATGCCAACACGCCGTCCCAGTTACTCAGCTACAAACTGGTGGGCGGCGCGGACCAGCTTCGTTTCGAGATCAACCTCCTGACCGGCGCGCTGAGCTTCAAACTGGCCCCGGATTACGAAGCACCGACCGACGCCAACATGGACAATATTTACGATGTGGCGGTGCAGGTTTTCGACGGCGCGCTTACCGACACCCAGACGCTGACGATCACGGTCCAGCCGGCCAACGAGCATGCGCCCGTCATTACCAGCCATGGCGGAAGTACGGTCGATGTCAGCATTCCTGAGAACACCAGCGCGGTCGCCACCCTCACCGCCAGCGACGCCGACCTGCCGGCGCAGACGCTCACCTGGTCGATTGCCGGCGGCGCGGACGCCGGTCGCTTCACCATCGACGCCGCGAGTGGTGAGCTGAATTTTGTGTCGCCCCCGGATCACGACATCCCCGGTGATTTCGACGGCAACAATGTCTATGAAGTGATGGTGCAGGTATCCGACGGCAACCTCACCGATGCGCGCACCTTCCGTGTGGCGGTGCAGGACGTGAACGAAGCGCCCACCGCCAGCAACGGGGGCTACGGTTCACTGGAAGACCAGGCTCTTGCCGGTACGCTCCCGCTGGCAAACGACCCGGAAGGACAGCTGATCACCTACAGCCTGCTCGCCGGTACGCCCAACGCCACGGTGGTGGTCAACCCGGACGGCAGTTTCAGCTACACCCCGAACGCCGATTACAACGGCCTGGACAGCTTCCAGTTCCGTGTCAGCGATGCCTTCGGCCTGTTTTCCGATTACACCGCGTATGTCGATGTGGGCCCGGTCAACGACACGCCCACGCTCGCATCGAGCGACACCAGCGTCATCCAGGGCCAGTCGGTCACGCTCACCTCCGCCAATCTACAGGCGGCAGATATCGACGATGCGCTCGGCACGCTGCGCTACGAACTGCTCGCCCCGCCGGCAGGTGGCACGTTGGTGCTCAACGGCACGGCACTCGGCGTGGGCGATGCATTCACCCAGGCCGATGTCGACGCGGGCCACGTGCAATATGTTCACGCCGGCGGCGCGCCGGTTGCCGACCAGTTCCAGCTCAAGCTCGCAGACCCCGGCGGGGCCATGGTGCTGACGACGCTGCGCGTGGCCGTGGCACCCGACCCCAATGTCATAGCCCCGCCCGTCACACCGCCGGCGGTGCCCGAAGCGCCCGCACCGGCCACGCCCAACCCCGACACGCTGCCGGATGCGCCGCCCGTCATCGACGACTCCGCCGCTGCCGCAGCGCCCCTCGCCTCCGCCCCGATGGCCGGGGATGGATTCGGCACGCTGCTCGATGCCCCGACCGTTATCCGCATCGACATCACCCCCGTGCTTGCGCCGCCCGCCTACGGCGGTGGTCCGGCCACTTCGCCGGCCACGGCGTCCCAACCCATCCTGGCCGCGCTGGAGCAAACCTTCCAGGCGGTGGCGCACGATCTGCGCGCACTTGAATCGATGCGCCTGTCATTCGGCAGTGGTGATTTCCAGCAGCAGCTCGACCAGCTGCGCGACGAAATCGGCCAGCTCAACCTCGACAAGAACACCGTCGCCGCTTCGCTGGCGCTGTCGACCGGATTGTCGGTGGGCTACGTGCTGTGGCTGATCCGGGGCGGCGTGCTGCTGTCGTCCCTGCTGTCCTCACTGCCGGCCTGGCGGCTGATCGACCCCTTGCCGGTGCTGGGCCATCTGCACCGACGCGACGACAGCGATGACGAATCGCTCGAAGACATGCTCGAAACGCCCGTACCACCGCCTGCTCCCGAACCCCCTGACGCCCGCGCCCCATGAAAGCCCTGCTCAAGAAAATCAGCGCGCGCACCTATCTCAGCCTCGGCCTCGTGTCCCTGGTCGTGAGCCTGCTGCTGCTCGCCTTCCTGTTTGAACTCGTGCCCGACGAGGCACGCGCCCAGCGCCAGGGCCGCGCGGCACTGGCCGAAACCATCGCCGCCTACAGCACCACCCTGCTGGCGGAAGACCGCACCGAAGCGGTCGAATCAACCCTGGCCTTCGTCGCACGGCGCAACCCGGATCTCCAGTCGGCTGCGATCCGCACGGCGGACGGGCGCGTGATCGCGGCATTCGGCCCGCACGACCGCCTGTGGGTGGCCGGCCTCACCCAGTCGAACGATGCCCAGATCCATGTGCCGATCTGGGCGGGCGACCGCGCCTGGGGGCAGGTGGAACTGCGCTTCACGCCACTGCGCCCGGACGGACTGACCGGCTGGCTGCACGATCCGCGCGTCCAGCTGTCGCTGTTCCTGTCGCTGGTCGGCTTCGTCGCCTTCTATTTTTATCTGGGCCGGATGCTCAAGCACCTTGACCCCTCGCGGGCCGTACCGGAACGCGTGCGATCGGCGCTCGACACCCTGACCGAAGGCCTGCTGGTGATGGATACGCAAGGCCACATCGTGCTCGCCAACCAGGCCTTTGCCGACCTGCTGGCGCGTGCGCCGGCCTCGCTCACCGGCGAAACCGTGGAGAGCCTTGCGTGGGAGGACGCCGAGCGCGCCTGCCCCTCCGTCTATCCCTGGCAGCTGGCGCTGCAACAGGGTACGCCAGTGCGCGACCATCTGCTGTGGTTCACCGGCGCGGATGGCAAGCGCCGCACCTTCATGACCAACTGCTCGCCCATTCTCGTGGGCCGGGGCGAATACGGTGGCGTGATGGTGTCCTTCGACGACGTGACGCAGCTGGAAGAAAAGGAAATCGAGCTGCGCCAGTCGCAGCAGGCGGCCGAGTCGGCCAACCAGGCCAAGAGCGAATTCCTCGCCAACATGAGCCACGAAATCCGCTCGCCGATGAACGTCATCCTGGGCTTTACCGAACTGCTGCGACGCGGCCAGATCAAGCATCCCGATGACGCGCGCCGGCATCTCGACATCGTGCACGCCAGCGGCACCCACCTGCTGGGGCTCATCAACGACATCCTCGACCTGTCCAAGGTCGAATCGGGCCGGCTCGAAGTGGAAAAGCTCGACTGCTCACCCTACCGCATCGCCTACGAGGTATCGCAGGCACAGGGCGTGAAGGCACAGGAAAAGGGCATCTTCGTGCGGCTCGACTGCCCCGGCGCGTTGCCGGAACGCATCGCCACCGACCCCGGCCGGCTGCGCCAGATTCTCACCAACCTGATCGGCAACGCCATCAAGTTCACCGAGCGCGGCGGCGTCACCGTGAAGCTGGTGTTCGTGGCCTCGCGCCCCGACGCCGAGCTGCGTTTCGAAGTCAGCGACAGCGGCATCGGCATTGCCGCCGACAAGCTCGACAGCGTGTTCGAGCCCTTCACCCAGGCCGAAAGCTCGATCACCCGCCGCTTTGGCGGCACCGGCCTCGGACTCACCATCAGCCGACGCTTTGCCCGTGCCATGGGCGGCGACATCACGGTATCGAGTGTGCCCGGCGCAGGCAGCACCTTTGCCGTGACGCTGCCGGCCGGCCCGCTGGAAAGCCTGCACCTGCTGCCGCCCGACACCCTCGCCGCCCAGCAGGCGGCCCCGACGACCGGCACCGCCGTGGCGTGGAAGCTGCCCAAGGTCAACATCCTCATCGTCGACGACGGCGAGGAAAACCGCGAGCTGCTGCGTCTGGTGCTGGAAGAGGCCGGTGCGCTCACCGAGCAGGCGGAAAACGGCCGCATCGCCGTGGAAAAGGCACTGGCCCATCCGCATGATCTCATCCTGATGGACCTGCAAATGCCCGAGATGGACGGCGCAACCGCCACCCGGCTGCTGCGCGAACGCGGCCTCACCGTGCCCATCGTCGCCCTCACGGCGCACGCAATGAAAGGCTACGAAGACAGCATCATGGCGGCGGGCTGCACGGCCTATCTCACCAAGCCGGTGGACCTGGACCAGCTGATGGCGAAGGTGATCGAACTCGTCGGCGGCGAAACCGTGGCGGTCGAACCCGCACGCGCGGCCCCCGGCTACAAGGCGGGCAGCGTGCCGGTCACGCGCATTGTGTCGCGCCTGGCCGGCAATGCGCGCCTGCATCCGGCCATCACCAAGTTCGTCGACCGCGTGGCCGAACAGCTCGACGCCATGGAAGTGGCGTGGAAGGCACGCGACTTCAAGACCCTGGCGGAACTCGCGCACTGGCTCAAGGGCGCGGGCGGCACCGTGGGATTCGACCCCTTCACCACCCCGGCCAAGCATCTGGAAACCCTGGCCAAGTCGGAATCGGACGAAGGCCTGAACGAACTGCTGGGCGAACTGCGCGACATTGCCGACCGCCTGGAACGTCCCGGCGCTCCTTCAACTGCCGCACCGGCCGCAGCGGCACAACGAGACTGAACCATGAACGATCTCACGCCCCCGTCTGCCCCCGCCCAGCGCTCGCCCGAGTGGCAGTCGCTGATGGAGACGCTCACCCGTGCCCGGGTCATGATCGTCGACGACGAACCGATCATGATCGACGTGGTGCAGGCTTTTCTCGAAGACGCCGGCTACGCCAACTTCCTCACCACCGAGGATTCGCGCCAGGCGCTCGATCTGATGCTGCACGAGCGCCCCGACGTGCTCCTGCTCGATCTCCTGATGCCCGGCAAATCCGGCTTCGAGCTGCTCAACGAAATCCGCGCCGAACCGCGTTTGCGCTACATGCCGGTGATCGTGCTCACGGCCGCGAGCGATGCGGATACCAAGTTGCAGGCCCTGGAACTCGGTGCCACTGATTTCCTTGCCAAGCCGGTCGATCCCAGCGAACTGACGCTGCGCCTGCGCAATGCGCTGGCGTTCAAGGCCTATCAGGACCAGCTGGCCTACAACGACGCGCTGACCGGCCTGCCCAACCGCCAGCGCTTTCTCGACCGTCTCGACTGGGCGCTGAGCCTGGCGCGCCGGCAGAACCGGCATTGCGGCCTGCTGCACGTCGGCCTCGACCGCTTCCGCCAGATCAACGACACCCTGGGCCACGATGCCGGCGACGAGGTGCTGCGCGAAGTGGCGCGCCGCCTGACCCATGTGCTGCGTGAATCCGACGCCGTCGCGCTGCTTGACCTGCGCGAGGAACAGGTCGAACTCGCACGCCTGGGCGGCGACGAATTCGTCGTGCTGCTGGCCGAACTGCGCCATGTGGACGATGCCTCGCTGGTGGCGCGCCGCCTGCTCGATGCGATCCGCGCGCCGTTCCACATTGCCGGCCACGAGCTGTATCTCACCCTCAGCATCGGCGTGGCGGTGTATCCGCAGGACGGCAACGAGCCGGCAGAGCTGCTCGCCAGCATGGACGCCGCACTGGCCCAGGCCAAGGGCATGGGCCGCGATGCCTTCGCCTACCGGTCGCAGGAAGCCAACGCCCGCACCACGGCGCGGCTCAAGCTGGAAACCGCCCTGCGCAAGGCGCTGGAACGCGAGGAGCTCTCGCTGCACTACCAGCCCAAAGTGATCGCGGCGGATGGCCGCATTGTCGGCGTCGAGGCCCTGGTGCGCTGGAACAGCCTCGACCTCGGCTTTGTCTCGCCGGGTGAATTCATTCCGCTGGCGGAAGAAACCGGGCTCATCCTGCAGATCGGCGAATTCGTCATGCGCCGGGCCTGCGAGGATGCCGCACGCTGGCAGCGCGAAGGCCACGGCGTGGGCGTGTCGGTCAACGTCTCCAGCCTCCAGTTCAGCCGCAGCGACATGCCCGCCACCATCGCAGCGGCACTCAACACCAGCGGTCTTGACGCGGGCCAGCTGGTGGTGGAACTGACCGAAAGTCTGCTGATGGAAAACGCCCAGGCCAACATCGACCTGCTGCATCGCATCAAGGCACAGGGCGTGCGCCTTTCGATGGACGACTTTGGCACCGGCTATTCGTCGCTGGCGTACCTGAAGCAGTTTCCGCTGGATGAGCTGAAGATCGACCGCGCCTTCGTCATGGGCCTGCCGGACGATCGCGGCAGCATGGCCATCGTCGGCGCCGTCATCGCCATGGCGCAGGGCCTGGGCCTGAAAGTCACCGCCGAAGGTGTGGAGCAGCCGGCGCAGCGCGATTTTCTCGTCGCGCACGGCTGCGATCTCATCCAGGGCTATTTATTCAGCCGTCCGTTGCCGTTAAAGGATTTTGAAACCCTGCTGGCAAGCCGCCAGCCCTGCCAGCCGAAACCTGTCTGATCCGTGATGCCATGAAGTCCGCCCTGCTGCCCCTGCTGATTGCCACCCTTGCCAGCCCGGCACACGCCACCCCGCTGGTCTGCCTGATGCAGCCCTCCCGCATTGCCGAACTCGGCACCTCGTCGCCCGGCGTGATCGAATCGCTGACGGTGGACCGGGGCGACAGCGTGCGGCGGGGCCAGGTGGTGGCCCTGCTGCGCAGCGACGTGGAACGGGCCGTGCTCGGCGTGGCGCAAAGCAAGGCCCAGGCGGACGCCGACGTGCGCGCAGCCCAGGCCGCCGCCGATTTTGCGCGGCAAAAATTCGCGCGCAACGAAGACCTGTTCAAGAAGCAGTTCATTTCCGAGCAGGCGCTCGACCAGGTGCGCACCGAAACCCAGCTTGCCGTGCAAAAGCTGGCACAGGCCCGCGAGCAGCGCGGGATATGGGATCGCGAACGCGACCTGGCCCGCAGCCAGCTCGCCCAGCGCACCCTGGTCAGCCCCTTCGACGGCGTCGTCGCCGAGCGCCACGTGGCCCTGGGCGAACGCGTGGAAGACCGCGCCGTGATGCGCATCGTGGCGCTGAACCCCCTGTACGTGGAAGCCATGGCACCCGCCGCCCGCTTTGGCACCCTGCGTCCGGGCATGACCGCCCAGGTCCAGCCCGACCTGCCGGGCGCAGCCCCGGTCACCGCCACCATCAAGCAGGTCGACAGGCTCATCGACGGCGCTACCAATACCTTCCGCATTCGCCTGGTGCTGCCCAACCCCGACGCCAGCCTGCCGGCCGGCGCACGCTGCAAGCTCAGTTTTGCGGGTGACGCCCCCAGCCAGCCGCCGCTTTCGATCGAACCGCCGGCGCGGACCGGCGCTGCCGCGCCGCGCGCCCAGCCCGTTACTGCACCGGTTCCCGCACCTGCGCTTGCCAGCGGCCAGACGGACGTACTGGCGGCGCTGGAAAGCTGGCGCACTGCTTGGGAAAAGCGCGAAACAGGTACCTATCTGGCTTCTTACACTCTTGATTTTGCTGGTAAACAGCGCGCCAGCTGGGAACGCGAACGGCGCGAACGGCTGGCCGCCGCCGGCCCCCTCCGCATCGCCGTCAGCCACGCCCGCACCGAACACCGGCCCGAAGGCGTCCGCGTCAAATTCCGCCAGACCTACGATTCGCCGCGTTATCGCGACGTGGTGGAAAAATCCCTGTTGTTCGTTAAGCGGCAGGGCAAATGGCTGATTGCCGACGAACGCAGCCACCCCTGAACGGCCCTGTCCGTTCGCCCTCGACACCCGCCTCAACCGCCTCCCGCAAGTATTTGTCCCTGCGGACTTGAAATTGTCATGCCCCGCCCCTACCATTAGCACTCGTCGGCGATGAGTGCTAACAACACGGATCGCCGCTTCCATTTTTTGCTGGCCGCATTGCGGCCGCTTTATTTGTCTGTAACGCATTGGAGACCCCGCTATGAAAATCCGTCCCCTGCACGACCGTGTGATCGTCAAACGCAAGGAAGAAGAGCGCAAGACCGCTTCCGGCATCGTGATCCCCGATTCCGCCAACACCGAAAAACCCGACCAGGGCGAAATCCTCGCCGTGGGTGCCGGCAAGAAGGACGACCAGGGCAAGCTGATTCCGCTGGACGTCAAAGTCGGCGATACCGTGCTGTTCGGCAAGTACGCCGGCCAGACCGTCAAGGTCGACGGCGAGGAAGTCCTCGTGATGCGCGAGGAAGACATCATGGGCGTGATCGAGGCCTGAGCCCCGCGTCCCTCAACCGAATTCAAGCATTCTTAGGAGTTAGAACATGGCTGCAAAAGACGTACGTTTTGGTGATTCCGCGCGCCACCGCATGGTGGCTGGCGTCAATGTCCTGGCCGATGCCGTCAAGGTGACCCTGGGCCCGAAAGGCCGCAACGTGGTGCTCGACCGCTCGTTCGGCGCCCCCACCGTCACCAAGGACGGTGTGTCGGTCGCGAAAGAGATCGAACTGAAGGACAAGCTGGAGAACATGGGCGCGCAGATGGTGAAGGAAGTCGCCTCCAAGACCTCCGACGTGGCCGGTGACGGCACGACGACTGCTACGGTTCTGGCCCAGGCCATCGTCAACGAAGGCATGAAGTACGTGGCCGCCGGCATGAACCCGATGGACCTCAAGCGCGGCATCGACAAGGCCGTCATTGCCATCACCGCTGAACTGAAGAACATTTCCGTGCCCTGTGCCAGCAGCAAGGAAATCGCCCAGGTCGGCTCCATTTCCGCCAACTCCGATTCCTCGATCGGCGACATCATCGCCGCCGCCATGGACAAGGTCGGCAAGGAAGGCGTGATCACCGTGGAAGACAGCTCGGGCCTGGAAAACGAACTCGACGTCGTCGAAGGCATGCAGTTCGACCGTGGTTACCTGTCGCCCTACTTCATCAACAACCCCGACAAGCAGATGGCGGTGATGGAAGACCCCTTCATCCTGCTGTTCGACAAGAAAATCTCCAACATCCGCGACCTGCTGCCCGTGCTGGAGCAAGTGGCCAAGGCTGGCAAGCCGCTGATGATCGTGGCTGAAGACGTGGACGGCGAAGCGCTTGCCACCCTGGTCGTCAACAACATCCGTGGCATCCTCAAGACCTGCGCGGTCAAGGCCCCGGGCTTCGGCGACCGTCGCAAGGCAATGCTGGAAGACATGGCCATCCTCACCGGCGGCACCGTGATCGCCGAAGAAGTCGGCCTCACGCTGGAAAAGGCCACCCTGCAGGATCTGGGCCGTGCCAAGCGTATCGAGATCGGCAAGGAAAATACCACCATCATCGACGGCGCTGGCGTGGCCGACGCGATCAAGGCCCGCATCGGCCAGATCAACAAGCAGATCGACGAAGTCACCTCCGACTACGACAAGGAAAAGCTGCAAGAGCGCAAGGCCAAGCTGGCTGGCGGCGTGGCCGTCATCAAGGTCGGCGCAGCCACCGAAGTCGAAATGAAAGAGAAGAAGGCCCGTGTCGAAGACGCGCTGCACGCCACCCGTGCCGCCGTTGAAGAAGGCATCGTTCCCGGCGGCGGCGTGGCCCTGCTGCGCGCCAAATCGGCTGCCGCTGCGGTGAAAGGCGACAACCTCGACCAGGACGCCGGCGTGAAGATCGTGCTGCGCGCTATCGAAGAGCCGCTGCGCCAGATCGTGAAAAACTGCGGCGAAGAGTCGTCCGTCGTCGTCAACAAGGTGCTCGAAGGCTCAGGCAACTTCGGCTACAACGCCGGCAACGGCACCTACGGCGACATGGTGGCCATGGGTGTGCTCGACCCCACCAAGGTGACCCGCACCGCCCTGCAGAACGCAGCGTCCATCGCCGCGCTGATGCTCACCACCGACTGCATGGTCGCCGACCTGCCGGAAGACAAGCCGGCTGCCCCGATGGGCGGTGGCATGGGCGACATGGGTGGCATGGGCGGCATGATGTAAGAACGGCCCTGCCGACTGGGTGCTTGCACCCAGTGAAAAAGCCCCGCTTGTGCGGGGCTTTTTTATGTGACATTGCCTGGTGTGTAGGCATGCGCTGGGGCATCTCCAAGTGGATGCCTGCACGCAATTATTGCGGCGATATCAAAGCGGCTTTTTCGTCAGATCCCTGATCGTGGGTCATCAGACGCTCCCACGCCGGTGCTGTTCACGCAGACTGTGGCTGAGATGCTTGCCAATGACAGAAAGCAGGCGAACGCCTTCCTGCGTACCCGGATCCCTGACCACACGCATCATGCACCCTATACCGCCGGTGGCTGGCGCGGTTGCAGCAATGTCCTGGCTTGCTGCATGAATGGCGTCAGACAGGGCAACCAGAAGCTGTTGGCTCTCCTGACGGTCCAACACCTGCAGCAAACGCATCAGTCCTTCGTTGCGGGTCAATCGATCGAGCAGGGTGATCCCTTCACTCAGGGCACCCGACACGCGCGAGACAATGTCATCCGACAGGGCATCCCGGGCAGCGGTGATCAGTGTCGCCACTTCTGCCAACTGCTGCAGGTCGCGCGCATCCATCGTGACTGGCGTTGGGGTTTCGTTGGTCATGGCATGATTCCTCAAAGTAGACCGCGCACGCTGGTCCAGTACATCTTGTTGTAAGAGGTCTTGAACCAGTGCATGGGTTTGTTCGGCTCTTTCAGGTTGGGCGGGTTCTGATAGTTGAACATTGCGTAGGTCGCACTGTCATGACCTGTTTCGATGAAGCAGTACACCTTGCCGTCATAATCGCGGACCGGGGCACCAATCTTGATCTGTGATGCAATGTTGTCGGCGATGACCTCGGCCTCAAAGTGTGCGGCCGAACCCGTCTTGCTCACCGGCAGGTTGGTGGTATCGCCCACCACGTAGACATTGTCATGGCCATTCATGGTGAGCTTGAACCGATCGGTGGGAATCCAGCCTCCCTGGCCAAGGCCGTTCTGCTCGATCACTTCCATGCCGCGATGCGGCGGAATGGCAATGAGCAGGTCATAGGGAGATTCCGTACCCTCTTCGCTACGCACCACCTTGTTCGCGACATCCACTTCCTTGATGTTGAACAAGGTCTCGTGTTCGATGCCCATACGCTCGAAGTGTGGCTTCACCCAGGTGGCAACTTCCTTGATGGTGTGCAGACGACCGATCGGATAGTGGTACTTGATCATGCATTTGTCGCGGATGCCACGTGCCTTCAGATAATCGTGCAATGAAAAGATGGCTTCCACCGGCGCGATCGGGCATTTGTGCGGCACCCCAACAACCAGTGCAATCCGGCCTCCCTCGAACTCGCGCAGCTTCTTGAACAGGCTGATTGCCCCCGCTTCGCTATAAAAGGTTTCCGCCCCTTCGGCCAGGCCAGGGATGGTTTCCGGCACGATACGAGAACCCGTTGCCATCACCAGAATGTCGTACTCGTAGGTCTTGCCGGATTGCGTGACCACCTTGTTCTGGTCAAGATGGAACTTGACCACGGGATCGACATGAAACTCGATGCAGGACTCGAGCAGACTCTGCTGATCACGGTACAACTCGTCCGGCATCATCTGGCCGAAAGCCACATAGAGCAAACCAGGCTGGTACATGTGCTTGTCCGATGCCGACAGCATCCGGATTTTCACCCGATTGGAGCGGATTTCACCCGCCAGTCGGCGCGCAAGATTGTTGGCCACGATGGTACCGCCCGTACCGCCACCGACGACTAAGATTCTCATTGCATTCTCCTGTACGGAAATTTGAGGGACCGGCCTGTGCAGGTGGATTACTTGGCCTTGCGAATCTTGATGTGCCAGACACCTTCAACCTTTTCCGTGCTGACGAGCTCGTGTCCAACCTTGTTCACCCACTCGGGCACGTCAGCACCCGAGCCTTCGTCGGTCGACAGCAATTCCAGCATTTCTCCCACTTCAGCTTGCTTGATGTGCGTGATGAGCTCCATGAGTGGTCCAGGGCAGAACGTATCGCGTGCATCGATGATTTTTTCACTCATGTCTATCTCCATTGATTCTTGTCAGGCGAATTGCGTTGTCAGAAAGTCAGGGTCTGGCCACCCTCTGCATCGCTCAGGAAGCGTGTCAGGCCGGTTGGTTGACCCAGCTCGTCATCCATGTCTTCCCGGGTGATTTTCAGAAGGTCCATTGCCATCGAGCAGGGCAATAACTTGGCATCACCCAACTCAACCGCCTGCTGGAAAAGCTGCTTGAACGGCGGGACACCCTTCTGGGCCATGAGGGTGCCCATCTCCCCCTCGACTGGCGCTTCCAGGCTGTGTCCCTTGACGAAAAAGGGCATCGCGTTCATTGACAGGAAAACCGAAACCTCTTCTCCGGTGGCGGCCGCGACCGACGCAAACATCGCGGCCATTTGCAACTTTTCCCGTGTCCCTGTGACGCACACGATATTGATCTTGGCCATGTCGGCTTACCTCAGTGATTGTTTCGGTTAAGTGAAGACATCCTCAGCTCTTGTGCCAGCTGTAGCGTCTGATCAGCATCACGCAGAGGGTATCGAGCACGTAGCCCACTGCTCCGATGATCACCACCAGCGCCATCAGATTCGAGTACTCAAGGCTTTCGCGCGCATCCTGGATGGCATAGCCAAATCCCGAAGTCACCCCCAGAAACTCCGCCGGGATGATCACGATCCAAGCCACGCCCAGTGCCAGCCGAATGCCAGTGAGTATGTCGAACGTGATAGCTGGCATGATGATCTTGGTCACCATGTGCCACGGCTTGGCACCAAGGTTACGAGCCACCTTGAACCAGTTCGGATCAACCTTGGCGAGGCCGGCAGCCGTGGCAAAGGCCACAGGCCAGATGGCGGCCGCCGCAATCAGGAAGATGATTGCTTCTTCCCAGCCTGCGAACACCACTACGGCGATCGGCTCCCACGAAAGCGGGCTGATCATGCGCAGGAATTGAAAAGGCACGTCAGTCAGCTGCTGGAACCAGCGGATCCGGCCCATGAGAATGCCAATCGGCACGCCAATCGCAATGGCCAGAAGCATGCCCATCCCCAGACGATAACCGCTGGTCTCGAGCGCATCGGGAATGGTGCCGTCGTTCCACAAATCGGGCATCGCCTGGAACGCGGCCAAGGGCGCAAAGTCCGCAAACTGCGACATCTCCGGATCGAGCGTGATGTAGTAGATGCCCACCCACCACAACGTGAACAGGACTGCCAGGCCGCCGAAGAAATGCACGGATTTGTGCGCGGAGGATTTCACCAGACGGGAGAGACAGTTTCCGCTCACCCCCGCTCCGATGACATCCGTCATCGCCATGTTGTTGCTCATCATTGAATCCCCTCCGCCCGGCAACGGGCATCGAGCACCTGACCCTGACAGGAATCTGCCGATTCTGTCAGGCACGCAGGCCCCGGTTCTGTATTGGGACAGCCTGGCTGGCCGGACCCGTGGCTACGGCACCGGCCATTGCGGATGGCTGTCAGGATGAAATCCCTGTGCATCAGTTGGTCCCTCCGCGATGCCAGCTGAAGTGCTTGATCAACATGACGAGCACGCTGTCGAGCACATAACCGATGCAGCCAATCGTGAGCACCAGTGCCGTGAGGTGGTTGTAGGACAGGGTTTCACGCGCATCCTCGATCGCGTAGCCCAGCCCGGAAGTCACGCCCAGATACTCCGCCGGAACCAGGACGATCCACGCCACGCCCAGCGCCAGCCGGATGCCTGAAAAAATATCGAAGGCAATCGCGGGCATGATGATCTTCGTCAACATCTGAATGGGGTGAGCCCCCAGGTTGCGTGCCACCTTGAACCAATTGGGATCCACCTTGGCGAGGCCTGCGGCAGTTGCAAACATCACCGGCCACACGGACGCGATGGCGATGAGGAAGATGATGGAGCCGTTCCACGTTGCAAACACCAGCACGGCCAGCGGCATCCATGACAGCGGACTGATCATGCGCAGGAACTGGAAGGGCGAGTTGCTGTAGTTATGAAACCATTTGATGCGGCCCATGAGCACGCCGATCGGCACACCGATCGCGATGGCAATCCCCAGACCCATACCCAGCCGGTAAAGGCTGGCCTGGGAAGCGGCCTGGATCTTGCCCGCCCCCCACAGCTCAGGAAAGGCCTCTAGCGTGGGAATCAGGCCAAATGTCGTGAAGCTTTTCGTGGTCGGATTATTCGCGAGCAACTCGCCCGCAAGCAGCCAGAGCAACGCCAGGATTGCAATACCTGCGACACCCCACGCCAGCCGCCTGAGCGCAGCCTGCGTCGCCTGGACTGAAATCCCACCGCCCCCGGCGGCGGGGGTGACGGCCTGATTCATAACTCGATCACCTCTTTACGGTCGAACGGATTGCCTTTCTGGGGCACGCTCAGATCCCATTTCCATTTGGGGTTCGCATCGAGTGCCTTCTTGATGTAGGTGTACTGCACCAGATCCTTGGCCACAAAATCAGGCGTCAGCTTCTTGACGAATTCGATCTCGCCGCCGACCAGGGTGGTTTTCATTTCCTTAACGACTTCCTTCGTCGCACTCGGGAACGGCCAGCCCTGGAAATTGATGCGGCTCTGTTCCCATTCCGGATGCTGGATCGCATTCGGTTGCGCATAGTCGGCCGGCTCATAGAACATGAGCGCACGCTCGACCACCTCCGCCGGAAAGGGCAGGTATTTCTTGCCGTCCTTGGAAAGCATCTGGGCCATGGCTTTGCGGTTGGCCCCGAGATAGAGCTGGGCCTTGACGATGGCGTTGTGCACGCCCTGCGCCCAGGCGGCACGCGCCGGATCCATCGCGTCATCCTCGTGCATGCAAACCACGCAGCAGGGGTGGCCTTTCCAGACATCACCGGTAAAGCGCAGCATTTCGCCCCCCGCCCTGAGTTCGCCCAGCGCATTGAAGGGTTCCGCCACACAGTAGCCATCGATTTGTCCTGCGGCCAGCGCGGGCGGCATATCGGGTGGGTTCAGTACCAGCAGGTTAACTTCATTGGGTGCGAGCTTCGCGTCCTGCGGGCGGATCACCGGGGTGAGCCCGGCATCGCGCATGATCTTCTGCGAAATGATGTTGTGGATCGAATACCAGTAGGGCACGGCAAACTGTTTGCCGCCGAGATCCTTGGGCGACTTGATCCCCGCTTTTTTGCTGACGATGATGCCGGAGCCGTTGGTATGGTTCCAGGCGGTGATCTTCACCGGGAACTTGTTGTTGTAGCGCATGTAGATTGGCACTGGAATCAGCAGGTGCGTCAGGTTGAAGCGCTGCGCGGAAAAGGCTTCAACCAGAGGCGACCAGCCACGAATCAGGGTGGGCGGCTCTGAATCGATCCCTTCTTTCTTGAAGAAGCCCATCTCGTGCGCCACCAGAAGTGTGGCTGCATCAGTGATCGGGATGTAGCCGATCTTCACTACAGGATCGAAGGGTTTGGTGAATTTTTTGCCAGCGGCTTTCTGCTGCTGGGCAAAGGCCGAGGCGGAACTCATCATGCTACCGAACCCGCCCAGTGCGGCAATACCCGCCATCTTCAGCAGATCGCGGCGGCTCACGCCGGAGCCAAGGACCGAACTGAAAAGCGGATCGTAATCGAGCGACAGATTGGGATCTGCCATGCCGTCGGCCACATCAGGGTTATCCGGCATGGCGGCCTGCAAGCGTGGATCAACCGACTTGGCCTTTCCACATGTGCCGCAGGAACATCCCTCGACATGCACCAGCGCACGTGGCCCGGTATGCACTTCTTCAAGATATTTCTTCATTCTCCGTCTCCTTAGTTATATGCCGGGTCACCGGCCTGTTTGTCCGACCGCCATCAGGCGTGAGCAGACAAGTCCGTCAGGGTGATCAACGCCCCCCTGCGCCGGCGAGCGCAACCTCCGGTTTCTTGTAGTTCGCCGCCTCCTGGAAGGTAGCCATAAGCCGCGCTCGTAGTTGCTGCACTTGAGGATCGGTGCGTTCTCGCGGATCGGGCAGGTCTACATCCAGCTCATGTACGATGTCACCCGGTGAGCCGGCCATGATCACGGCACGGTCTGCCATGATTACGGCCTCGTCGATGTCGTGTGTGACGATGACGATGTTGAAACCCAGGCGTTTGGAAATGGCACGCACGTCTTTCTGCAGTGCAGCACGAGTGAAGGCATCAAGCGCCGAGAACGGTTCGTCCAGCAAGAGCAGTTCCGGCTCCATTACGAGGGAACGCGCCAGCGCTACACGCTGCTGCTGACCGCCGGATAGATCCTGTACGTTGGCCTGAGCAAATTCCTGCAATTCGACCAGGCGTATTGCTTCGGTCACACGCTCTTCGGTTTCCTTCTTGCCCCAACGGGCAAATGTGAGGCCAACACCAACATTCTGGGTGACGGTCATCCAGGGGTAGAGATGCGGAGCCTGAAACATCATCACCCAACGGGGCGAGGGCCCGGCAACCTCGGTATTGTTGAGAAGCACACGCCCCTCGGTTCCGCGCGTAAGTCCCGCCAGGATGTGCAGCAGGGTGGATTTCCCGCAGCCAGACCGGCCGATGATGGCAAGGGCCTCACCTGGAGGCGACACAAGATCAACGCGGTTGAATGTAGGTACTTTGCGCGTGGGATATCTTTGTGACAGCCCTTCAATCCTGATTTCAGTGCCCCTTATAGCCATTTCAGCATTCCTCTCCGCGCATCGCGTTGCGCAATCCGGCATCCGTGAATGCCATCAGACTGTTCTGGATTCATGTATGCCAGCGCCGACGATCTTGCGCCGGTGCCGCACACCTCTCATATGACTGCTGCCAGCTTTGACCAGGCCGACGTGCGCTGCCGGTGCACACTGCATCGGCAGCACCACGTCTACACGCTCTTCAACTTTTGACCCACCTTATCAATCTGCCGCGCAAGCTCTTCTTCGGTGAAAAGGCCGCGTTTCAGCATCGAGTGCGCCAGGGCAAGCAATTGCCGCTCGGGAAATGGCACCCCTTCGTAAAGTGTTTCCGACAGATCGTCTTCCTCCGCCCGACGCTCCAGCGCCGGCAGTGCACACGAACCCGGATCGACCTGATCGTATGGCTTGACGCAAGAATCTGCAGCCAGCATGTCGCAGGTTGCTTCAAGATCGATCTTCCAGGGCGGATCAGGGTTTTTCACCCCATACTGAGTAGCCAGGTCTTCCCATACCCGCCCCTTTGTACGAACCGTTTCAAGCAAGGGAATGGCTTTCAGGTCCGTACCCTGCCACCTGTTCGCCGTCACTGTGTTATCAGGCATGCCCATGACTCACTCCTTGTTCTGGTGTAGAACCTCTATCAATGATCGTGATGGACGGGCCGGTTTGCCTTGATCACGTTCCTCTTGGCATTGGCAGTGATGCCAGGCTTGGGCACGGCCACACCGATCAGACAATCACGCGTGACGATTTCCGCCAACTGGTCTTCAGTCCACCCTTCCGTGCCTTCGGGCCGGACCGGCATCACGATGTAGCGGGTCTTCTGGTTTGAGTCCGCCACCCGAATCTGGACCTCCGGGGCAAGTTGCAGCCCGAATTCAGCCAGTACCTGGCGCGGCCACCGCACCAGGCGACGGCGGTAGTTGGGTGTGCGGTACCACTCGGGCGACTGACCAAGAATCGGGCGCGGGTAACAGGAGCAGAGCGTGCACACCACCACATGCTTGAGTGTGGATGTATCTGCCAGCACACGCAGGTTGCAATAGTCGCTGGGTGTGCCGAACTGAGTCGGCGGACTGGTTACCCAGTTCACACCCACGGCCTTGCTGGCCTCCACGCTGTCTTCGATGCACAGCTTCTTGTACTCGGGATCGAGCCAGGCCTTGGCAACCAGGCGAGCAGCCGGCAGCGGTCCGAGCGTGTGGACGTACTCTTTCCATACGCGATGGTCTTCGGCAGAGAACAATCCCTTTTCGATGGCCAGTTCGCGAACAGCCATTTCCAGAATTTCGAAATCGCTGACTTCCTCCACCATGGGAGCGGCCTTGTGACCGTGGCTATGGCCATGATCGTGATCGTGATCGTGATCTGATGACATCTTGTCTATCCTTTTCTCAATGGTTGTCGCACACGCCTCAGGCTTTCTCGAGGTAACGCTCGGGAATTTCAGTTTCGAGCGTATCGTTCGAGAAGGTGTCGCTGTACTCGGGCCACAGTTCCTTCTGCGTGAAGACTATGCTGTAGAACCACTCCACATGGTCCTCATTGCCAAACGCCTCATCTTCCGCCGCCGGGCTTTCATAGACCAGCTTGACGATGGTGCCGGTGGCCCCCCGGGTGTAGGTCATCGTTCGCGTGTAGAACAGGTCAGGCAGATCCTTGATGCGAACACGATCCCCCTCCTTGAACTTGGGCGCACCCGCCATGCCCTTGAAACACTGCGGGTCGCCAATTCCCGTGGCAATCTTGGCGTGATGGGCACGATCCCATTCAGGTTTGTGACTCATGGTTAAGACCTCCGGTTACTTGTTGTTGGGCGGCAGGTATTCCCCCAGCCCCTGCCCCGCTGCCACGCGCGCCTTCAGCTCGTGCAGCTTGTTGTGCAATTCGGTGAGAGTCACGTACTGCTTGTCTACCAGGATGCGCGCAGCCGTCATCAACCAGCGACCGTAATAGGGCATGCCAAGATAGGCCGTCTGCCCCACATCGACGTTTTGCTTGCGGCGCCGTTCTTCAGCAGTCCAGACACCTCGCCAGGCGAGGCACTCGCATGTGGCAAAGGTGTTCAGCTCCCAGACTTCCTCTTCCTTTTCCTGATACTCGATGGGGACATCCGGCTCGCCCCCGACATCGTGTGGCGTGCGTGTGTAGGCACGATAGAGCGTGTGATCGATTTCTGTTGGGGAGGGGGCATGCGTCTGCTTGTGCAGGGCGGGCTGCAGAAGTGCGGTCGTCTGAAGATGTCGGAGCACTTCTTCCCGGATTGACGATGACATGATTTTCGACTCCTTATCACGGTGGCTAATCGACAAAGAACCCTGTGGAACCATCACGCCGACTGCAGCGAAACTTCACTTTCCACACGAGATCTCAACCCAGTGAATCACGTGGCGGCTGTTGCGAAAAACAATCCGTCACACATCACGCACTGCACGGTTCATCTTGGGTGAGTTCACTATGCGTGATTCGTTTTTCCATTACCAAGTCTTTATTCCGATATGCCCGATAGGGGTTGGCTATAGCCAAAAACACCGCGCCATTGCTTGTGTTGCGGCATCCACCTATGGACGGATCCAGGTACATGACACCTGCACGATCAGATTGGCTGTGCGATATAGGTGTAGTAATTGCACGCTGCGAAAAACGTCCCGCTTGCGGTGGCTCTCATCTGTGCGTCAAACCAGATATCGATGGCTTCCTCTGGCAATACATTGGCGCGCTTGACGTAAGGCACATAGGTTTCGGCAAAGGATTTGTAGTAACTGCCGTGACCGATTTCAGCCACGGCATCACCCCAGCCTGTCACCAGCTTGAGGCCCAGGCCCGGCAGCAGCCGGGGAATATCGCGCATGACGCGCGGATTGTTGAATGTGGCTTTCGCCAGCGCAGCATCCATCTTTGTGCCAAATTCATGGTCGGCAAATGCATAGGTCAGTGACGCGTAATCCCCATCGAAGACAACGACGTGTCCACCGGGTTTGACCACACGCGCCATTTCCGACAGCACAGCCAGCGGGGCTGCCGCATGACTGATCAAGGTGTGTGCGATCACAACATCAAATGTTGCGCCTGGATAATCGAGACGATGGGCATCGCCCATCCTGAAATCCAGCCTGTCCGACAAGCCTTCGGCTCCTGCAAGATTGCGCGCATGGCCAATAAAGGCGTCACAGTGATCAATCCCGGTTGCCTGGCCACCAAAATCCGGACGTCGCGCAATTGTTCTCAGTACCGCACCGGTTCCGCAGCCTATCTCAAGAATTCGGGTTGTCGCAGGCATCGCCAAATAGCCCACATATTTGTCGAGCAGACGGGCAAAAACGTGATCACGCGCCCGCCCTTCCAGTCTTGCCACCAGCCTTTCCAGAGATGCGTCGTCCAGTTCGTTGATGAAACGATGGGGGTCCCGTGCGTTCATAATCATCTCCCTTGTATAGGTTCATACCCAGCTGGTGATATGGCCAGCGCCGACGCTGGCGCTTGCAAAAAAAAGCCGCCCCAAAGGGGCGGCAACACTAGTGCATCCGGCACAGGAGGAGCGGCCGGATTTGAGGAGCCCTAGTTCAGTATCAGTGCTGCCTTTATTGCTGGCACACTGCTTGAGCAAAACCCGCGCAACTGAAAACATTCATCCCTCCGCGAGTCATATTTATTGGCCATGTCTGTCAACTCACCCTGCATGCACCTGACTGCCAGGCACTGCGTTACTGTCACCATGTCTTGTAGGGCAGAAACTTCCCGCTGATGACAACCCTTACCCGATCCCCATTCGGATCAACCTGCCGGTCGAGATTCATCGTGAGATCAATTGCACTCATGATGCCGTCGCCAAATTTCTCATGTATCAGCTCTTTGATCGTTTCGCCGTACACGTTCAGCATCTCGTACCAGCGATAGATCACCGGGTCGGTTGGAACAGCCTGATCCCAGTGTTTGTGCGGGTAACGCTGCAAGGCCAGCGACACCGATTCGTCCAACCCCAGCAACCTGACAACTGCATCCGCAGCATCCTTGTCGAGATGGTTCATACCCAGGCAAGCCGAGCACGTATATTCGGCCGAGAGACCTGCCGCTGCCGCAATTGCATCCCACGTTGTGCCGTTTTTCTCCCTGGCCTCAAGAATCGCGGAGCGCATTTCTGCCTTGTTCATAAATCAGATTCCTGTGCGGTGGTTAAGCAAGTTTGTTTGTCATGGCTACAGAATCGGGCAGGTACGCTCAAGCCTGTGTCACCCGATTGAACGCTCCACCGAA
Organism: Hydrogenophilales bacterium; assembly: GCA_041639515.1. Taxonomy (GTDB): domain Bacteria; phylum Pseudomonadota; class Gammaproteobacteria; order Burkholderiales; family Thiobacillaceae; genus Thiobacillus. The sequence continues at coordinate 3,503 of JBEQCD010000024.1, read as the reverse complement.
CAGCCGGGAGTCGAGGAGTCCTGGCCAATGCCGGCCCATGGCAAGCCAAGCCGTACAAACTCCGCACTCGATCAGGATCACGGGCAGATAGGCACTACCAAACTGTGCAACACCGGCCAGGCTGGCTGCGTTCACTCCCTGCCCATAGAGCGCCCAGAAAGCCACCCAGGCAACCACACCCACCTGATAGGCAGAGGAAAGGGCAAGACATTGTTGATATGACATCTGTCCGTATGGCGTACCAGCCGGGATCATCTGCCTCGACAGTGCATTCAAAGCAAACAGAGGCACCAGCAGCGTCGTCAAATTCATTCCGTATTGCGGTAAATCAGCAGGCGCAAACAACAGCCCCTGCAACAACAGTCCTAACGCAAGCCCAATGGCTGCGGGGGCCGCACCCAGAATCAGAAACATTGCCGCCCCCATGATGAGATGCACCTCGGAGACGCCCACCCTGTAGTGGGGCAGGACTTCAAAAAAACAGAACACCAGACACATCGCCACCATGCTTCGCAACATCAGTTCTGGCAGTCGCGCCTGTCTGAGCATGCCCCAGGCCAACCAGGCCGTGTAGCCGACAACTCCAGCAGCCGTGCTGTAGCCGAGCATCAGTTTTGCGCCGTCAACCACACCTGGATCGATATGCATGATTCTCTCCTGCTGGTTTCAAATCATTTGGGAGACAAGCCACTAGTACGAATCCACTGCAAGCTTGGCTTGCCTGCCCCGTTGGGTTCCTGAACAATGGGCCAACACGCTATAGTTTTCCAAGACTAAATACCGATAAGAGGTATAGGGTTCTGCTATGGATCGAAATCTCGTTTTCCCGCGCTCGATTCGCTATCTCATCGCAGTCGCTGATTTGCAGAGCTTCACACGCGCTGCGGAAATGCTGTTCGTATCCCAGCCAACACTGTCACAACAGATCAAGCAACTCGAAGATCTGCTTGATGTGCAGTTGCTCGACCGCACAGGTCGGAGCGTGACACTGACGGCTGCTGGCGAGGTCTACCTACGCTATGCACGCCGTGCCCTGCATGAACTTGAAGAAGGCAAGCGTGCCATTCATGAACTACAGGATCTGAGTCGGGGCTCACTGCGTCTGGGCATGACACCCATCACCGACCATCTTGTCAGTCCACTGCTGGAGTACTTCAATTCCCGCTATCCCGGCATCACTGTCAGCACTCAGGAAATGCCCCAGGATTCCGTAGAAACCGAAGTGGCCGAAGGACGGCTCGACATGGGTATTTCGTTTTCAAACGTGCTCTCGACCGAGGCTCGTTCCCATGAAATCCAGACCAACATCCTCTTCACCGAAACCCTGAGTCTGGCAGTGGGCAAGACCCATCCACGTGCAGGCCAGGCTGATGCGCTGAGCATCCAGGCACTCGAACACGAGTCACTGATATTGCTGAACCCTGACTTTGCGTTGCGTCGGCACTTTGACCAGTACTGCCGGGAGATGTCGATTACGCCCCACATCGTGATGGAAACCAATTCACTCAGCGTGATATCGGAGGTGGTTCGTCTGGGTCGCCTGTCGACCATCCTGCCCAGTACGATTGCCAGCCACAAACAGGGGCTTTACCCGGTGATGCTCAAACCGGAAATGCCACGTCATACCGTCACCCTGATCTGCCGCAAGGATGGCTATAAAAGCCCAGCCTGTCAGGCGTTCGGCGTGCTGGCCGCACTCTGGTGCAACCACCGCAAGGATGACGACAGGGACATAGAATTTCAGGAAACCCTGCCCGCCTACATGACCGTGCACAAGCCCAACTGATTTCTGCGCAGATCGCCAATGCCCGCCCCCATCCGGGGCTTTTTTTCGCCCACTCTTCGCTATCATCCGAACGTTCCCATTGCGGATGACTGCCATGTCCACCTCGCCTATCGCCAGCAGCCTGCATCGCGCCACGCTCGACGCGCTGCGGCACCACGCGCCGTTTTCGGCCATGGACGAGGCGGACGGGCTGTGGCTGGTCGCCCGGCTGGGGGTGAGCTATGCGGCACAGGGGGCGTTGCTGCTGGAGGCGGGCGATACGCCGCCCACGCATCTGCACATCGTCAAGCAGGGCACGGTGGCGGGGGTGACGGCCGATGGCCAGACGGTGCTCCAGCTTGCCGCCGGCGAGATGTTTCCGCTGGGTGCCCTGCTTGCCGGCCGGAGTGCGGCCAACCACTATCGTGCGGAAACCGACTGTTTCACTTACCAGCTGGCGGCGACGGATTTTCATGCGCTGCTGGCGAGGAGCGCGGCTTTCCATGATTTCTGTACGCGCCGCATTGCCAGCCTGCTCGAGGAATCACAGCGCGAGGTGCAGGCAGAGTACGCCCTGGCGCAGGATGACAAGCAGCGCTTTTCGCGCCCGCTCGATTCGCTGATCCGCCGCGATCCGGTGGTGGCCACGCCGGACACCCCGCTGCGCGAGGCCCTGGCGCGGATGCAGGGGGCGCGGGTGGGCTCGGTGGTGGCGGTGGACGCGGCGGGCCGGCCGGTCGGCATTCTTACCCTGAAGGATGTGCTGGCGCGCGTGACGCTTGCCGAAACGCCGCTCGACACGCCGCTGTCCACCGTGATGACGCCAACGCCGGCAACACTCGATGCGGATGCGCCAGTGGCCGACGCGCTGGTGCGCATGGCCCGCCAGGGCATCCATCATGTGCCGCTGGTGCGTTCGGGCAAGCTGGTGGGCGTGGTGTCGGAAAAGGACATCTTCGCGCTGCGCCGGCTCTCGGTGGAAAACATCACCACTGCACTCGCGCACGTGGACGACCCGGCGAGGTTGCCGGGGCTGGCCCGCGACATCGGTGATCTGGCGCACAGCCTGCTCGCACAGGGCATGGACGCGGAAAACCTCACCGCCATCATTTCCGGGCTCAACGACCGTCTCACGCAGCGGCTCATCGCGCTGGAAAGCGGTCGCGATTCCGCACTCGCCGGGGTCGACTGGTGCTGGCTGGCGCTGGGTTCAGAGGGCCGCATGGAACAGACGCTGGCCACCGACCAGGACAATGCCCTGATTTTTCGTAGCGCCAGCTCGGAACAGCAGGCGGCCCTGCGCGCCTTTGCGCTGCGCGTGAACACCTGGCTCGACGCCTGCGGCTTTCCGCTGTGCAAGGGCGGCATCATGGCGAGCAACCCGCAGTGGTGCCTGTCCGCTGCGGACTGGCAGCATCAGTTTGCCGACTGGATCGAGCACGGTTCACCCGAGGCTCTACTGCACGCCAGCATCTTTTTCGACTTTCGCGCACTGGCCGGTGACGCGGCGCTGGCACCGGATCTCCGTGCCTGGCTCAATCGCAGTGCCCGTGCCAATCCGCGCTTTCTGCACCAGATGGCGGGCAATGCCTTGCGCAACCGGCCACCGCTGGGCGTGATGCGCGATTTCGTGTTGTCGGACGACGCCGCACATCCTCACACGCTCGACCTCAAGCTCAACGGGGCCATGCCTTTTGTCGACGCCGCCCGCATATTTGCGCTGGCTGCCGGCATTCCA
>JBEQCD010000023.1:0-31591 GCA_041639515.1 Hydrogenophilales bacterium | reverse complement strand
TGTCACCACGGTCAAGAATCAGGGCATCGAACTGTTCGAACTGGATTACGACGCCAGCACCGGCAAGACCGTGCTGCCCGCCGAACCGGGGGTCTTCGCCGGGCTGGTGATTCCGCAGCCCAACTTCTTCGGCGTGCTCGAAGACGTGCACGCCATGACCGACTGGGCACACGCCCACGGGGCACTGGCCATTGGCCTCGTCAACCCGACCAGCCTCGCCGTGCTCGAAGCGCCGGGCCAGTGGGGCCAGACCGGTGCGGACATCGCCGCCGGCGAAGGCCAGCCGCTCGGCGCGCCCATGGCCTCCGGCGGGCCCTACTTCGGCTTCATGTGCTGCCGTCAGGACTTCGTGCGCCAGATGCCCGGTCGCATCGTCGGTCGCACAGTGGACCTGGACGGCAAACCCGGCTTCGCGCTCACCCTGCAAGCGCGCGAACAGCACATCCGCCGCTCCAAGGCCACGTCCAACATCTGCACCAACCAGGGTCTGGTCGTCACCGCCGCCACGCAATACATGTCGCTGCTGGGCCCCGCCGGTCTCGCCAAAGTTGCGTCCGCCTGCCACGCCAACACCCGCGCGCTGGCCGACAAACTCGTGGCGCTCCCGGGTGTGAAGCGCGCATTTCCCAGCGCCTGTTTCCATGAAGTGGTCGTGCAACTGGATCGCCCTGTCGCCGACGTGCTGCGCGCCCTGCGCGCGCAAGGCATCCTCGGCGGCTACGATCTCACTACGGCTTACCCCGAACTCGGTCAGGCCCTGCTCGTCTGCGCAACCGAAACCAAGACCGCTGCCGACCTGGACGCCTACGCGGGCCACCTTGCCGGCATCCTGTCGGCCCCCGCCGCACGCTGAATTTCCCCACCCCCGACCGAACCGAGACGCCCATGAGCAGCACGCCCCACGACAAGGAGTTCTACGAACTCGCCGACGAACACATCACGCTGTGCAACACGCACATGGGCAAGGTCCAGCCGGCCAAGGTCAGCGCCGCCATGCTCTTTGCCGCTTCGCGCTTCAATGCCTTCGTGATCATGGCAGCAAGCGAGAACAAGGCCGAGATGCTCGCGCAGAAGGAAGCGGCAATCGCTTTTTTCCTCAATGAATACGAAACGAACCTGCGCGAGAATATCGACGAACACCTGAAGCGCTACGATAACTGAACGGGCATTCCCGTTTCTTTGCAGTGAACGATCCAAGGAGAGACACCATGGCAGTGACCTTAGGCGGCAACCCCATCGACGTATCCGGCACCTTCCCCAAGGTGGGCGACACCGCGCCGGATTTCAAACTGGTGAACAAGGATCTGGCGGATGTTTCGCTGGCTGATTTCGCCGGCAAGAAGAAAATCCTCAACATCGTGCCCAGCCTCGACACGCCGGTGTGCGCGATTTCGACCAAGAAATTCAACGACGCCGCATCGGACAAGGTGGCCGTGCTGGCAGTTTCAGCCGACCTGCCGTTTGCGCAGAACCGATTCTGCGGCGCAGAAGCCCCCAACGTGGCCACGCTGTCGACCATGCGCGGAGGTGATTTCATGAAGGCCTACGGCGTGGCCATCACCAGCGGCCCGCTCGCCGGCATCACCGCGCGCGCCGTGGTCGTGCTGGATGAGAACAACAAGGTCATCCACGCCGAGCTCGTGCCCGAGATCAAGCAGGAACCCAATTACGACGCCGCTTTAGCCGCTTTGAAGTAACTTCCAGACAATGAGGACAAGAGGACTGGAGAAAGTCCTTCCCGGCACCCCTCTTGTCCTCGTGTCCTCTTTGTGAAAACAGAACCATGCTCATTTTCGACCACTCCCGTCCCGGCCGCACCGCCACCGCCCAATTGCCTGCCGCTGGCGGCAGCCTCGACGACATTCCCGCCGCCCTGCGACGCAAAACCGCGCCGGGCCTGCCGGAAGTATCCGAACTCGACGTGGTGCGGCACTACACCCGACTGTCGCAGAAAAACTTCTCCATCGACACGCAGTTCTACCCACTGGGCTCGTGCACGATGAAATACAACCCGCGCGCATGCAATTCGCTGGCGATGCTGCCGCAGTTCCTCGCGCGCCACCCCGCCGCCCCCGACGAAACCGGCCAGGGCTTCCTCGCATCGATGTTCGAATTGCAGGAAATGCTCAAGGACGTGACCGGCATGGCGGGCGTATCGATGGCGCCGATGGCCGGCGCGCACGGCGAATTCGCCGGGGTGGCGATGATCCGCGCCTACCATGACGCGCGCGGCGACACGGCGCGCCGCGAAATCATCGTGCCGGATGCCGCGCACGGCACCAACCCGGCGACGGCGACGATGTGCGGCTACACGGTCAAAGAGATCCCGACCGACGCCAACGGGGCAGTCGATATCGAAGCGCTCAAAGCCGCTGTCGGCCCGCAGACCGCCGGCCTCATGCTCACCAACCCGTCCACGCTCGGCGTGTTCGAAAAACGCATCGTCGACATTCTCAAAATCGTCCACGACGCGGGTGGCCTGGCCTACTACGACGGCGCGAACCTCAACGCGATTCTGGGTTACGTGCGCCCCGGCGACATGGGCTTCGACGTGATCCACATGAACCTGCACAAGACCTTTTCGACCCCGCACGGCGGCGGCGGCCCTGGTGCCGGCCCGGTCGGCGTGGCCGAGCGGCTGCTGCCTTTCATGCCGATTCCGCTGGTGTTGAACGACAACGGTTTTTATCGCCTGGCGACCGAGACCGACGTGCCGCAGAGCATCGGCCGCATGAGCGCGAACATGGGTAACGCGGGCGTCTTGATGCGCGCCTATATCTACGCCCGCCTGCTTGGGCGCGAGGGCATGCACCGCGTCGCCGAATACGCCACGCTCAACGCCAACTACGTGATGGCTCGCCTGCGCGACGCGGGCTTCGAACTCGCCTACCCCGAGCGCCGCGCCAGCCACGAATTCATCGTCACACTCAAAAAACTGAAGGATGCGACCGGCGTGACCGCGATGGATTTCGCCAAACGCCTGCTCGATTACGGCTACCACGCGCCGACGACCTACTTCCCGCTGCTCGTGCCCGAGTGCCTCTTGATCGAGCCGACCGAAACCGAATCGCGTGAAACATTGGACGGCTACATTGACGCGATGATCAAGATCAAGCACGAAGCCGAAACCAATCCTGATCTCGTGAAAGGCGCGCCGTACACGCTGCCGGTGCGGCGACTGGACGACGTGAAAGCCGCGCGCGAACTCGATCTCGCCTACAAACCCGCTGCCTGAAACGAGTTGCCATGAGCAAACGCGAAGACTTCCCGCCCGGGCCATCGACCACGAACGAGGAAGTCGTCGCGTCCGAATCGCCGTTCAAGGGCAAGACCGGCCTCAAGCGCCTCATCAACGCCGCAGGCTATTCCGCCGACGGTTTCAAGGCTGCGTACAAGCACGAAGACGCGTTCCGTCAGGAAACGCACCTCGCGCTGGTCTTGATTCCGCTTGCGGTCTGGCTCGGCAATACCGGCGTCGAGCGCGCGTTGATGATCGGCTCGGTGCTGTTCGTGCTGATCGTCGAATTGCTGAATTCAGCGGTCGAAGCGGCGGTGGATCGCATCTCGCTCGACCGGCACCACCTCATCAAACGCGCCAAGGACATGGGCAGCGCAGCGGTGCTCGTCGCCCTGATCAACGTCGTGGTGGTCTGGGCGCTGATGCTTTTCGGCTGAGACTTGACTGCCACGGCGCCAAAAAACGTGCCAATATCCGTGCAGTACTCTAAAGTTGGCCGCAAAATAGCCGGAATGACTGGCGTGTCCCTCAATTCCACTGCCGCGTGAAACGCTCCACACTCGCCATCCTTGTAGGCCTCTGCCCAGTGGGTGCCGTGCACGCGCTCGGTCTGGGCGAGGTGAGCGTGCGATCGAGCCTCGGCCAGCCGCTCCATGCCGTGGTGGAACTGATCGATGTGCCGCCTGAGCTGAACAGCGATTGCTTCCGTCTGTCGCCCGCCAGTGTCGCCACCCCCACCCCCGCTGACGCCAGGCTCGCCCTCGTCCGGGCCAACGGCCGGACTGCCCTGCACATCCGCACGCCCGGCAGCCTGAACGATCCGGTCGTCCAGTTCGTGCTGGGCACGGATTGCGATGTCCGCATGCAGCGGGAGTATGCGCTGCTGCTGGATCCGCCTGTCGTCGCCCCTGCTGCCCCCGACCCCCTGATCGCCGCGGTTCCGGTCAGCACGACGCCGCGCGTACCCGCACGCGAGGCCGCGCCAGCCAAAGCGCTTACAGACAAACCCGTTGCCCGCGTCAAGCGGGCGGCCCCGGCCACCGACGCGACCCCGCGACTTGTCCTGTCTGGCAAGCGCCACTTTGCCGGTGGACCCGAATCACGCTTTGCCCTGCAACTCGACACCACCCTGCCCGACCCGGCCCGCATCGGCCAGCCTGGCGAAACGCTGACGCCCACCGAGCTCTCGGACGAGAACACGGCCCTCACCCGCAAGCTTGCGCACCTGGAAACGCAGTTGAGCGATCTGCATCAGCGCAATGCCCAACTGGAGGCCCGGGCTGCGACAACATCCCGTCCCGCCACCCCACCAGCTGCACCGCCCTCTCCCGCACGCTGGCCACTGGCGCTCCTGCTGCTTGGCCTGCTGGCCGGCATCGCCGCGCTGGTGGTCTGGCTGCGCCGGCGCGCGCAGGCACCGGTGGCCACTCCGCTGACGACACTCGCCGCAACCCAGCCGCTCGATGCTAGCTCGGCTGTACCGGATATCGAGCGCATGGACGATGACGATTCGCATGTCGCAGCCCCGGTGCCGGCCCGCATGGCGGAGCGTGCCCCCGCAGAAGCGGAAGAAGAAGGCACCGAGGTCAAGGAAGACATCCTCGACCAGGCGGAAGTGTTCATGGCCCACGGTCACGGCGACTTTGCCATCCACCTGCTGCAGGAGCACTTGCGGGCGGCCCCGATGGAATCGCCCGTGCCCTGGCTGCTGCTGCTCGATCTGCAGCACCGTGCAGGGGACACCGAAGGCTACGCCGCCACCAGTACGGAATGCCGACGCTATTTCAACATCAATCTCTCGGGCCATCCCATTTCCCAGGATGGCAATGACCCGGGTCCGGGTCTGGAAGCCTACCCTCACTTGCTGAACAAACTGGTGGCGGTGTGGAATACACCGGATATCGACGCGTTCATCAACGAACTCATCTACGACGATCGGGGCGGCACCCGCATGGGATTCGAACCCGGGGCTTATCGCGACATCCTGCTGCTGCGCGACATTTCCAAGCAGTCGCAATACCCCGCGACCAAGCCGGGCGAACGCGCAGCGGCGGCCTGACCGGCATCACGCGCACGCATTTGCCTGCTTGCAACGCCCCCTGTGCGTCATGCTGTTGCCGCCCGCTCAGCCTGTGACTGCCATAACCTAAACGTCACATTCGCTTCATCGGCCTGTCGCATAGCGCGCGCAAGCTGCGCGCATGGACGCTGCCGATTTCACCTGCCAGACCTTACCTGCGATGCGCCCCCAGTTGCGCATCGCCGTGGTGACCGAAACCTACCCGCCCGAAGTGAACGGTGTGGCGATGACGCTTGGCCGCGTTGTCGATGGCCTGCAGGTCCGCAATCACCAGATCCAGCTGATTCGCCCGCGCCAGCACGCTGACGACAGTCCGCAGCCGACCGCCACCCTCACCCAGCACCTCCAGCGCGGCATTCCGCTGCCGCGCTACGAAGGCCTGAAGATGGGCCTGCCCGCCAAGGCTGCCCTGACCAAACTGTGGACCAAGCATCGCCCCGACGTGGTCCAGATCGCCACCGAAGGCCCGCTGGGCTGGTCGGCACTGGCGGCGGCGAACAAGTTGCGGCTGCCGGTGGCGAGCGACTTCCACACCAATTTCCATAGCTACAGCAACCACTACGGGTTTGGCCTGCTGCGGCGCGCCATCGTCGCCTACCTGCGCAAGTTCCATAACAAGTCTGCGGTCACGCTGGTGCCCACCGATGGCATCCGGCGGGAACTCGAAGCCTCGGGCTACGAGAACATCGAAGTGATCGGCCGGGGCGTCGACACCCGCCTGTTCCACCCGGGTCGCCGGGATGCCGCCCTGCGTGCCGGCTGGGGCGCGGACGAGCACACCCCCGTAGCGCTCTATGTCGGCCGGCTCGCCGCCGAGAAGAATCTGGCGCTGGTATTCGACGCCTACGACGCCATGCGTGCGGTGACGCCCGGCACCCGCCTGGTGCTGGTGGGCGATGGCCCGGAGCGTGCCGGCTGGCAGGCCCGGCGGCCCGACGCGATATTCTGCGGCACCCAGATCGGCGAGGCCCTGGCGGCGCATTACGCGTCGGCGGATGTGTTCCTGTTTCCCAGCCTGACCGAGACCTGGGGCAACGTCACCATTGAGGCCATGGCGTCGGGGCTGGCCGTGATCGCCTACGATTGCGCCGCCGCCGAAGAAGTCATCCGCCACGGCGAAAACGGCCTCAAGGCAGCGCCCGAAGACAGCGCGGGCTTCAAGCACCTGGCAGCCGGCATTGCTGCCGACCGGCCGCAGCAACGCCGCCTCGGCACGGCTGCCAGCGCTCGCGCGGCACAGTTGTCCTGGGATGCCATCGTCGATGGGTTCGAGCGCGTGCTGCTACGCCTCGCCCAGACGCAACCGGCTGTCGAAGCCGAACCCGACTGGTTGACCGCACGTTCCACACGATCCTGAGGAGCCGCCATGCCCGCCACCCGCCTCGGCAACGTCGCCACACACGGACTCAACCGGCTCGCCGCCCGCGAGCACATCTGGCTCGAACGCCTGAACGGTGTACGCCTGCCGGACTGGGAAGTGAGTGTTTTCCGCGCGGCCAGCCGGCTTGGCGACGGCGTGTTCTGGTACGCGCTGATGGGCGGCCTGCTCGCGTGGTACGGCTTCGACGCCCTGCCCACAGTGCTGCACATGATCCTCGCCGGGCTGGCCGGCACGCTGGTCTACAAATGGCTGAAAGGCGCAACCGAACGGCCCCGGCCTTATCAGGTTTGCCCGACGATCTGCTGCCTGACCGCCCCGCTCGACCGGTTCAGCTTTCCTTCAGGCCATACACTCCATGCGGTGGTCTTCAGTGTGGTCACCACCGCTTACTATCCGGCGCTGGCTGCCTGGGTCTGGCCCTTCACCCTGCTGGTCGCCGCCTCACGGCTGGTGCTGGGCCTGCACTATCCGAGCGATGTCGTCATCGGCGCGGTGCTCGGCGCGACGATCGCCGGACTGTCGCTCGTGCTCGTCTGATTCGCCATCGCGAATAAAAAAGCCCGCCGGAAAGGCGGGCTTGCAGCATGGCCAAGGCGGGCTCCCGATCACCGGGCACCTCACCCTGGACCAGCCTCATTCTTCCATCAGGCTGCGCAACATCCAGGCCGTCTTCTCATGCACGTCCAGACGCTGGGTCAGCACATCGGCGGTGGGCTGGTCGTTGGCCTTGTCAACCACCGGGAACAGGCTGCGTGCGGTCCGTGCCGTGGCTTCCTGCGCAGCCACCAGATGCTTGATCATGTCCATCGCCCTGGGCACGCCGGACACTTCCTTGATCGACGCCAGCTTGGCGAATTCGCTGTAGGTGCCCGGTGCGGGGTGGCCCAGCGCGCGAATGCGTTCGGCAATGATGTCCAGCGCATTCCACTGTTCGGTGTATTGCTGCATGAACATGTTGTGCAGGGTGTTGAACATCGGCCCGGTGACGTTCCAGTGGAAATTGTGCGTCATCAGGTAGAGCGTGTAACTGTCGGCGAGCAGGCGCGACAGACCTTGTGCGATCTTGGCGCGGTCGGCGTCGGAAATGCCGATGTCGATGCTGACGGACTTTTTGGATTTGGCTTTCATGTCGGTCTCCCAATACGAGTGTCGATGGTGTGATTGTGCGCCGCAGGCGCGCGCATGGCCAGCGGATAGTCTCGATCAGGACGATTGAAGCTGGCTGTCGACCAGCGGCCAGACCGCTCAGGCTGCGCGTCTGAGCGGTGGCGCGTCGGCCTCGAACAGGTCGCCGGGCAGAGGCATGCGGCCGGCGACAAGCTCCGGGGCGTGGGCGGCAATCCGCGCCCGTGCGAGTTCGGCAGGCGGACAGTCCGCGATCCAGGCCGGGGCCTCGCCGGCCAGCACGCGATTCATCTGCGGCAGGCGGGCGGTCGTTTCCTGGATGTAGTAATCGAATCGTGCGCTCAGGCTGCGGTCGAACAAACGGCCGGTACCGTGCAACAACGCCGGCAGTCCACTCTGGCGCAGCAGTTTTTCGGCACCGGCCAGCTGGCGGATCGCCCGGCGCGCGGCAACAGGCGTGCAATCGAAATTGCGCGCGACGAAATCGACCAGCCAGGCGTCCGGCTTCAGCAACGTGGCGGGCGGTCGAAACAGGTGCCGCGCGATGTGGCGATCCATCGCCCATTCCGACGCGGCGTGCGTGAGCATGGGCACGTTCCACCACAGCTGTTCATGGGCTGGCACAAAGTGATTGTGGGCGATGATGTCCACCCACAGATGGCTCATCGCGCCCACCGCGCAGGCCCGCTCTTCGTCATCGTGCGCGTTGTCGAGCAGGGCGTGGGCACTTTCCCAGCGATGGCTGCCATCGAATGCGGGCGTACCGGCCGTCTTGCCGACCAGCGCCAGGTCGGGCAGGCAGGCGCCGGCCACCAGCCGCTGCGGAAAGCGTCGCACCGCGCGCCGCAGGGCCGGATCAAGCAGGGGAACCGACCACACCAGCAGCTGCGCAAAGTAGACATGGGTGTACAGCCCCCACGCCAGCACATCGCCGGCAAACAGGGTAGCGGGAATCGACCACAGGAAGGCAGTGCGTCGCGTGTTCATGGATGCAGCATGGAAGCGCAGCATGACCATCCGCTGTCAAACGCGTGAATCTTCGGTGAAACCCCGGACGGGCGGCCTGCGTATAATCGCCGCTGTCGTTTTCAGCCCACATTGCCATGCGCACGCTCATCTGCGGTTCACTCGCCTTCGACTCGATCATGGTGTTCCAGGATCACTTCAAGCATCACATCCTGCCCGACAAGATCCACATGCTGAACGTGTCCTTCCTGGTGCCGGAAATGCGCCGCGAATATGGCGGCTGCGCAGGCAACATCGCCTACAACCTGAAACTTCTCGGCGGCGAACCGGTGATCATGGCAACCGTGGGTGACGACTTCGCCCCCTATGCCGACCGGCTCGACCAGCTGGGACTCACGCGCGAAGCCATCCGCCCCCTGCCCGGCAGCTACACCGCGCAGGCTTTCATCACCACGGACCTCGCCGACAACCAGATCACGGCCTTCCATCCCGGCGCGATGAATTTTTCCCACGAGAACGATGCCTCCAAGGTCAGCCACATCGGCCTCGGCATCGTCTCGCCGGATGGCCGCGACGGCATGTTGAACCACTGCCGCCAGTTCCATGCAGCCGGTATCCCCTTCGTGTTCGATCCCGGCCAGGGTATGCCGTTGTTCAACGGCGAGGAACTGCTGGAAATGGTCGGACTCGCGGACTACGTCACGCTCAACGACTACGAGGCCGAACTGCTGCAGGCGCGCACCGGCCTGTCACTCGACGCGCTCGCCACCCGGGTGAAATGCCTGGTTGTGACGCGCGGCGAAGCCGGCTCGCACTTCCATGTCGACGGCACGGTAATCGACATCCCCGTGGTACCGGCACAGGCCGTGGTCGACCCCACCGGCTGCGGCGATGCCTTCCGCGCCGGCCTGCTGTACGGCATCGCACACGGCTGGGACTGGCAGAGCACCGGCCAGCTCGCGAGCCTGATGGGCTCGATCAAGATTGCCCATCGCGGCGGGCAGAATCATGCGCCCACACGCGAGGACATCGCCTCACGCTACCAGGCTGCTTTCGGCACCCGGTTGCCCGCCTGACACCATGCCCCAGCGTGCCGGCGTACTGGTGATCCAGCCCTTGCCTGGTATCGGAGACATGGTGTGGCATGTGCCGCATCTTGCCGCCATCGCCAGGCATGAACCCGAGGGGCGTGTCAGCGTACTCACCAAACCCCGCTCGCTCTCGGATGAATTGCTTGCCGGAACAGGCAGGATGGATCGTGTGCTGTGGATCCACCGTCCCGGGGCTCACGATGGCCTCATGGGGTTTTTCCGGCTGGTGGCCATGCTGCGCCGCGCGCGCTTTCGCAAGGTCTGGCTGCTCCACGACAGCGCACGGTATGCACTGGCCAGTTTCCTGGCAGGCATTCCGCAACGCGCAGGTATCGCAGACGGCTGGCAACGTCTCCTGTTCAATGTCCGGCCTGACCGGCCAGTCCCGCGCGATGTTCACACGGTCGAGCGAGCCGATCATTTGCTGGCCGGATTGGGCCTCCCGGTGGATCGCACCCCGCCCTTGCTGCACGCAAGCCAGCAGGCACGTGATGCGTTGCGTGACGAGGAAGCTGGCTGTCCGCGCCCCTGGTTCTGTCTCGGCATTGGCAGCAGCGAGGCATTCAAGCAATGGGGAACTGACAACTTTTCCCGCCTCATCAGCGGACTCGCCTCACGCCACGGGGGCTCGGTCTTTTTGCTGGGCGGACGCAGCGAGGCGGACATGGCGGCGACGCTCGTCGAGCAAGCCCCCTCCAACATCCACGTCCGGCCATGGATACAGCGTCCCCTGCAAAGTGTGATCCCCTTGCTTGCGGACAGTCAGGTATTCCTGGGAAACGACACCGGCATGCTGAATCTTGCCGCCGCGTGTGGCGTGCCCAGTGTGGGACTGTTCGGTCATCCGGTTTCGGCCTGGGTGGCACGGAGTTCGCCCTGCATCCACCCGGTTTACCCCGACGCCGGCCTGTCCGAATCCGGTGTACGCAGCATTTCAGTCGAGGCTGTCATGCACGCTGTTGACGGCTTAATCCCAGACATCCATGCTCAACGCACTCACTGATCGCACCAGCCGCAGCTTTCTCCGCTGGGGCTGGCTCCTGCCGGCTTTTTTCCCGCTCGCCCAGATCCTCGGGCGCGGCGTTTTCAATTCGCTGAGCGGCATCTATTTTCTGTGGGCCTTGCTGGCCCTGCCCGGGTTGCGGGCAGGCCTGAGGCCAGCCGGGCGAGAACCTTTCTTCATCCTGTATGCAGTGTTGCTCGTGGTCTGGGGTGCCAGTCTGACCGTGGCCGCAGACCCAGCCAAAGGTATGGAAACCCTGGCCCGCTATCTCCAGTACAGCTTGGCCGGCCTCTTCACCTACCTCGCCTTGCAGTGCGTGATGGATGGCCCCATGCGTCTGCTGCGCATGCTGTCACTGGGTGCGCTGCTGTCGATTGCCGTGCTCTACGTTCAATTACCCTATTTCTATTGGGCGACTGATTTCAACCCCACCCTCCAACTGCGCGAAGACAACCTGCCCTGGCTCCTGCCCTTCGTATTGGCTGCACTGGGCCTGTCGAAACAGACTCGCTGGCTGGCTGTCGGCATGGTGCTGATCTTTGCGTTCTACATTCTGGTTTCCCAGGGGCGCGCAGCACTGGTTGGACTGATCGCCGGGCTGGTGCTGTTTGGCGCGCTTGCCTACGGCATCCGCAAGCGCTATCTGGTGGGAATCGCGCTCGGGGGGCTGGCAATCGGGGGGCTCTTGAGTGAGCGCTTTTTCCGGGGTCTGACAGCCCTGCGTTTCGATTTCGCCACACTCGATCTGTTTTCGAGCGGGCGGGCAACCATCTGGGCACAGGCTCTGGCCTCGCCGCCCGACAACCCCTGGCTGGGTGTCGGACTGGGTAACGTGACTTCGCACTGGCAAGTCCTCCAGATCGGAGGTGTTGCCGTCAAGCATCTGCACAACTTCGTCTTCGATGCCTGGTTCGAGACCGGTTTGCTCGGACTGCTGGCGCTGTTCGCCCTGTTCGCCGCCGGGTATGCCGCCATCATCCGGGCGTGGACGCGCCTGACGACCATCGACAGGCAGATTGCCGCCGCCGCCATCGCCGCCAGCGTGGCGATCCTTGCCGCAGGCCTGTTCAGTTATTCCTACACATCGCGCCAGTTTGCGCTTTACTTGTATCTGCTGTTCGCGCTGATGCTGGGGCTGGCCCGCCGCCCCCCGCGCTGAACGAACTTTGCACCCTGCACGGGGTCTTCGCATGACATGACTGGAGAAACAACCATGAACAGAACCCTTGTTTCCCTGACTGCTGTGTCATTGCTCGTCGTCCTCGGTGGCTGCGCCTCCGGCACCGGTGGCAAGGACTACAGCCGTGAACAGGCCCGCACCGTGCAGGAAGTGCAGATGGGTGTGGTCGAATCGGTTCGCGAGGTGAACATCGAAGGCACGAAGTCGCCCGTGGGCGCAGGGGCTGGCGCGGTCGTCGGCGGGGTGGCCGGCAGCACCCTCGGCGGTGGACGCGGGCAGATCGTCGGTGCCGCTGTCGGTGCGGTTCTGGGCGGACTGGGTGGAGCGGCGGCTGAAGAATCCCTCACCCGCTCGAAGGGCGTGGAAATCACCGTGAAACTGGATGCCGGACGGCTGATCGCCATCACGCAGTCGGCCGACGAAGCGTTCAATGTGGGCGACCGGGTGCGCGTGCTCACCGGCGGTGGCGTCACCCGCGTGTCGCACTGAGCGACACCCGCGCGCGTCATCGTTCCGCGCCGTCATCATTCAGCAACCGGCCGGTCACGCCGCAGTCACAGGCTTTTCTTAAGCTGGGCGCTCACCTTCACCGGGAGCACCCCATGCTCGACCTTCGCCCGGCCCAAGCGGCCCAGCCCGCCAGCCGCTACCACGTGTCTCTGGCCATCGACGACGCCGAAATCCGCGAGGCGCAGCGCTTGCGCTACAAGGTGTTTGCCGAAGAAATGGGTGCGCGCCTCTCGACCATCCTGGCCGGCCACGACATCGACCTGTACGACCCGTATTGCGACCATCTGCTGGTGCGCGATCTCACCTCCGGCGAGGTGGTCGGCACCTATCGCATCCTGTCGCCGGAATCGGCGCAACGCGTGGGCAGCTATTACTCGGAGCAGGAATTCGACCTGTCGCGGCTGGATAACCTACGCCCGCGCATGGCCGAACTCGGACGTTCGTGCGTGCATCCCGACCATCGCAGCGGGGCGGTGATCGCGCGGTTGTGGATGGGACTGGCGGACTACATGACGCGCCATGGTTACGACACCATCGTCGGCTGCGCGAGCATCGCCATGAGCGACGGCGGCCATCACGCGGCACGTGTGCACCGGCAGGTGAGCGAGCGTTATCTGGCCCCTGCGGAATGGCGGGTTGCGCCGCGCTGCCGCCTGCCGGTCGAAACGCTGGACGACGGTCAGGCGGCGATCCTGCCGCCGCTCATCAAGGGTTACACGCGACTGGGCGCACTGGTCTGCGGCGAGCCGGCCTGGGATCCAGATTTCAACACCGCTGACCTGTTGATGCTGCTACCGATGGCGCAACTGAACCGCAGCTATGCGCGGCGTCTGCTCGGCTGACGCAGGGCCGTCTTACAATGCGGGCGTGACCCACCGCCTGCGCCTCGCCCTTCGACGCATCCGCCGCATTGCCGCCCTTGCCGTGCACATTGCACTGGGCGTATCGCTGGCGGCGCTGGCGTTTCCCTTTCTGGTTCCCACCCGGCGCAACCGCGTGATCGGCTGGTGGGCGCGCCGACTGTTGCGCGTGCTGGGGGTGCGTCTGAACGCACAGCCAGCCCCGGCCCTGCCTGAGGGGGCATTGCTGGTCTGCAACCACGTGTCCTGGCTGGATATTTATCTGATACTCGCGACCCGCCGGGTGCATTTCGTTTCCAAGTCGGAAGTACGCGGCTGGCCGGTGGTGGGCTGGCTGGCGCACCAGACCGGGACGCTGTTCCTCGAACGCGGCCGCCGCGCCGATACCGCGCGCATCAACGCGGACATGCACGCGCTCATGGCGCAGGGCCGCTGGGTCGCAATTTTCCCCGAAGGCACGACCAGCGATGGCCGTGGGCTCAAGCGCTTTCTGCCCTCCCTGCTGCAACCCGCAGTCGAGCTCGGCTGCCCCATCCTGCCCGCCGCATTGCGCTATCGAACACTGGACGGTGGATACAGCGCCACGCCGGCCTACGTCGACGACATCAGCCTGTGGCAGAGCATGCTGCGGATCGTCAGCGAACCGGGGCTCGTCGCCGACCTGCGTTTCGCCTCGCCGCTCACCCCTTCAGGGCATCGACGCGAACTCGCAGTTCGGGCCGAGCGTGCGGTGGCCGGCCTGCTCGGCATCGCGCCGGCAGCGGCACCCGGAGTCAACCCGGACGCCGCTGCTGCGGGCACGCCACCGCAAACACCTGTCGATCCTCCAGCCGCACGGCCGTAAGCCGCCCCCCCCACAGGCAGCCGGTATCCAGCGCGATCAGGTCGGGACGGTTGATCAGGCCCAGTGTCGACCAATGACCGATCACACAGGTTGTTTCTGCACTCGCCCGCCCGGGCACCTCGAACCACGGCAGCCACGGCGCGGGCTGCGAACCCGGCGCGCCCTTGTGGTGGAACTCCATCTCGCCCGCCGGCGAGCAATAGCGCAAGCGGCTGAACGTGTTCACGATGACCCGCAGGCGATCCATGCCGGTCAGCGCATCGTCCCAGGCGGCGGGCTGGTTGCCGTACATGCGTTCGAAGAACGCGCGGTAGTCCGCGCCCTGCAGCGCCGCCTCGGCCTCGGCGGCATAGGCCAGCGCCGCTTCGGGCGTCCAGCCCGGCAGCACGCCGGCGTGTACCAGCAGGAAGCCACGCTCGCCCCAGGCCAGCCTGCGATGGCGCAGCCAGTGCAGAAGCTCATCGCAATCGGGGGCAGTCAGCACCTGCTCCAGCGTATCGCCCTTGTGTACCCGGCCAAACCCTTCCGACAACGCCAGCAGATGCAGATCATGATTGCCGAGCACACAGATCGCGGTATCGCCCAGTTCACGGATCAGCCGTAACACACCCAGCGAATCCGGGCCGCGGTTGACCAGATCGCCCACGAACCACAGCCTGTCCGCGCCCGGGTCGAAGGCGATCGCGTCGAGCAGGTGCAGCAGGGAATCGTGACATCCCTGAATGTCGCCAATGGCATAGGTGGGCATATAAAATGGCGGTTTCGCGTGACAGCCTGCATCATAGCGCGCCCGTTTTCCCGTCTTGTGACGCCCCCCCCATGAAACCCTTGATCCGCCTGTTTTTCCGTACCGTGCGCGCCGTGCTCGGCCCTTTCCTCCTGCTGGGCAACTGGCTGACCCGGCCCACGCCCGTCACCCGCAGCGCCGAAGC
The DNA here is from genome assembly GCA_041639515.1 of Hydrogenophilales bacterium. Lineage (GTDB taxonomy): Bacteria > Pseudomonadota > Gammaproteobacteria > Burkholderiales > Thiobacillaceae > Thiobacillus. The sequence continues at coordinate 16,381 of JBEQCD010000023.1, read as the reverse complement.
GCAGGCGGCGGTCGACGCGCGCACCGCCCGTCTGGCGCTGTATCACTTCCCCACCTGTCCGTTCTGCCTCAAGGTGCGGCGTGTCACGCGCCGGCTCGCACTGGATATCGAATTGCACGACGCCCGCAATGACGACAGCGCGCGGGCCGCGCTGCTGGCTGGCGGAGGCAAGCCGCAGGTACCCTGCCTCCTGATCACCGGAGTGGACGGCCGCGAAACCTGGCTGTATGAATCCGATGCCATCATCGCCTGGCTCGAGCGCGAATTCGGCACGGCATGAGCCTGCTCGCCGCGCTCAACCCGCCGCAGCGCGAGGCGGCGCGCTACCTTGACGGTCCCCTGCTGGTTCTGGCGGGCGCAGGCTCGGGCAAAACCCGCGTCATCACTCACAAGATCGCCTATCTCATCGGCGAATGCGGCTTCAAGCCTTCGACCATCGCCGCGATCACCTTCACCAACAAGGCCGCGCGCGAAATGCAGGAACGCGCGGCCAAGCTCACGCAGTCGGTCAACACCAAGGGGCTCATCGTCACCACCTTCCATTCGATGGGCCTTCGGATGCTGCGGGAGGATGCGGCCTTCGCCGAATTGAAGCCGGGCTTTTCCATACTCGATTCGGCCGACGCCATGCAGATCGTGTCGGAAATCCTCAAGACCACGGACAAGCAGGAAATCCGCCGGGCCGTGTCGCGCATCTCGCTGTGGAAGAACGAGCTCAGGTCACCCGCCGCCGCGCTGGCCTCGGCCGAGGACGACAACGCCCGCGCCTACGCGAAAATCTACGACCGTTACGACGCCACGCTGCGCGCCTACCAGGCGGTGGATTTCGACGACCTGATCCGCCTGCCGGCGGAACTGCTCGACAGCCATGCCGAGCTGCGCGACAAATGGCAGAACCGCTTGCGCCATGTGCTGGTCGACGAATACCAGGACACCAACCTCGCGCAGTACCAGTTGTTGCGCAAGCTCACCGGCGTGCGCGCCTCGTTCACCGCCGTCGGCGATGACGATCAGGCCATCTACGGCTGGCGCGGGGCCTCGGCCGACAACCTGCGTCAACTGCGCGACGACTATCCCCAGCTCCAGGTGGTGAAGCTCGAACAGAACTACCGCTCCACCGTGCGCATCCTCAAGGCCGCCAACAGCCTCATCGCCCACAACCCCAAGCTGTTCGAGAAGCGGCTGTGGAGCGATCTGGGGCACGGTGACCCGATCCAGGTCCTGCCCGCCCGGGACGAGGAACACGAGGCCGAATCGGTGGTGATGCGGCTGCTCTCGCACAAATTCCAGCACCGCACGGAATGGCGCGACTACGCGATTCTCTATCGCGGCAACTATCAGGCGCGCGTCTTCGAACAGGCGCTGCGCAACGAGAAGGTGCCCTACCAGCTATCGGGCGGGCAGTCTTTTTTCGACAAGTCCGAGATCAAGGATGTGATCGCCTATCTGCGCCTCATTGCCAACGGGGATGACGACCCGGCGTTCATCCGGGCCGTGACCACGCCCCGTCGCGGCATCGGCACCGCCACGCTGGAAAAGCTTGGGCAGGTGGCGGCCACCCTACATGTGAGCCTGTTCGAGGCCGTGTTTTCCGCTGCGGCCGCGAGCCAGATCGGCGAGCGCCATCTCGCGCCTCTCGTCGAATTCTGCCAGTTCATCAACCGCATCGAAGCCCGGGTGGCACGCGAGCCGGCCGGCGAACTGCTCGATGAGCTGCTACAGGCCATCGGTTACGAAGCCTGGCTGTTCGACCAGGATGAGCAGCGTGCAGCACAGAGTCGCTGGGATAACGTTCGGGAATTTGCCGCCTGGATGGCCAAGAAAGGTGAAGAAGACGAGAAAACTCTGCTCCAGCTGACACAGACCATTGCCCTGATCACCTTGCTCGAAGGGCGTGAGGAAGAGGCACCTGATGCGGTTCGCCTGTCCACGCTCCATGCCGCCAAGGGACTGGAGTTCGGCCATGTGTTCCTGGTGGGCATCGAGGAAAATATCCTGCCGCATCGCGATGCGGTCGACGAAGGCCGGCTGGAGGAGGAGCGCAGGCTGATGTACGTGGGGGTCACCCGCGCACGCAAATCCCTGACCCTGACCTATTGCGCCCGCCGCAAGCGGGCACGGGAATCGGTAAGCTGCGAACCGTCCCGTTTCATCGAGGAACTGGGCGACGACATCCGCCTGCCCGGCGCGGAGCCGGATGCTCAGGCCAAGGCCAGCGGCAGCGATCGTCTCGCTGCACTCAAGGCGATGCTGGGCTGACGGGCTTTATTCAGGCAGTTACAGCGTCATGATCCACTTCGAAAGCGCCTGGGCATCGGTAGCCGATACTTTTTGCGGCGGCATGGGAATCTTGCCCCACTTGCCCTTGACGCCTTTCATCATGCCATCTGCCAGCATGGCCTGAGCCGTTTTCTGGCCCTTGTACTTGGCGGCGATTTCCTTGAACGACGGGCCCAGTACTTTCTTGTCGACCTGGTGGCAGGTCATGCATTTGCTCTTGGCAGCCAGTTCGGGGCTGGCCTGAACCGGCAGGGCTGTCAGGGCAAGCATGCCCAGTACGAACAGTTTTTTCATGGTGACTCCGGGGGTTAATAGAGGATAACAACATCCTCATATAACTATAATCTCGCCCGTTCCACTTGTCGAGCACAAAAAAAGGGACGCCGCAGCGTCCCTTTTCAAGCCTGGCCCGGATCAGTTGACCTTGGGGTTCAGTTCGCCCTTGGCGTAGCGCTGATGCATTTCATCCAGGTTGTAAACCTTTCTGATCTTGCTCGCCTGGCCAGCCGCGCCGAAAGCTTCATAGCGATCACGGCAGATCGCGGTCATGCCCTTGGTGGCTTCCTTCAGGAACTTGCGCGGATCGAAGTTGGATTTGTTTTCGGCCAGATGCTTGCGGATCGCACCCGTGGAAGCCATGCGCAGATCGGTGTCGATATTGACCTTGCGGACACCGTGCTTGATGCCCTCGACGATTTCAGCAACCGGCACACCATAGGTTTCGCCCATGTCGCCGCCGAAGCTGTTGATGATGGCCAGCCAGTCCTGCGGCACAGAAGACGAACCATGCATCACCAGATGCGTATTGGGGATGCGGGCGTGGATGGCCTTGACGCGATCAATCGCCAGGATGTCCCCCGTGGGCGGGCGGGTGAACTTGTACGCACCGTGCGAGGTACCGATGGCGATGGCCAAGGCATCGACGCCGGTTTTCTTGACGAAGTCAGCAGCTTCATCGGGGTCGGTCAAAAGCTGGCTGTGATCGAGCGCGCCTTCGGCACCGTGGCCGTCTTCTTCACCGGCCATGCCGGTTTCGAGCGAGCCCAGGCAACCCAGTTCACCTTCGACAGACACGCCCACGGCATGAGCCATCTCGACCACTTTGGCGGTGGTGGCGACGTTGTATTCGTAGGTGGAAGGGGTCTTGCCGTCCGCCTGCAGCGAGCCGTCCATCATCACCGAGCTGAAACCGGACTGGATCGAACGGAAGCAGATATCAGGCGTTGCGCCGTGGTCCTGGTGCATGCAGATGGGAATCTGGGGATACATTTCGATCGCGGCCAGAATCAGGTGGCGCAGGAAGGGCTCGCCGGCGTAGGAACGTGCGCCGGCGGATCCTTGCAGGATCACCGGGGAATCCACGGCGGCCGCAGCTTCCATGATGGCCTTGACCTGCTCCATGTTGTTGACGTTGAAGGCAGGCAGGCCATAGCTGTTTTCAGCAGCATGGTCGAGCAGTTGACGAAGCGAAATCAGGGCCATTGAGAGTCTCCTAGGTAAAAAATATGCGGTGAATCAGGTTTTTTTCGAGCCGCCCACGCGGACGATTTTCATGGTGTTGGTGCCGCCGGACTGGCCAATGGGTTCACCAATGGTCAGCAGGATCAGGTCGCCTTCGCGCACTGCACCACGCCGGCGCAGTTCTTCTTCCGCCTCGGCCAGCAACACGTCACGATCCTTGGTCGACGTTTTGAGGTTGATGGGGTAAACCCCCCGGAAAAGAGTGACTTTTCTACGGGTTTCGACTTGGGGTGTCAAGGCGTAGATCGGCACCCGGGTCGACAGGCGGCTCATCCACAGGCAGGTATTGCCCGTTTCGGTCAGGGCGGCGATGGCCTTGATGTTGAGATGGACCGAAGTAAACACCGCCGACATGGCGATCGCCTCGTCGGCACGCAGGAAGCTCTTGGACAGGCGATCATTCGAGAAACCGGGCTCGGCCTCCTTCTCGGCTTCCAGACACACGCGATGCATGGCCTGCACCGCCTCGACCGGGAACTGTCCGGCTGCCGTCTCGGCAGAGAGCATCACCGCGTCCGTGCCGTCGAGCACGGCATTGGCCACGTCGGATACTTCCGCCCGCGTGGGAATCGGGCTGGTGATCATCGACTCCATCATCTGGGTGGCGGTGATCACGGTCTTGTTGCGCTCGATGGCGAGGCGAATCATGCGCTTCTGCAAGGCCGGCACGGCCGCATCGCCCACTTCCACGCCCAGGTCGCCGCGCGCGACCATGATGGCGTCCGAAGCCTCCAGGATTTCTTCCAGGTTTTCGATGGCCTCGCAGCGCTCGATCTTGGCCACAAGCTGACTCTTGCCACCCGCCGCCCGAAGCAGTTCACGCGCCTGGCGCATGTCTGCGCCCGAACGCGGAAAGGACACCGCCAGATAATCCGCTTTCAGGGCGGCGGCGGTCTTGATGTCCTCGATATCCTTCTCGGTCAGGGCAGAGGCCGACAGGCCCCCGCCCTTGCGGTTGATGCCCTTGTTGTTGGACAGCGCGCCACCTTGCACAACCGTACAGTGGATTTCTGTGCCCTTGACTTCTTCGACCCAGAATTCGATACGCCCATCGTCAAGCAGCAGCGTGACGCCGCGTGCCACGTCATTCGGCAGTTCCTTGTAGTCGAGGCCCACACGGGTCTGGTCACCCAGCGTGCAGGCGGCATCGAGGATGAAACGATCGCCCTTGGCGAGCTGGATCTTGCCATCCTTGAACTTGCCAATGCGGATCTTGGGACCCTGCAGGTCGACCAGCACGCCAATGGCGCGGCCCCGTGCCCGGGCAAGCGAACGCACAAGCTCGGCGCGGTCGATATGGTCCTGCGCCGTGCCGTGGGAAAAATTGAGACGAACAACGTCCAGGCCGGCTTCCATCAACCGGTCGAGTGTCTTGGCATCCGAACTGGCGGGGCCCAGCGTGGCAACGATTTTGGTTCTGCGAATCATGGGGGTGTGAGGTGTAAAGGTTGATCGAGGGACCCGGTTTCAGGATTGGGGACTCGGGGTGAGCGGGCTGGCCCGCTCTGTTCCCCTGAATCCTGAGCCCGCGTGCCTGCCCCCTTACTGTGCCCGCTCCTCCAGAATCGCCACGGCGGGCAGTACCTTGCCTTCGAGGTATTCGAGGAAAGCGCCGCCAGCGGTCGAGATGTAGCTGACCTTGTCGTAGATATCGTATTTCTGGATCGCTGCAATCGTGTCGCCACCACCGGCCAGCGAGAAGCCGGGCGCATTGGCAATGGCCATCGACACGGTCTTGGTGCCTTCGCCGAACTGGTCGAATTCGAACACGCCGACCGGGCCGTTCCAGACGATGGTGCCGGCCTTTGCGATGATCTCGGCAAGCGCATTGGCCGAATCCGGGCCGATGTCAAAGATCATGTCGTCGTCGGCGACTTCGTCAGCCGACTTCAGCACGGCAGGTTCGTTGGCGTCGAACTGCTTGCCACACACCACGTCGGTGGCAATCGGGATCGACGCGCCGCGCGCGGCCATTTTCTCGATCAGCATCTTGGCGGTGGGGATGAGGTCGTGTTCGCACAGCGACTTGCCGACGTTCTTGCCCATGGCGGCGAGGAAGGTGTTGGCGATGCCGCCGCCAACGACGAGCTGGTCCACTTTTTCCGACAGCGCTTCGAGCACCGTGAGCTTGGTGGAAACCTTGCTGCCACCGACGATGGCGACCATCGGGCGCGCGGGTTCGGCCAGCGCCTTGGCGAGCGCGTCGAGTTCTTCGGTGAGCAGGATGCCGGCTGCGGCCACGGGCGCGAACTTGGCGATGCCGTGGGTCGAGGCTTCGGCGCGGTGCGCGGTGCCGAAAGCGTCCATCACGAACACGTCGCACAGCGCGGCGTATTTCTTGGCGGTGTCGTCGAGGCTCTTTTTCTCGCCCTTGTTGACGCGGCAGTTTTCCAGCACGACCAGTTCGCCGTCGGCCACATCGAAACCGCCGTCGGTCCACTCACGAATCAGACGGATGTTCTTGCCGAGTTTCTGTGCAATCACGTCTACGACAGGCTTGAGCGAATCTTCTTCCTTGAACTCGCCTTCGGTGGGGCGGCCCAGGTGGGAGGTAACCATGACCTTTGCGCCGGCCTGGATGCAGTGCTCGATGGTACGCATCGACGCAGTGATGCGGGCGTCAGACGTGACCTTGCCGTCCTTGACCGGGACGTTCATGTCGGCGCGAATGAAGACGCGCTTGCCGGCGAGGTCGAGGTCGGTGACGCGGATGAACTTGGACATGCTGGGTTTCTCCTGAGGTAAGTGCTAAGGGTTGGCGCGGGGGTTGAGGCCGCGCCAGACCTTAAAGCTCACCAAGCCGGTGAGGCGTGAGGGGTACATCTCACGCCTCACCCAACGGCTTAGTTGGCCGCGACGTGCTCGACAAAGCGGAGCATGTTGCAGGTGTAGCCGTACTCGTTGTCGTACCACGACACAACCTTGACGAAGGTGTCGTCCAGCGCGATGCCGGCTTCGGCGTCGAAGATCGACGAGTAGGCGCAGCCACGGAAGTCGGTCGAGACGACTTTCTCGTCGGTGTAGCCCAGCGTCTTGCTGATGTCGCCGGACTGGCTGGCTTCTTTCATCGCGGCGCAGATTTCGGCGTAGGTGGCGGGCTTGTTCAGCTCGACGGTCAGGTCGACGACCGACACGTCGGAGGTGGGAACGCGGAACGCCATACCGGTCAGCTTGCCCTTGAGTTCCGGCAGCACGACGCCGACAGCCTTGGCGGCACCGGTGGACGACGGGATGATGTTTTCCAGGATGCCACGGCCACCACGCCAGTCTTTGGCCGATGGGCCGTCAACGGTTTTCTGGGTGGCGGTCGCCGCGTGCACGGTCGACATCAGGCCGCGCTTGATGCCCCATTTGTCGTTCAGCACCTTGGCGATGGGGGCCAGGCAGTTGGTGGTGCAGCTGGCAGCCGAAACGATGGCCTGGCCGGCGTAGCTGGTGTGGTTCACGCCGTAGACGAACATCGGGGTGCTGTCTTTCGACGGAGCCGACTGGACAACCTTCTTCGCGCCGGCCTTGATGTGGGCTTCGCACGATTCGGTGGTGAGGAAGAAACCGGTGCAGTCGATGACGATGTCGGCACCGACTTCGTTCCACTTCAGGTTCGCGGGGTCGCGTTCGGCCGTCAGGCGGATTTTCTTGCCGTTGACAATCATGGCACCGCCTTCGGTCTTGATGTCGCCCTTGAAGTTGCCGTGCACGGAATCGTACTTGAGCATGTAGGCGAGGTATTCAGCGTCGAGCAGGTCGTTGATGGCGACGATTTCGATGTTGGGGAAGTCCTTGGTGACAGCACGGAACACCATGCGACCGATACGACCGAAACCGTTGATACCGACTTTGATAGTCATTGCAATCTCCTGTTGATGAATTACGAGTAATTGTTTACTGGGCGGCAGGGGAGGCGCGGGAGGAAGACAGCGATTCCACCCCTTCCCTCCCGAGCCTCCCTGTTCAATGCCTTACAGAACGCCCTTGACCGCAGCGACCAGCGCTTCGGCGGTGATGCCGAAGTGCTTGTACAGCGCCGGTGCGGGAGCCGATTCGCCGAAGGTATCAATACCGACGACCGCGCCTTCCAGACCGACGTACTTGCGCCAGAAGTCGGTGACACCGGCCTCGATGGCGACGCGCGGCAGGCCTTTCGGCAGCACGGCAGCCTTGTAGGCGGCGTCCTGACGGTCGAACACGTTGGTGGACGGCATCGAAACGACGCGCACAGGCGTGCCTTCGGCGGCGAGCGCGTCGGCGGCCTTCATGGCAATTTCCACTTCCGAGCCGGTGGCGATGATGATCGCCTTTGCGCCCGCCGCGTCTTTCAGTACATAACCACCCTTGGCGATATTGGCGAGGGCCGCTTCGTCGCGCGCCATGAACTGCAGGTTCTGACGCGAGAGGATGTGCGAGGTCGGACCGGTGGTACGCTCGACCGAGCTCGCCCAGCCAACCAGCGTTTCGACGGTATCACACGGACGCCACACGTCCATGTTCGGGATCATGCGCAGGGTGGACGTCTGCTCGACCGGCTGGTGGGTCGGGCCGTCTTCGCCGAGACCAATCGAGTCGTGGGTGAAGACGTGGATGACGCGCTGCTTCATGAGTGCCGCCATGCGCAGCGCGTTGCGCGAGTATTCCGAGAACATCAGGAAGGTGCCGCCGAAGGGCAACAGACCGCCGTGCAGCGCCATGCCGTTCATGATCGCGGCCATGCCGAATTCACGCACGCCGTAGCTGATGTAGTTGCCCGGCTTGCCGTGGCGAACCGGGTGGCAGCCTTCCCAGTTGGTGAGGTTGGAACCGGTGAGGTCGGCCGAACCGCCCAGGAATTCGGGCAGTGCCGGGGCCAGCGCGTTGATCGCGATCTGCGAAGCCTTGCGGGTGGCGACGGTTTCGGCCTTGGCGTTGATCGCGGCGAGTTTCTCGGCAACGTGCGCCTTGAAGTTCGCGGGCAGGTCGCCCTTCATGCGGCGTTCGAACTCGGCTGCCTCTTTGGGGAACGCGGCCTTGTACTCGGCAAACTTGTTGTTCCACAGGCTTTCCAGGCCCTGGCCCTTGGTCTTCGCGTCCCAGCCGGCGTAGATGTCGGCCGGCACTTCGAAGGCCGGCGAGTTCCAGCCGATGTGCTTGCGGGTGGCTTCGATTTCAGCCGCACCCAGCGCCGCACCGTGCACGTCGTGCGTGCCTTCCTTGTTGGGCGAGCCCTTGCCGATGATGGTCTTGCAGCAGATGAGCGTGGGCTTGTCGGCTGAGGCCTTGGCCTTCTGGATCGCCGCTTCAAGCGCAACGACATCATGGCCATCCACGCCGGCAATCACGTTCCAGCCGTAGGCTTCGAAACGCTTGGCGGTGTCGTCGGTGTACCAGTGTTCGATGTGGCCATCGATGGAAATGCCGTTGTCGTCCCAGAACGCGATCAGCTTGTTGAGCTTCCACGTGCCGGCGAGCGCGCAGGCTTCGTGCGAAATGCCTTCCATCATGCAGCCGTCGCCCATGAACACATAGGTGTGGTGGTTGACGATTTCGTGGCCGGGCTTGTTGAACTCGTTGGCCAGCACTTTTTCCGCCATGGCCATGCCAACGGCGTTGGTGATGCCCTGACCCAGCGGGCCGGTGGTGGTTTCCACGCCGGGGGCGTAGCCGTATTCGGGGTGGCCGGGGGTCTTGGAATGCAGCTGGCGGAACTGTTTCAGGTCGTCCATCGACAGGTCGTAGCCGGTCAGGTGCAGCAGTGCATAGATCAGCATCGAGCCGTGGCCGTTGGACAGCACGAAGCGGTCACGATCCACCCATTTCGGGTTGGCCGGATTGTGGCGCATATGATGGTTCCACAGCGTCTCGGCGATTTCCGCCATGCCCATGGGCGCGCCGGGGTGGCCGGATTTGGCTTTTTCGACGGCATCCATCGCGAGTGCGCGAATGGCATTGGCCAGATCGTTACGGGTTGGCATTGCGTTCCCTTCTTGAAGTAATGAAAACCGGTGGCGGCTTCTGCCCGCGCGGCCGCGCGGCCCACCTTGGGCAGAATATGCAAAAACCCTGATTATCCGTCAGCAGGGCCGGCTTTCGCAAGCCAAGCCGGGACCGGACTAAACCCTCGACCAGACAAGCACTTAGGCCGTGCCGCTCAAGCCCGGGCTCAATGTAAAGCGGTTAAAAATGTTTTTATCCGGCCTGTGCAAGGGTTTATGCGCCCGCCGCCTTGAGCCAGTCCCGCCAGAGCTCGAAGAGTGCCGGGCTGGCAGACGCCACCACCGAACGCTCCCACATGTTGGCGATGTCGAAACTGCCTGACAGGCTGGCCAGACGCCCGCCCGCCTCTTCCAGAATCAGCGCCCCGGCAGCGTAGTCCCAGAGTTTCTGGCCGCCGTGGACATAGATATCGAACCGGCCTGCGGCGGTATAGCACCAGTCGAGTGTGGATGCGCCGAAATTCCGCTGCGAAGCATATGGCGGCCAGGACGCCAGCCGGCCCGCCAGTTCGCGGTCGATGCGCTTGAGTTCGACCCCGGCCAGCGCGCGGCGCAGTTCGCTCACCGGTGGCCGCAAGGGCAGGGGCGTACCGTTCAGGTGGGCACCCTTGCCACGCTCGGCGCTGAACATCTCGTCCGCGATCGGATCGTAGATCACGCCGAGCTGGCGCTCCCCTTTGTACAGATACGCTACCGACACGGCGAAATACGGCACCCCTGCAACGAAATTCGATGTGCCGTCGATGGGGTCGACACACCACAACCCCTCGCGCCCGGCCGCCCAGGCATCGCGCTGTTGCTGCTCGGTCATTTCCTCACCGAGCACAGGCACGTTGCGGATCGCCGGCAGGGCCGCCTCCAGCGCGGCCTGGGTCGCCGCGTCGGCTTCCGTGAACAGGCTGCCGTCCGCCTTGTGGCTGTGCGCCACCTTGAGAAAACGTGGCGTGACCTCGCGCCGCGCCACTTCGCGCACCAGCGCCTCCACGGCCTGCAGCATGGATGTCCCGGCCTCGCTGCTCATTCGCCTTTCCATTTGATCGAACAGCCCATGCTGGGAATCTGTTCGGCCGGCCCGCCCTGGCTGGCGGCCACCTGCTTCATCGCCTCGAACAGATCACGGCGCACGCCCTCCGGAGCGGTTTCCTTGCGCGACTCGTCGAACCGGCCCCGGTATTGCAGGCGGGCATCGCGATTGAAGCCAAAGAAATCCGGCGTACACACTGCGCCATAGGCGCGCGCCACCTGCTGCGACTCGTCGATGACGTAGGGAAAGGGAAAACCGAACTCGGCCGACACAGCCTTCATGTTGTCGAAACTGTCTTCCGCGTAGTCGGTGGGATCGTTCGACATGATGGCAATGGCATGAATGCCATGATCCCGCCGCAGTTCCGCCAGGTCGCGAACCAGCCGGGGACGGATCGCCTTGACGTAGGGGCAGTGATTGCAGATGAACATGACGAGCAGGCCATTCGGGCCCATCGCGTCCTGCAACGTCCAGGTCCGGCCATCCACGCCGGGCAGGCTGAAATCCGGGGCCTGCCAGCCAAAATCACAGACAGGGGTAGTGAGGGAAACCATGCAGACTCCGCCGATTCTTGGATTGACCCCGGCATAATACCAATGATGTCCCCCCCACGTTTTTACCTCGATCAGCCGCTCGCGTCCGGCGCACGCTTCACCCTGCCGCCCGGACCTGCTCGCCACGCCGCGCGGGCCTTGCGCCTCGGCGAAGGCAGCCTCATCACCCTGTTCAATGGCTCGGGGGGCGAGTACGAGGCTCGCATCGACCGCATCCACAAGGACGAGGTGGCCGTCAGCATCGCCGGACACCGGGCGATTGAACGCGAATCGCGGCTGCACGTGATGCTGGCTCAGGGCATTTCCAGCGGCGAACGCATGGATTACACCCTGCAAAAGGCGGTGGAACTGGGCATCACGGCCATCCAGCCGCTGGCTACCCGGCGCAGCGTGGTCAAGCTCGCGGGGGAACGCAGCGAACGGCGGGTCGCGCACTGGCAGGGCGTGGTCGCCAGCGCCTGCGAACAGTGTGGCCGCAATCACTTGCCCCCGGTAGCGCAACCGCTTGCGCTGGCCAACTGGCTGGGCGGCCGGACACCGGGGCGCCTGCTGTTTCTCTCGCCGCAGGCCGAGATGCGCTTTGCCGACCTGCCGCCACCCGATGGCGTCGACACCCTGGTCGCCGGCCCGGAAGGGGGATTCGAAGCGGACGAACTCGCCGCGCTCGACGCCGCCCGGGCCATCCCGGTGCGGCTCGGGCCGCGCGTGTTGCGGACGGAAACCGCTGCGCTGGCGGCACTGGCGACCATGCAGGCGCTGTGGGGGGATTTCTGACCCCCGCCCCGGCGAGCCACACCAACAAAAAACCGGGCATCCGCCCGGTTTTCTGTCGTCAGCCCCGTGCGTTCAGGGACGCAGATAGGTATAGCCCTGCTGCTGCTTCTGCATGATTTCGACCACACCGGAAGACACGTAGCCCACCTTGGTATTCATGTCGGTCTTGTTCAGCTTCTGGTTGCGCATGGTGTTTTCGCACGCCATGACCTGCACGCCGGATTCGACGGCCTCCTGGATGCGGTTGGCCACTTCGGATTCGGCTTTCAGCATGCCGATGCCCGGACCGTAGGCGACGATTTCCAGGTCGACCTTGTCCTTGCCGATGTCCTTCTGGATATTCTTGGCGTTGTTCAGCGCAAGATTCCATTTGGCCGGATCGTTGTCGCTGACCTGGATCACCATTTTGGCCTTGTCCTGCGCCACGCTCGTCGCCGGCATGCCCATTGTGCCCAGCAGCAGCAGGCCGCCCAGCAGGGCACCCATCGTCTTGTGCATCTGTTTCATCATGATTTCCTCTCCTCGCGTGATGGTTCTGAAGAATGGGCCCCTGCCCAGTCGGTGCTTATGACGATCCCGCCCGGGAATTTATTCCACTTATTTGCCGGAACCCAACACTGCCTGCGGGAGAAGGGGGTTTTCGGTATGCTTCCGTCCTGAATCCCTCTCACAGGCTGTCCCCTTGAAAGACACCGCGCACTTTGTCCACTGGTTTCGCGCTGCCGCCCCGTATATCCACGGGTTTCGCGGCAAGACCTTCGTCATCGCCTTTGGCGGCGAACTGGTGTCGGATGGCGGCTTTGTCCAGCTGGCACACGACGTCAACCTGCTCAACAGCCTCGGCGTCCGGCTGGTGCTGGTACACGGCGTACGGCCCCAGGTGGAAGCGCGGCTGACCGAAAACGGCACAGCCATCCGCTACGTGAGCGGCCTGCGTGTCACCGACGACGCGGCGCTGGCCTGCGTGAAGGAAGCCGCTGGCACGGTGCGGGTCGAAATCGAAGCGCTGCTGTCGCTGGGCGTGGCCAACACCCCGATGGCAGGGGCGGACATCCGCGTGGCCTCGGGCAATTTCGTCACCGCGCAACCCATCGGCGTGATCGAAGGCGTCGACCTGCTGCATACCGGGGAAGTCCGCAAGATCGACGCCGCCGCCATCCGCAGACGGCTCGACCAGCACGATATCGTGCTGCTGTCGCCCATCGGCTACTCGCCCACCGGTGAAATCTTCAACCTTAGCCTCGAAGACGTGGCGACCCAGGCAGCGGTCGAGCTCGCCGCCGACAAGCTGATTTTCCTGATGGACACCGAAGGCGTCCCCGGCAAGGGCCGCGCCATCCGCAGCGCCCTCACCGTGAGCGAGGCGCGCCAGCTGCTGGAGCGCAACCGCAAATTGCCGGAAGACGTCGGCTACTACCTGCCCTGCGCCATTGCCGCGTGCACGCAGGGGGTGAAGCGTGCCCATCTCATCAGCCGCAAGCGCGATGGTGCGCTGCTGTCCGAATTGTTCACCCGCGACGGCGTGGGCACCATGGTCTCGCCCACGCCTCTGGAAACCCTGCGCCCGGCCAGCATCGATGATGTTGGCGGCATCCTCGGCCTGATCGAGCCGCTGGAACGCGAGGGCATCCTCGTGCGGCGCTCGCGCGAACTGCTCGAAATGGAAATCGACCGTTTCCTGATCCTCGAATCCGACGGCGTGGTGGCCGGCTGCGCCGCGCTCTACCCCTTTCCGGAAGAACAGGCGGCCGAACTCGCCTGCCTCGCCGTGTCCCAGGATTTTCGCGGACGCGGATTCGGCGACCTGCTGCTGGCCGCAGCGGAAAAAGATGGCAAAAAGGCCGGTTTCAAGCGACTATTCGTGCTGACGACCCGCACCGAACACTGGTTCGAGGAGCGGGGGTTCGTCGACAGCAGCCCGGACCGACTGCCCCAGCGCAAACAGGCGCTCTATAACTACAAGCGGAAATCCAAGGTTCTCGAGAAGCTGCTCTGACGAGGGAGGATCCGTGCATCAATTGTTAGTCGCCTGGCTGGCCGCGTGCCTGCTCGTGCTTGCCACGCCTGCCTGGTCGGCCCCGGCGCTGGTCGTGGGGGTGATGCCCTATCAGGGCACGCGTGCCCTGGTAGCCGAACACCGGAACCTGTCCGACTATCTGCGTGGCGTGTTGCAGCGCCCTGTCCAGATCGTCACTGCACGCAATGCCCGCGTGTTTGGGCAGCGCCTGCTGGCCGGTGACTATGATCTTGCACTGGCCCCGGCCCATTTCGCCCGGCTGGCGCAACGCGAATCCGGCTGGCATGTGCTCGCAGAGCACCAGCCCGACACCACGGTTTATCTGCTCACTGCCGCCCATGCGTCCGGCAACGCCCTTCCCCGAACGGGCGACACCATTGCGGTTCCGGACCGCACCATGCTGATCACCCTGGCTGCCCAGCGCTGGCTCGACAGCCAGCTGTCGCTGAGTGCCGGGCATTACACCCTGCTCGAAGCCGGCTCCCACAGTGCCGCGCTGCAGGCCGTGCTGGATGGGCGCGCAAACTACGCCGTCAGCGCGCTCGCTGCCATGCATCAGATGCGTGCGGGCCATCTCGACCGCGTGCGTATCGCACATGAAATCGGCAACGTGCCCCTGCTGGTCTACGTTGCCCGTCCCGACCTGCCTGCCGCCACCCGGGCCCGGCTCAAGGCGGCACTGCTCAAGTTTCCCGTTCCCGCGCCGCTGCGTGTTGTTCCCGCAGGCCAGCACAGTCTGGCCGCCATGGACCTTTACCTGCCCGCCACCCGGCTGCTGCTGACCGAAAGCGAGGATTTTGCCGATGTTCGATAAACCCATGCGTTATCTGCTGCTTGCCTGCCTGCTGTTTTGCACGTCCCCGGTGCGCGCCGACCTGCCGCCGCTGTCGTTTGGCGTGTTTCCCAATCTCTCGGCGCGCCAGGTCGTGGAAATCTACCGGCCGCTCGCGCAGGCGCTGGAAAAGCACCTCAAGCGCGAAGTCGTGATCTACAGCGCGCGCGATTTCCGCACCTTTGCCCAGCGCACCGCCAAGGGCGAATACGACATCCTGCTGACCGCGCCGCACCTCGCGTGGCTGGCCCGCCAGGACGCCGGCTACCGGCCCCTGCTCAAATACGCCACCCCCACTCACGGCCTCCTGGTGGTGCGCAAGGATTCCGACCTCCATGACCCGGAAGCCCTGCGTGGCAAAACCCTGGCGCGGGCGGATGCGCTGGCGGTCACGGTGCTGGCCACCCAGACCGAGCTGGCGGCGCGCGGCCTGCGTGCCGGGGTCGACTATCAGTTGCGCGACGCCGGCACGCACAACAATGCCGTGATGCAGGTCATCAACAAAAAGGCGGAAGCCGCCGCGCTGGGGCTGCACCCCTATCTCCTGCTGGCCCCCGACCTGCGCGCGCAGCTGCGCGTCCTGATCGAGAGCCCACCCGTGTCGAGCCTCATGTATCTGACACATCCCCGCCTGCGTGACAGCGAGGCGCAAGCGATCCGCAAGGCCATGCTCGCGTTTGCCGCCAGCAGCGAAGGCCAGGCCTTCATGGAACGGGGGGGCTACGGCGGCTATGCATCGGTGGACGGCCAGGAGCTGCGTGCCTTCCGGCCGTATGCGCTGGAAGTCCAGAGCCTCTTGCGGGAGGCGCCTTGAAAGAGTGGTGGAGCGCCCTTTCGCTGCGCTACAAACTGACCCTGGCCGCGCTGGCGGTCGAGGCCATCATGTTCGCGTTCCTGATCTGGAACGGTATGCGGGTGGGTCACGACGCCCTCCAGCAACAGGCCGAGCAGCGCCTGAAGGAAATCGCCGGCACCCTGGCCGTGGCCCTGCAGGCCCCGCTGTCGCAGCAGGACGACGCCAGTGTGCGCGACATCGTCGAAACGCTGCAGCAGGACAGCAGCCTGGAATACATCGAAGTCCGCGACAGCGCCGGCCGGCCGGTACACCAGACAGGGGCGACTGGCAGCGAGAGCGATTTCGAACTGATCCAGCCGGTTGAACTGGCGGGCCAGCGCTATGGCGAAGTGACCCTGGTGCTTTCCGGGGCCTTCATCGTCGAGGCCACCCGGCAATACGTGCGCGACAGCTTCGTCATCGCCATCGCCGCCCTCATCCTGACCGGGCTGCTGCTGGCCTTTTCCGCCGGCAGCGTAATCCGCCGTTTCGAATCGCTCACCCGTGCCAGCAAGCGCATGGCACAGGGCGACCTCGAAGTGCTGATCGAGCCGGCTGGGGAAGACGAAATCGGCCAG
>JBEQCD010000022.1:0-31634 GCA_041639515.1 Hydrogenophilales bacterium | reverse complement strand
GGCAGACACCATAACCAAAAGGCCAAGGGTCAAAAAAGCAGTTTTCATGGGCGATAGTCCGATTCCAGGCTCTCATCCGCGAGCGCCTGTGACGTAAACAATTTTGCTGGCAGCTTCTGATCATACAAGGCAACGTCCACCACCATTCGAGTTTCGTGGCCGCTTTCCAGATCGATCATGCGGCTATCCGTGAGCGTCCAGTAGCCCTGATTGCGTTTTTTCGCTCGCAACAACCATCTCTTGCTGGGCGTATCAACATTTTTCTCGTAATAGTCGATCCGCTGGGGAATGGCTGTTGCCGGATCGATCCAGCTGATGCGTTTTTTATACACGGAATCCTTGGGGTCGATGGAAATGCTCTCCAGGACGTCGCACAGCACACCGTTTTCGGTTTGCCTGCCCAGCACACGATGCTGATCGCGTGAAGGCTTGCGTTCCTGCAGGTCCTCGAAATACAGGTCAGAGCCCACAAAGCGGCCGCCTTTTCTGTCGCCCGCAATTCGCCGTACCCGATCCAGGGCCGGGAGATAGAGCCATTGATCAGTGCTGGCATCAGGCTTGTCGATGCTCAACAAACCCGTTCCGGCGATATCTTCGGGGTCCAGAAACCGGATCAGGTTGGCCGTCTCCCCGCCCGACCGGTCCTGACGATAGGTAACCAGTTCGCGGATTCTCGGAGCCCGGCCTTTTTCGGTCAGGACCATGCGCCCCAGGGTGGTGAGATCACGCCCATTGGGACGATCAAAAACCTTCTGTGCCAGCGCCAGCCCCTCATTCGCCCAAGCCTGAGAAGCCCCGACTGCCAGCACAGCCAAGAACAACCACTGGATCAAAACCGCAAGCTTAATTGGGCGCAGATTTTGCGTATTCATCGTCCGAACTCTACTGGAAAGCCTTGGCGAATCCCATAAGCGGAGAAGTTTCGTAAAACTTGACGACCTCTCGACAGCGCTTACAGTTATGTCCGCCGCCTCCATTACAATCCAGTTTAACAATACGAGGAAACACCTTCATGCGTGCCGCCCATCCCCGTCTCGCTTCTATCGTTTTGATTCTGGCGCTTGCGCTTGCCGGTTGCAGCGGCGAATCGAGTGAGTCGTTGCTGCAACAAGCCCAGGCCAGCCTGAAAACCGGGGATACCAAAACGGCCCTGATCCAACTCAAGAGTGCCGTGCAGGCAGACACGGAAAATGGGGCGGCCCGTTTCGAGCTTGCGCAGCTACAGTTGAATCTGGGCGATTTCGCAAGTGCAGAAAAAGAACTGGTTCGCGCCAAACAACTGGGGCTCCCGGCCGAACACGTCTATCCGCTGCTCGCGCGCGCCCTAAATGGGCAAAACGCGTTTACACGAGTCATTGATGAGATTCCGCGCCCCGCCGCAGGCAGCACCGGGGAAGCCACGTTACTGGTCGCCATCGCACAGGCTGAACTGAGCACCCGTGATGTGGACGCCGCGCGCGCGAGCCTTGCCCGTGCCAGCACAATCGCCCCCCAAGATGCGGACGTTCTGCTCGGCCTCGCCAAACTGGCCCTTGCCGATTCAGATGTACCGAAATCCCTCCAGATTCTCGACGACAGCCTGAAACTCAACCCACGCCACCCTGACATCTGGTTCCTCAAAGCCAATTTACTGCTCGCGACTGGACAGGGCGCAGAAGCTGTGCGCGCTTTTCGCACCGTCATAGATATCGACTCAAGACGGTCTGCCGCACGACTGGCTCTTGCAAACATAGCCCTCGCGGAGAGCCGGCCAGAGGAAGCGCGAAGTGAAGCCAGCGCCGTACTGAAAATCATCCCCAATCACCCCGAGGCCGGTTACATCCTGGCAGTTCTGGATCAACGCGATAACAAATTCGAAGCTGCACGTGACCGGCTCGCCAACGTCCTGAAAGCCGCTCCCGATTACGCGCCTGCGCTCCTGCTGGCCGGCACGGCCGAATATGCGCTGGGCAATCTTCAAATGGCCGAAACGCATCTCAACAAAGCGCTAAAAGCCACCCCCCGGCATCCGATCGTCCTACGCATATTAGCCGCCACCAAATTGCGCCAAGGACAAGCTGACGAGGCCACCCGCCTGCTCGCGCGCATCCCCGCTGAAGCCCAGGACGCTGCATTCCACATCATTGCAGGTGAAACTGCGCTGGCTCAAAAAGACTTCAGCAAGTCTTCAAAGCATTTTGAGCAAGCCGCAAAACTCAATCCGGACAATGCAGACATCCGAACACAACTGGGGTTGGCCCGCCTCGCTCAGGGTGACACACGCGCAATAGCCGATTTGCAGGCCGCATCCAATCTGGATGGTGACAATGATCGCGCCGACTCCCTGATCATTCTGAATCAACTCCAGAAGAAACAGTTTGACGACGCCCTTGCCAGCATTGCTCGTCTCGAAAAGAAAACTCAGCCCAGTCCGTTGAGTTGGAATTACCGGGGTGCCGCGCAACTCGGAAAAAAAGAAATCGGCAAGGCCCGCAGCAGTTTTGAACAAGCCCTCAAACTCAACCCTGGCTTCTTCCCAGCTGCGGCCAACCTTGCCCAACTCGATCTCCAAGACAATCAGGAAGAACTCGCCCGCCTGCGCTTTGAAGGCGTACTCAAAGCCAATCCCAAAAACATCAATGCCATGATGGCACTAGCCGAATTGGCCCTGAGCAAGAAGGACACCAAAAATCATGTTGCATGGCTGGATAAGGCCATGAAAGCGGATGACAAAGCCCTGACACCCCGCATTGCAATGACACGCTATCTGCTGGGTACAGATGACAAGGCCAAAGCGCTCAACCTGGCCAGTGAAACCTATAACATGCAGCCAGACAATCCGGTCACCCTTGATCTTCTCGGCTCGGCGCAACTGGCATCAGGCGAAATCACCAACGCACTCAGCACCTACCGCAAGCTGATAGACCGCCAACCCGGACAAATTGGCCCATTAATTAAACTGGCCACAGCACAGATTGCCAACAAGGATCTGGCTGGCGCACGCAGCAATCTCAATAGCGCACTCCGCATACAGCCCAAAGCCATATTGGCTCAGGAACTGCTCATGGGTCTGGAAATCCAGGACAAACGATACGATCAAGCCCTTACCGTTGCTCGCCAAATCCAGAGCCAGTACCCGCAGTCGGCCCAAGGCCATATATACGAGGGTCAAATCCACGCTGCCCGCAAAAATTTCTCTGAAGCGTCTCAGGCCTACACGCAAGCTTTCAGGCTTCAACCATCAGGCACCATTCTAGTCCAGCAACTTCAGGTAGATCTGGCAATGGGCACCCCTGAAACAGGTGAGCAGCGCATCACATCGTGGCTGAACAAAAACCCTGGAGATGTCACCACACGAGGCGCACTCGCCGAGAGCCTCATCAAACGCCAGCAGTACAAATTTGCAGTCGAGCAATATCTCACACTGGACAAGCTCGCCCCCGGCAATCTGGTTGTTCTGAATAACCTGACATGGGCACTGACCGAACTGAACGACAAACGCGCACTTGCCTATGCTGACCGAGCCTGCAAACTCGCCCCCGACGATGCTTCCGTGCTTGACACCTGTGGATGGGCACACACCCGATTGGGCAACCCCTCACAGGGGCTAGGCCTCCTAAAGCGGGCGCTCGCCAAGGCCCCTGATTCTGCCGATACTCAATGGCACATTGCCTATGCCTACCACGCCACCGGCGATACTGCCCGCGCGCGCCAGGAACTGAAAACACTGTTCGACCGACGTGTACCGTTCAGTGCCGAACCGCAGGCAAAAGCCCTTTATCAAAAGCTGATTTCCCGTTGAGGCATACGATGCGCCCCTTCTCTTTCAAAGCAGCCCCGCTGGTACTGGCACTCAGCTTCACGTTTCCCCTGATTCTGGGCGGCTGTGATTCTAGTGGCAACCTCAGTGCAGACGAGCATATCGAGCGTGCCAAAACCTTTCAGAGCCAAGGCGACCTCAAGGCCGGAATTCTCGAACTCAAGAACGCGGTACAGAAAGACCCCGAAAATAAACAAGCCAGATGGCTGTTGGGAATGGCTTATCTGGATTTGAGACTGGGTGGCGATGCCGAAGCGCAACTGACAAAATCCGTGCAACTGGGCATATCACCCGCGAGTGCCCGCATACCCATTGCCCGTGCGCAATTACTCCAGGCCGATTATCAGAAAATTCTCGACACTTTGCTTCCCGGCGACAACGATGACAAAGGTATTCAGGCCCAGATTCTAGATTTGCGCGCCAATGCCCTGCTTGGTCTGAAGCAGTTCAGCGAGGGATGCGCATTGTTCAATCGCGCGATTGAAATAGACGACAGCTATGGTCCGGTCCATACGGGACGTGCACGTTGCCAGTATGGCGATGGACTCACATCAGCAGCACTGACCAGCGCAGAACGAGCAACCCAACTGGATCCTACACATCTCGAGTCGTGGTATTTGCTTGGCGATCTTCGCCGTGCCCTCAATCAGAATGATGCCGCCATTGCAGCATACGACCAGGCACTCAAGATCAAGCCCAATGACTACGATGCAATCGCCTTCAAGGCGATGACGCTACTGTCCATGGATCGCATGAAGGACGCTGAAGCCAGCATCAAGCGACTAAACGCAATGCGTCCGCATGCACACCCCACCAAATATCTCAAAGCTTATGTTGCCTATCAGCAAGGCCGGAACAGCGAAGCCACAAACCTGCTTCAGCAAATTCTGAAGGACAGTCCCGACAACCCTCAGGCAAACATGTTGTTTGGCACGATCAACTACGCCATCAACAACAATGAAACTGCCCTCTCCAGTTTCAATCGGGTACTCAGTGTCGCAGAACAGCCCGAGGCCCGGTTGATGCTTGCCGCCACGCAAGTCCGCATGAATGCCAATGCAGATGCTGACAAAACGCTGGCACCCCTTGTTGCCCAGGGAACCAATCCCAAAGCCCTGCTGCTGGCCGGCCAGGTAGCCCTCAACCTGGGCAACCTGGATCGCGGCATGGCCCTGCTCGCCCGCGCCAACGCCCTGGCACCCAAAGACACCGTCATTCGCACCAGCCTGGCCCGTAATCAGATTCTGTCTGGAAATTCACAAGGCATACGCGGACTCGAATCTGTCATCACAGACAAGCCAGACGACACCCAGGCTTATCTGCTGTTGGCCGCCACGCAATTCAGCCAGAACGATCTGGCAGGTGCACGTGCGACGCTCCAGAAAATGGCGACCGCGCTGCCGAAGAACCCCACTCCCTATCTTCTGGAAGGCCGTATTTATTTGAAGCAGAACAACCCTGCTGCGGCACGCCAATCATTCGAGCGCAGCCTGTCCATCGACCCCACTTTCCTGGCTGCGGCCGATGAGCTGGCGGGTATGGATATCCGCGAAAACAAACCCGCGCAGGCACGCGAACGCTTCAAGACGATATTGGCCAGCGCCCCCGACAATCTGGGTGCACTCATGGGCCAGGCGCGTGTTGCCCTGCTATTGAAAGACCAGAAGGCCCATGTCGCGGCGCTCAGGCAAGCCATTTCCGCCCACCCCAAAGCGCTCGAACCTGCTACCCAGTTGGTTCATTTCTATCTCAAGGAAGACAAGCAACCCGCGCAAGCCCTGGAGGTGGCCCGCAAGGCCGCCAATACCAACAACGGCAACCCCGCATTTCTCGATCTGCTCGGGCAGGCACAGCTCGGTGCAGGGCAGGCAAAAGACGCCGTCGACACCTTCATCGGCGTCACCAACCGAAGCCCACAGTCGGTATTTGCCTGGTATCAGCTGGCCTGGGCACAACGTGCCGCCGGCGATCTTAATTCAGCGGCCAGCTCCCTGCAAAAAGCGGTGCGGCTCGCCCCTGACAATCTCGAAATCCGGACCGGTCTCGCAGGTATTTACACCTTGCTGGGACAACAGGAAAACGCCTTGCAGGTCGCCCGCGAAGTCCAGACACTGAACCCCCAATCCCCGGCCGGCTTCAACATGGAAGCCGAACTGGCGGCACGGTTCAAACAAAACGATCGTTCATTACAGGCACTGGGACGGGCTTACCGCACGATCCCCATACCCGATACTGCGGCCACGTACCACCGGGCCCTACTTCGCGCCAAAAAAGGTGCAGAGGCGGACGCCGTCTCACAAGAGTGGCTCAAAGCTCATCCCAAAGACACCGCCTTCAGACTGTATCTGGCTGGACTTGGGCTAGGTGCCAACGACAAACCCCGGGCCATCGGCCTCTATCGGGAAATCGTCCAGATCGACCCGAATCACGCCATGGCGGTCAACAATCTCGCCGCCCTGCTGGACGAACAAGGTGACGCCAGCGCACCCGCTCTGGCCTTGCGGGCCTACAAACTCCAGCCCGGCAATCCCATCATTCTCGATACCTACGGCTGGAGCCTCGCCCGGCAGGGTAAAGCGGCAGAAGCGCTGCCGATCCTGCAGCGCGCCTTAGCGGCCGCCCCCGCAGTACCGACCATCCAATACCATCTGGCCGCCACATTAGTCCAGGCGGGCAAGCCCGCAGAGGCTCGCAACATGCTAACCAGCCTGCTTGCCACCCAAGCCAATTTTGCAGAACGCGCCAAAGCCAGCGCCTTGCTGAAATCCCTTCCCGCCAGATAAACCAAAGCCCGAGTGGGTTTTATTCCACGCAAGCGGATAGCCCCTCGTCGCGCAGCTTCTGGCAGGGTGCCCCTCCCCCATCGGCCATAAGAACCGTCCGTCATCCCGAGCTTAGGGCGACATCGGCTATTGCCGGCTCTCATCATCTCGCACACAAAACACGCTCCGCCCCATCTCTATTGCATTATCGGAACAGGGGACTGTGTGCTCTGTGTTTGGACGGCAGGCGGCAGCTATTCGCTGCGCAAATCATCCAGAAAAACATCATCACCCTGAGGGGCCGGCCCCCACTTCAAACCTCAGTGCTGCTTCGGTGCCCCAGCCCACGTTTGATCTCTTGCAACGCGAGGTAAACCGCAACCTATTCCGGGTCACCCTCATGCGGACTCAAAAACACTTTGCAGGCCTGAGCTCGACACGCACCCCTCTAACCCGCCCGCTGCCATGCCGAATTGAGTCATAACCATGCAAAGCAACCCAGCCATCCAGATTAAGCACATGCCTGCCTGACATACCCATCACGCGCTTCAACACCCAGCCTACCGCACGCACAAAAAAACCCCCGCAGCTCGCGCTGCGGGGGTTTCAAGTCAAGCAGCGGTAATCAGGCTTGCTTGCGACGGCGCATCGACACGCCCAGACCGACCAGACCCAGACCCATCAGAGCGATGCTGGTGGGTTCCGGCACGCCGAAGACCACGTCCAGCGAACCGTTGATGGTTTGCGTGCCAGCAACCTGGAAGCTGTTCAACTGACCGGATTCCAGAGAAATGCTATAGAACGGATTGGGTGCAGTGAAGTAAGTAGACCCCGTACCCACCAAAGCAAAATTGTTGATGATGCCGAAGCTGCCACAATTGATGCCCACACAAGCAGCAGTCAGGTCGCCTGAACCCATGACCAGAGTACCTGAACCAATCAGATCATCTGCTGCACCGCCCACCGTGAAGGAACCTGTGCCCAGTGCGGGAGCGGTAAACGTTGCGTCAACTTCTTTATCCATCCAGAGGGACAGATTTGCGCTGTTGAACGTGAAGTTGAACTGGCCACCACTCAGAGCAACCGTACCTGTAGCTTGGAAAAGCGCGTACATGTTGTAGTCAACACCTACACGGGTAACACCCGCACCAAGTGCAGTGTTGCCATCGTTAGCCACAAACTGGCCTGCGCTCCATTGGATGGAGGTAGCAAAGTTGCCCAGACCATCAAAGGTAACGACTTCTGTGTAGTTACCGGTGATTTTGTCAGCCACGAACGGGGCTCCACCAATAGGATCAAAGGTGAAGTCAGGGAAAACTGCTGCCGACGCACCGGCGCTCGCGACAGCCATGGCAGCCACGACACCTGCTTGAATCATTTTCATCTTGAATTTCATGTTGCGCTCCTTTGAAGCTTGGTTGATTTGTTTGGGCATTGTCTTTCTGCCTTGCCCAATACAAAGCACGGGGTGTGCCAAGTCAACTTATATCAAGCAAATTCAATTGGTTACGCAAAAAACAACCCGCCAGAATTTGGGGAGATGTAAAGAAAACCGACGCTTTGAACTGACGCGCTCACATGACCCGCGCAACAGTTTCGCCCCGCACGGGAGGCATCCCACTCAGGGCTTGGCGCGGGACAGTCGCCACTTGACGTAGGCAAGGGCCAGACGCTGCAAGGGATGCGTATTGCCGCCCGGACGCCATACATGCTTGAGCTTGCTTGTGTAGGCATCGAACTGGAGGCTGTGGGGAACCGCCCGCACCTTGCCTCTGCCCAGCAGGATTTTCAGGGCTTCGGTTCCCGCCATGCCTGCGCACATCTGGCAGGCCAGCCCGGTGGAGGGAACCCGCTGGGTAGCGAAGTCGACAATTTCGGGATAGACCAGATAGCCCTTATGGAGCAGCGCAGGTGCCAGACCTACGAGAAACCGTATGGGCCATTCGCTCTCGGGATGGCCACTCAGCTGAAAATAGTCGTCGAAACTGGGGCCGTCGGGCAGGAAGTTCAGCACGGCAGCCCCCATGCCCAACGGCACTGCAAACGTGATGGGGATACCCCGCGCCCGACAGGCGTCGTAAACCAGACGCCGAGCCGAGAATACAAAGTAATCCAGACCATCCACGTAGAGATCGACGCCATCCAGAAAGGCTTCAATATTGTGAGGCTGTACGCCTTCGTCAAACACCCGGATATCCATGTCGGGGTTGATGTCGAGTGCCATTTTTGCCATGACTTGCGACTTGGGATGTCCCACGCTGCTGGCGCTTGCGCCGGCCTGGCGATTGAAATTGACCCAGTCGAAGCTGTCGAGATCCGCAATGTGAAACTTGCCGATTCCCAATCTGGTCAAGGTCAGCAGGTGGACCCCGCCCGCCCCGCCCAACCCGGCTATGGCTATTTTCTTCTCACGTAGCGAATTCTGCTCGTCGGGGGTCAACCATCCGATATTGCGGCTAAAAGCCACATCGTAGTCAAAGCCTGACATCTAGTTTTCTTCGCGCAATAGCCGGCCCAGGATGCCTTCCTGATCCTGCGCCGAGAAGAAATAGGGGTAGAGGCTGCGGTCCTTGGCAGCTTTTCCCTTCCCGCCCAGGGTTTCTATTTTTTCTCGCATGTAATCCAGTTCAAGGTGCATGAGAAGCACGGTGAAATGGACGCGGTTGTTCATTCTTTCCTCGCCGATCTGCTTGAATCCAAGCATTTTTTCGTAGAAAGCCTTGTGTCTCGGCACAATTTCAATGATCGCGTCCGTGCATTCATGAATCACGCCATATAGATAAGCAATGTGGATCAGGCTGGCCAACAGCTGCTTGGATCCGATGTTTTCGTCAATTGCGAGTTTGCTCAATTCGCCCACGCGCCGCCCCTTGGCCCGCAGCACGTCGATTTCCGGTTTGTAAATTTCGTCCGCCAGCATGCCCTCTTCCGAGTCATAGCCTACGGTTACGGTACCCACGATTTTTTCCTGATGAAACGACAGAATGGTGATGCGATTAGGGTATTTCTTGAGTTGCGCCTTGGGGAAGCCTCGCCAGGCATAACGCTTCTGGACCAGCATGCTGGCGTTATTGAATGTTTCGTCACGCTGGGCAAAACGCAGCTTGAACAGCTTTTCGCCCATTCTCTCTTCGCGGATCTCAGGGTCTCCCTCGGGTGGGGGACAGAGGTCTTTCAAGCGATAAGGCGATTCAAAGCTGATGATGGTCCGATCAAAATCATCAGCAATGCTACGGCCCCGCTTGATCAATTTACCCAAATTTAGCGCCACTTAAGCTCTCCCGACACTACAGGCCGCATTAGCTGTTTCTGTGAAATCTAACGGTCGGATTCCACGATTATTTAGTGCCCTGCACCGCGAGCCACCGCGCCACATCCCGCGCAAAATACGTCAACACCCCGTCTGCACCGGCCCGCTTGAAGGCCAGAAGGGCTTCCAGCACGCAGGCTTTCTCGTCCAGCCAGCCGTTCTGCGCTGCGGCTTTCAGCATGGCATATTCGCCGCTTACCTGGTAAGCATAGGTCGGTGCGCCATAGGTGTCCTTGACTCGCCGGATCACATCCAGATAAGGCATCCCGGGCTTGACCATGACCATGTCTGCGCCTTCCTGCAAGTCCATGCCCACTTCCCAGAGCGCTTCATCGCTGTTGGCGGGGTCCATCTGGTAGGTGTATTTGTTACCGCCTCCCAGATTGGCGGCCGAGCCGACAGCATCCCGGAACGGACCGTAAAAACTCGACGCGTATTTGGCAGCATAGGCCAGAATCCGGGTATGGATATGGCCGGCACCTTCCAGTGCCGCGCGCAAGGCTGCCACGCGCCCATCCATCATGTCGGACGGGGCCACCACGTCCGCGCCCGCCTGGGCATGCACCACGGCCTGCCTGGCCAGCACTGCGACGGTTTCGTCGTTCATGACATAGCCGCTGGCATCGATGAGGCCATCCTGGCCATGGCTGGTGTAGGGGTCGAGCGCGATGTCGGTGATGACGCCCAGTTGCGGAAAACGCTGTTTCAGCGCCGCCACGGTGCGCGGCACGAGGCCGTCCGGGTTGAGCGCTTCTTCTGCCCCGGGAGATTTTAGGCTGGCGTCGATCACGGGAAACAGCGCCAGCGCGGGGATGCCCAGCGCCACGCACTCTTCGGCAACGGGCAACAGCAAGTCGAGCGATACGCGTTCCACGCCGGGCATCGAGGCCACGGCCTCGCGGCGGTTGTGGCCATCCAGAACAAATACCGGATAAATGAGGTCATTGGCCGTGAACGAGTGCTCACGCATCAACCGGCGGGAAAAATCGTCACGCCGCATCCGCCGCATCCGGCGGGCGGGAAACTGGCCAAACGGCAGGGTCACAGTCGTCTCCAAATCAAACACACACGCGCGGAACTATTTTTCAGGTCTCACGCTCCATGATGCAGACGATGTTGCATCGTCTCCCGCTTCTCCTCCCTGAGCGGGATGCCTTAATCCCCTTAAGGCATTTTCAGCCCCGACTCCTCCCTTGGTCGGGGCTTTTTTATGGGTGCTGCGCTGCCAGAACCTCAGCAACGTCATTTCCCTCGGCCGGCTCGACCGGCCCGAGCAGGGATTCGATCCGCTCGGCTGCTTCTTCCGCGCCCATCCGGGACAAGCTGGAAAAAAGCTGCACGCTGACGCTCGCGTGTTCCGCCACCGCCCGCTTCACCTTGCGAAGCGTTTGTGCCCGTTCGTTGCCAGACAGCTTGTCGGCCTTGGACAGCAGAATGTGCACCGGCTTGCCACGCGGCAGAAACCAGTCGAGCATCCGCTGGTCCAGGGGCGTCAGGGGATGGCGCGCATCCATGATGAGCACCATCCCCACCAGGGCGGATCGCTCCTGCAGGTAACGCGACAACAGTTCTTCCCACTGCGCCTTGATTTCTGGCGGCACCTTGGCATAACCGTAGCCCGGCAGGTCGACCAGATAGACATTGGCATCGAGCTCGAAAAAATTGATGAGCTGGGTACGACCGGGGGTTTTGGAGGTGTACGCCAGCCGGTTCTTGCGTGTCAGGAGATTGATCGCGCTCGACTTTCCTGCGTTGGAACGCCCGGCAAAGGCAATTTCGGCCTGACTTGCAGGCAAATCGCGCAGCCGGGCGACCGAAGTATGAAATTGGGCGCGATTGAGCACAGGCTTGGCAGTCATATTAGTTGACGCTAAACTACCTGCTTCCCAAAATTTTGCAATCCCCGCGTTCGCAAGCTTCAGGAGCTTCCATGAAATTTGTCGTCACCCTGGCCGCCGCACTGGTTGCCACTTCCGCATACGCCAACCCGAGCATGGTCAAGGGCGACCCCAAGGCTGCGGAAACCATCGTGAATCAGGTCTGCGCTGGCTGCCACGCCGTGGACGGCAACAGCGCTGCCGCTGCCAACCCCAAGCTGGCCGGCCTGAATCCCGAATACATCTACAAGCAGCTCACCGAATTCAAATCGGGCGCACGCAAGAACGCGATCATGTCGGGCATGGTCGCCAGCCTGTCGGAACAGGACATGAAAAACCTGGCGCTCTATTTCAGCGCCCAGCAACCCAAGCCCGCCACTTCCAAGGATCAGGCACTGGCTCTCATCGGCCAGAAAATCTACCGGGGCGGCGTGCAGGGTGCCGGCGTTCCCGCCTGCGCCTCCTGCCACGGCCCCCAGGGCAAGGGCATTCCCAGCCAGTTTCCCCGCCTGGCCGGCCAGCATGGTGACTACATCTATGCCCAGCTTAACGAGTTCCGCGTGGGCACCCGTGCCAACGATGCCGCCAAGATGATGCGCAGCATTGCCGCCAAGATGACCGATGCCGACATGAAGGCCGTCGCGTCCTACATTCAGGGTCTGCGCTGAGCTTGCAGCCGCACCGGCGGCCATCAGCCGCCATGGGGTAAGTGGAGTCAAGCCACAGCGGCTTTCAACCACGTTTCACCCCTTGCGGGTAAACTTATCGGCCTCGTCCGAGTCGATGAAAGGGTGACGCGAGTCACCCTTTTTCATTTCCCACACCCATGAACACCGCCAGCCCTTCATTCGGAAAATCCCTGTTCGAGCTTCTGAGCTCGATGCGCTTTGCCATCAGCCTGCTGTCGATTCTGGCTGTCGCCTCCATCGTCGGCACCGTCCTGAAGCAGGCCGAACCCTACAACAATTACGTCATCCAGTTCGGGCCCTACTGGTTCCAGGTGTTCGAGAAGCTGGGGCTGTACGACGTGTACCACGCTGGCTGGTTTCTGGTGATCCTGACGTTCCTGGTTGCATCCGTCAGCGTATGCATCTGGCGCAACGCGCCCAATTTTACGCGGGAGATGAAAAGCTTTCGCGAGCAGGTGAGTGAACAGTCGCTGGCGGCTTTCAAGCACAAACACGAAGCGGTCACCGCGCACACGCCCGAAGCCTTCGCCACGCAGGCTGAGGCGTATCTTTCGGGCCAGGGGTATGAAGTCAAGCGCGTGCCGCGCGAAGAGGGCCTGCTGCTGGCTGCCAAGGCCGGCAAGTGGAACCGGATGGGCTATTTTCTTGCCCACGCCGCGATCGTGCTGATCTGTATCGGCGGCCTGATGGACGGCAACCTGGTGTTCAAGGCCCAGCAACTGCTGGGCATGAAAAAAATCGAGACCCGCGACATTCCGCAAAGCCAGGTGCCCGCCATTTCCCGGTTGACGCCCGACAATCCGTCATTTCGCGGCAGCGTGCAGATCCCAGAAGGCTCAAGCGCAGACGTGGCTTTCCTCAATGTGGCCGACGGTTATCTGGTGCAGGACCTGCCGTTTACCGTGGCGCTGAAGCAGTTCCGCATCGAGCACTATTCCACCGGCCAGCCCAAGAGCTTCGAGTCCGACCTTGAACTGTTTGATCGCTCCGGCAAGAAAATCCGCGAGGCAACCATCGCGGTCAACCACCCGCTCATCCACGACGGCATCGCCATCTACCAGGCGAGCTTTGCCGACGGCGGCACCAAGCTCTCCCTGCGGGGCTGGAATCTGTTCGCTGCGCAGGCAGCGACCTTTGACGTGGACGGTGTGGTTCACCAAGACACCACGTTGACCAGTGCTGCGGGCGACTACACACTTGAATTCACCGATTTCCGCCCTTTCAACATCGAAAACATGGGCGGGGAAATCGACACCCCGCGCGACGCCATGGCCGTGCTGGGCGGCAGCCCGGTTTCCGACAACAAGCACCTGCGCAACGTTGGCCCCAGTTTCCAGTACAAGCTGCGTGACGCGCGCGGGCAGGCGCGCGAATATTCCAACTACATGCTGCCGATGCAGCTGGATGACCGCTGGTACATGATGTCTGGCGTGCGCGATTCGCCAAATGAATCGTTCCGTTATTTGCGGATGCCGCTGGACGCCAGCGGCAGCATCGACAGTTTCATGCGTCTTCGCGGTGCGCTGTTCAATCCGGACCTGCGCCCCGAAATTGCAGCACGCTTTGCCCGCCAGGCATTGCCGGAGAACGCCTGGAACACGGAAATCGAGGACAAGCTGAAATTCAGCGCCACCCAGGTGCTGGCCCTGTTTGCCACCGGCGGCTTCCAGGCCCTGAGCGGGTTCATCGAAGAGCGCGTGCCGGAAGGGGAGCGCGACAAGGCGGCGGAAACCTATCTGCGCATTCTGGAGCTTTCGGCCTTCGAAGCCCTGCAAATCGCCAACCGGCTCGACAAGTTGCCGCCGCCTGCCGCAGACGACGCCACCGGCTGGCTGGTGCGCGACACCCTCAACAGCCTGTCCGATCTGTTCGTGTATGGCGCACCCATCTACCTTCAGCTGATGCAGTTCGACGAGGTGAAAGCCAGCGGCCTCCAGCTGACGCGCTCGCCCGGCAAGAACGTGGTCTACTTTGGCTCGCTGCTGTTGACGCTGGGCGTGTTTTTCATGTTTTATGTACGCGAACGGCGTGTCTGGATCCGGATCAAGTCCGGCCATGCCCTGCTGGCCATGTCGGCCGCCAAGCACACCCTGGATTTTGACAAAGAATTCGCGCAGCACGCCCAGGCGCTCGACACCCTGGCGAAGTAAGCGCCCCAACCGGAGAGTCCCATCATGGAAATTGCCCTCAACCCACCCACCCCGCTGCTCAAGCGCCTGACCTGGTTCGACTGGCTGTTTGCCGCCATCGTTGCGGGTGGGTTGCTGTTCGCCCTGTCGCGCTACGGCGATTACATGGACATCTACGAGAAGGCCATCCTGCTCGCCTCGATTCCAGCCGTGGCGGTTGCCGGCTGGCTCTGGAAACCCTTCCGGGCACTGTTCATTGTTGTGGGCGCGCTCAGCCTGGTGGCGCTGGGCCAGTACG
The DNA here is from genome assembly GCA_041639515.1 of Hydrogenophilales bacterium. Taxonomy (GTDB): domain Bacteria; phylum Pseudomonadota; class Gammaproteobacteria; order Burkholderiales; family Thiobacillaceae; genus Thiobacillus. The sequence goes on along the minus strand of JBEQCD010000022.1, from coordinate 16,770 downwards.
ACGGCGATCTCGGACGCATGGAACAGGCGTTCCTGCTCAAATACCTGATCTCCAGCCAGGCGGCCATCATGTGGATGTGCGCGCTGTTCCTGTTCGCCACCGTCACCTACTGGGCCGGCCTGCTGGCGCGTTCGGATTTCCTGAACAGCACCGGCATGGCGATGACCTGGGTAGCCGTGACCATGGGCTGGATCGGCCTCATGGTGCGCTGGTACGAGTCCTATCTCATCGGCCCTGACGTGGGCCATATCCCGGTGTCGAACCTGTACGAAGTCTTCGTGCTGTTCTGCCTCATCACCGCGATGATGTACCTCTACTACGAAGCGCGTTACCAGACGCGCCAGCTGGGTGGCTTTGTGCTGCTCATCATTTCTGCCGCCGTGGGCTTCATCCTCTGGTACACCTTCGACCGGGGCGCACACGAAATCCAGCCGCTGGTGCCGGCACTGAAATCCTGGTGGATGAAACTGCACGTGCCCGCCAATTTCGTCGGCTACGGTGCCTTCGCCATCGCCGCCATGCTCGGCGTGGCCTATCTGCTATCGGCGCGCGGCATCCTCGCCGGCCGCCTGCCCAAGCCCGAAGTAATCGACGACATCATGTACAAGGCCATCGCCATCGGCTTTGCCTTCTTCACCATTGCCACCATCCTCGGCGCGATGTGGGCGGCCGAAGCCTGGGGCGGCTACTGGTCATGGGACCCGAAGGAAACCTGGGCACTGATCGTCTGGCTGAACTACGCTGCCTGGCTGCACATTCGCCTGGTGAAAGGCCTGCGCGGGCCGATGCTGGCCTGGTGGGCGGTGGTGGGCCTGTTCGTCACCACCTTTGCCTTCATCGGCGTGAACATGTTCCTGTCCGGGTTGCACTCCTACGGCGAGCTGTAAGCCGACACGGCCATGCCGGGCAGCAGAAAATTCGTGCAAAGCCTGGTGGATGCCCACCCGGAACCCTTTGCACTGATCGACCGCGACTTCAACATCGTCGCCTGCAACCAGCATTACGCCGAGGCCTACACCCGGCTGGCACCGGCCGAGATCGTGGGCATGAAATGCCATGAGGTGTCGCACAAGTCAGCATCCACCTGCGAGATCAACGGCGAAGAATGTCCGCTCAAACGGGTGTTCGATACCGAACACCCGGTCCAGGTGATCCACCGCCACATGGATCGCGACCACAGACCCGAGTACGTGGCGGTTCACGGTTCGCCGGTATTCGACGACCACGGCCGCATCCTTTACATGGGCGAGGGGATGCGCTCCATCACCAAAGAGCAGGAGCTGGCTTTCGACGAAGAAAAGATGGTCGGCTGCTGCCCCTCGTTCATGCGGGTGATCGACAATCTCTGCCTCATTGCCGAAACCGATTCCTCCGCCCTGATCCATGGCGAAACCGGCACCGGCAAGGAAATGGCTGCGCAATTGCTGCACCGAAAATCGCCCCGCGCCCGGGGGCCCTTCATCACCATCGACAGCACCAGCTTCACCGAGGAGCTGCTGGTGAACGAACTGTTCGGCCACGAGCCGGGCGCGTTCACAGGCTGTGTCGGGGCCAAGAAGGGCCTGGTCGAGCTTGCGGACAAGGGCACCCTGTTCATGGACGAAATCGGTGAAATTCCGCTTTCGCTCCAGGCCAAGCTGCTGCGCGTGCTGGAAACCGGCACGTTTCGCCGGCTGGGAGGCACCGAGGAGCGGCGCGTCGATTTCCGCTTCATCTGCGCGACCCACCGTGATCTCAAGGCCATGGTCGAGGCGGGCGACTTCCGTGCCGATCTCTACTACCGCATCAACGTGATGCAGATCGAGTTGCCGCCGCTGCGGCACCGCAAGGACGACATCCCGCATCTCGTCGCGCATTTCCTGTCACGCAAGATGCTCGGCAAGCTCACCACGCCGATCAGCGATGACGCGATGGCTTTGCTGCATCGCTATCCCTTCCCCGGCAACATGCGCGAGCTGAAGAACATCGTAGAGCGCGCCGCCCTGCTGGCGCGCGGCGGGGCCATCCTGCCCGAGCATCTGCCCGAGGAAATCCGCCGGGCCGAAGCGCTGGAACAACGCATGCACGCGGCCGACCTGGATGCTCTGGGCCATCATTGCCACCGCGATGACAACATCTCGCTTGCCACGATCCAGACCACGCTTGCCCGCTTCAACGGCAATCGTCGCAAGACGGCAGCCTTTCTGAACATGAGCGAGCGCACCCTGTATCGCCGACTCAAATCGCTCACCGATCCGGTTCCGCGTTTCTGAGTTTCTGACTGCCATACGCCATCGGTCTGCCATCTGGCAGACAGGAGTCTGCCAAGTCAGGCCCGGTGGCAGACCCCCACGTCGCCATCGACGCAATTAATCCTTTCCTGACAAACACATAATTTTATTTTTGTGTTTGGCACGACCCCTGCTAGTTCCCTCCCTGCCACGGCACTGTGGCACACAAAACGATAGTTCCGTCTGGAGGGAAGCCATGATTCGATCCACCGCCTTGCTGGCGACGCTGTTGCTTGCCAGCCCCGCCTTGTCCAACCCTGTGGCCATGCCCACGCGCATGCCGGCCGGCCCCGTCTCGCTCGACGCCTTCAAGGGTTGGGTGGCCGTGCCGGTGGCCGTGATGATCAACGGCCAGATCACGACCCAATGGATGCTCGTACCCGCGCAGGCGGTAGCCAGCGTGGCAGCCGCCACGCCGACGCCGACGCCGGCCGCCGAAGCCGGTGCCCCCGCCCCGCCGGCTGCTGCGTCTGTGACGGCCACCCATGGCCGCGTCATCGCCGCCACCTGTGCCAGCTGCCACGGCACGCTCGGCGTATCGCACAGCCCCATTCCCGGTCTTGCCGGGCTCGACAAGGCGTATTTCGTGAAGCAGATGAAAGCCTTCAAGGACGGATCGCGCAAGGCCACGGTGATGCACCAGCACGCAGTGGCCTACACCGACGATGAAATCGAACAGATGGCCGCGATCTTCGCCGCCGTGAAGCCCTGAGGAGCCGACCATGACCATGCAAAGACGCGATTTCCTGAAAGTCTCCGCAGCTGGACTGGCAGCCGCCGGGTTTCCACTGCGCGCCCATGCCGGCGCAGCCAAAGCCAAAGTCGTGATTGTGGGCGCAGGGTTTGGTGGCGCAACCGCCGCGAAATACATCCGCATGTGGGACCCCGCCATCGAAGTCACCCTGATCGACCGCGAGCCGAAATTCGTATCCTGTCCGCTCTCGAACCTGGTGCTGGCCGGGTTGAAGACACTGGACGACATCACCAAGACCTACGACGCGCTGAAAACGAAATACGGCGTGAACGTGGTCGTCGACAGCGTGACCGCGATCGACACCGACAAGCGCGTGGTCAAGACCGAACAGGGCAGTTTTGCCTACGACCGGTTGATCCTGTCGCCCGGCATCGATTTCCGCTTTGACCAGATCGATGGCTACACCGCCCAGGCGCAGGAACGGATCCTGCACGCCTGGAAAGCCGGCGAGCAGACACTGAAACTGCGCCAGCAGGTGGAGTCGATGCGCGACGGCGGCCTCATCGTGATCGGCATGCCGCTCGCACCGTATCGCTGCCCGCCGGGGCCGTACGAACGCGTGTGCCTGATCGCCAACTACCTCAAGCGCGCCAAACCCAAGTCCAAGATCATCATGCTTGACGCCAATCCGGACGTGGCATCGAAGAAGCCACTGTTCATGAAAGCCTGGAACACGCTGTATAGCGACTGGGTCGAGTATCGCCCGAACAGCAAGGTGGTGAAGGTCGATGCCGAAGGCATGATCGCGAGCACCGAGTTCGAGGACATCAAGGCGGACGTCATCAACATCATTCCGCCGCAGCGCGCCGGACAGGTTGCGGAGATGGCCGGCGTGCGCACCGACTCCAACGGCGTGTGGTGCCCGGCCAGCTTCGTCACGTATGAATCGAAAGCGAAGCCCAACGTGCACGTCATCGGCGACGCCCTGCTGTCGAACTTCCCCAAGTCTGGCCACATGGCCAACAACATGGGCAAGGTATGCGCCAACGCCGTGGTCGAATTGCTCAATGGCCGTCAGCCCGACCCGGTGCCCGTTGTATCGAACACCTGTTACAGCGCCGTGAGTGAAGACCGCGCGATCCACATTGCCACCGTGTTCCGTTACGACCCTGCCAAGGATCAGATGACGGCCCAGCCCGGTGGCGGCATCTCCAGTGACCTGTCCGAGGAAGAGGCGGTGTATGCCGAAGCCTGGGCAGAGAGCATCTGGAGCGACACTTTCCTGTAGTCCTCCTCATGTCAGGAAACCGGCAGGGCCTGCCTGCCGGAATTTTTTACAACGAAATTGAATTTGAAACGGAGCGCCTGATGAAGCACCTCATATCCCTGATCGCCCTTGCCCCCGCACTGGCACTGGCCAACCCCCCCCCCCCCCCCACTTCGGCAGAAGGCTGGGTCGCAAAAATGACCGACCCCACCCAGAACGCCTCGGCGTTCAAGGATCCGAAAAACTTCGTGCAGTGGAGCGGGGCCATGATGAACCCGGCCATGATGCCGGCGATGGGTAACGCCATGATGAACCCGCAGACCTCGATGAACATGATGACGGGCATGATGAACCCCGCCACCATGGGCAACTACATGCAGTTCATGGATCCCAACGTGTCGATGAAATGGATGGCGGCCGGCATGGACCCCAACTTCTACACCGCGCTCATGACGCAAATGATGAACCCCGCCAACATGATGGGCTGGATGATGGCCCCCATGGATCCGCGCATGATGAACATGGGCATGCAGATGATGAACCCGTCCATGTACACCAACTGGATGATGGCCCCCATGAGCCCGCAGATGATGAACACCATGATGGCCCCCATGAATCCCGCGAGCTACGGCTCCATGATGGGTGCAATGCCCGGCATGGCCCCCGCCCAGCCTGCTCCCGCCAAGTAAATTGAGGAGAACGACTATGAATCGTCATCGCAGAACCTTCCTTCAGGGGGCGGCATCGGCAGGGCTGGTTGCCACCGCCATCGCTGCCGGTCTCCTGAAACCGGGCCAGGTGCTGGCCGACTGGAACGCCACTGGATTCAATGCCACCAAAACCGCCGACGCTCTGGCTGCCATTGGCGGCAGCGGCGCGGCCGAGTCGAAGGACATCACCATCAAGGCACCGGACATTGCCGAGAACGGTGCGGTGGTGCCGGTGGAAGTCGTCACCACCCTGGCCAATGTCGAATCCATTTCGATACTCGGCGAGAAGAATGCCAATCCCCTGGTCGCTTTCTATGCGCTCACCGATTTCGACGGCACGCTGGCCACCCGCATGCGGATGGGGCAAACGGCCAATGTCCGTGCAGTGGTGAAAGCCGGTGGCAAGGTCTACACCGCCGCCAAGGAAGTGAAAGTCACAGTCGGCGGCTGCGGCGGCTGATCACACAGGAAAGGAACAGACACATGGCTATTGCAATGCGAGTACGCGCCGGTAGCGGCGAAATCAAGGTGCTGATGACCCACCCCTCGGAAAACGGCCTGCGCAAGGACGCCAAGAGCGGACAACTGATCCCCGCACATTTCGTGAAGAACGTCGTCGTGGCGGTCAACGGCAAAACCGTCATGGACGGGCAATGGGGCGGCGGCATCTCCAAGGACCCTTACCTGGCCTTCAAGGTAAAGGGCATGAAAGCCGGCGACAAGGTAACGGTCAGCGCCGAAGACAACACCGGCGACAAGGGCAGCGTCGAAGCCACCGCAAGCTGACACCACACACGGAGACCCACATGATCAGATCATTCATCACCGCCGGTCTGGCGGCCTTTGCCACCACGGCCTGGGCGGATGACACCAAGTTCAGCACCCACCTGCACGCCAAATTCCACCACAGCTCCTGCCTCACCTGCCACCAGTTCTTCACCAAGAACATTGCCGGCACGGGCAAGAAAGGCATTGGCTGGACAAACCATTTCGCGCGCAAACAGCAAGCCTGTACCGAATGCCACACCAGCGCAGTCACCAGCATGGAAAAGGCCGAAGACTGGTTCGCGGACAAGGATCTCGACTACACCGGCATGGGGCCGAAGGAAACCTGTGAATTCATCAAGACCACGCACCACGGCAAAACCGGCACGCCGGCCGCCATGCTGTCGCACCTGATGACCGACCCGCGCATCCTCTGGGCCATCAAGGGTGGTCTGCCCAATGCCGGCGGCCTGCCCATGGGCAAGAAAGCCGAACTGATTCCGGGGGATATCGATGAGTGGCGCACCCAGGTCGCGGCCTGGATCAACGGCGGCATGAAGTGTGAGTAAGCTTGCCTTGAGTACGGGCGGGCAACTGGCTGCGCTGTGTGCGGTCGCCGTCCTGGCGGCCGGCACCCCGCGCGCCGAGGACGCGACAGGCCGCGAGGTCCGAATCACCCACGACCTGCCGAGTGTCACCGTGTTGCATCGCGGCAGGCCCGTGGTCATCGAGCGCAATCCGGATACCGAGAACACGATCGAGCCGGATTTTGCCCTGACCTCCCGGCCCTGTCCGCCTTTCTGTATCTTGCCCATGAATCTGGCACCCGGCGTGGAGACCCTGGGGGAACTGGAGCTGCTCGACTATCTGGCACAGATCGGCAAAAACTCCGGCGTGCTGGTGATCGATTCACGGGACGGCACCTGGCCCCAGCGCTCCGGCGTCATTCCTGGCGCGGTGCTGCTGCCCTGGCAGAAGCTGCATCCTGCCCATGCCAGCGCGGCCGAAATCGCCGATACCCTGCAATTCCAGTTTGGCGCAGTGCGACAGGACGGTCTGTGGAATTTTGCCGGGGCCAAAACCCTGGTTTTCTACTGCAACGGCCCCTGGTGCGGCCAATCTCCCACCAATATCAAGCAATTGCTGTCCCTGGGCTATCCCGCCCACAAGCTCAAGTGGTATCGCGGCGGCATTCAAGCGTGGAAATCCCTGGGACTGACAACTGTGCCATACGACAACGCGCCCTAATCCGCTATCATCCGCTGCATAAATTGGCCTGATCCACAGGCTTTTAGAAACGTCCGGAGGGTTTTCCCCATGACCAAACTGCTGTCAACGCTCGTATTTGCCCTGGCTGCCGGCCTCGCCGTGTCTGCCCAGGCCCAGGCCCCGGCTTATCCCGCCACGACCAACCCCTACCTCAAGAACGTTCCCGCCCCCGCGCCGAATCCCATGTCGCTCATGCCCAAGGGCACCGGTGCCATGAAGGACGCCATTCCCTGGGCAATGTCCGCCACGCCCACAGCCGAGCAGAAAAAGCAGCTGATGAAATCCATGATCCCGATGATGGCGAACATGGGCCTCAACATCCGCGACGTCATGAATTACATGACCACCAAGTACCAGGCCAAAGCAGGCGTGTCCTTCGACGACGTGGTCGAATCCATGAAACTGCGTGCCAACCAGCTCAACCTCAAGCTGGTCGGCCATTCGCCCATGATCAAGGACATGCAGGCCGTGCTGGGCGACACCACCAGCCCGCGCATGGAAGTGTTCCACTTCTGTGACATTGCCGCCGGCCGCGAAATCATGAAGCTGGTCCCCGAAGCCATTGTCTATCTGCCCTGCCGCATCGCGGTGATGGAAGACAACAACAAGAACGTCTGGGTGCTGACCCTGGACTGGGACATGGCCTGGCTCGACAGCATCAATGGTTCGATGGGCATCACGCCCGAACTGGCCAAGATGGCGCTGGACATCCGCGACAAGATGGACAACGTCATGCGCGCAGGCGCAAACGGCGACCTTTGATCGACCCCGCCGTCGGCCAGGGTGTGCTTTCACCTTGGCCTGACCGTCCGGACGCACTAGACTGCATGAGCGTTACCCCATAGCAACAAGCGCAATCCGCTGGCCTTCAGCGAACGCTCGCCGGACCCCCGGCACCACAATCGGAGATTGACCATGAACACACGCAAACTCGCCCTCGCCGCCGCCCTGCTGGCCAGCCCCCTGGCACACGCCCAGTTCGGCATGGAACAGATGATGAATCCCATGGCCATGATGGGGCCGATGATGGCTCCCATGATGGCGCCGATGGGCATGATGGGTCCGATGATGGGTAGCATGACGCCCATGATGGGCTCGATGATGGCCCCCATGAACATGATGGGTCCGATGATGGCCCCGATGGGCCCCATGATGGGCTCGATGATGCAACCCATGGGCGGCATGATGCAGCCGATGGGTTCGATGATGCAGCCCATGAACCAGATGACCATGCCCATGGGGGCCATGATGCAGCCCATGAATCAGATGACCGCTCCCATGGGCGCAATGATGGCTCCGATGGGCCCGATGATGGCCCCCATGGCACCGATGATGATGCCCATGGCTCCCATGATGCCGCCTGCCGCACCGGCCGCCGAACCCGCACCCGCTGCCAAGTAAGCCTGCACTGTCCCCGAGCCCGCTTTTCGCGGGCTCGATTTGTTTCTGCCCCGCCAGTCGAACTGGCCTAATCCGGAGTCTCCAACCATGCAAGCCCGCAAACTCACCCTCGCCCTGCTGCTCATCGGTTCCACCGGCGCCCATGCCCAGTTCGGCGGCATGATGAACCCGATGACCATGATGAATCCCATGGGCATGATGAACCCGATGACCATGATGGCCCCGATGGGCATGATGGCTGCGCCGATGATGATGCCGATGGGTGCCGGCATGATGTCGAGCCAGATGTACAACCCGCAGTCCATGATGAACCCGTATCTCAACCCCATGGCGGCCGGCAACCCCTACATGAACCAGGGTGCCAACATGATGAACCCCTTTGCCATGATGCAGCCCGCACCCGCTTACGGCGGCTATGGCGCGCCCGCCGCCCCTGCCATGCCGTTCTTCCCCGCCATGCCTGCCGCTGCGCCGGCCCCTGCGCAGATGGCCCCCATGCCGTTCTTCCCGGGCATGCCCGCTGCCGCGCCGGCCTACGGCTACGGCGCACCCGTCGCCGCACCGATGCCCGTCTTCCCCATGATGCCGGCCGCGCCCGTCGACGCCGCCCCGGCCGCTGCACCGCAGGCTGCCGCACCCGCAGGCAACCCCTTTGACCCCTCGATCTGGATGCAGATGATGGGCGGCATGATGCCGGCGCAGCCTGCAGCACCCGCCACGCCCGAAGCCAAGTAAGACGTGCCCCGCCCTGTCACCGGGGCGGGTAGCGATGCCCCGCTTCTGGCTGATTGCCCTGCCCCTTGCGCTGGCCGCTCTGGCTGCCGGCATGTGGTTCGCGCGCGGGCATTACGCCCCCCGGTCTGCCGATGCTGCCGCCCTGGCGGCGCTGCATCAGGCCAGCTATCCCGACCCCCATGGCCGACAACAGGCGCTTGCGCAATGGTCCGGCAAGTTGCGTGTGGTGAACTTCTGGGCCAGCTGGTGCGCGCCGTGCCGGGAAGAAATGCCGGATTTCGACGAACTGGCCCGCCAGTACCGCAACCAGGGCGTCGAATTCATCGGGATCGCCGTCGATACACCGGCTAACGTGCAGGCTTTTCTCCGGAAACACCCCGTCAGCTACCCCATACTCGTCGGCGAGGGCGGCGCGCACGGGCTGGCGCGCGCACTCGGCAACACCAGCGGAGCCCTGCCCTATACCCTTGTGCTCGACGCCGAGGGCAGGATCGTGATGCACCATCTGGGACGTCTGCCCCGTGCCACGCTCGATGCCGCGCTGCGCAAAAACCTGCCGCGCTGACATTTGACGCACGGATGCGATTTAGCGTCAATATCTGGACAATTTGGATTCATTTACGGCAAACTTGCCGCCATGACGCTCAAGCGAACCGGTCGCACATCGACCAAATCCGTGCCGAGTCTGCACCCGCATATCCTGGTGCTGCACGGACCCAACCTCAATCTGCTCGGCAGCCGCGAGCCCAAACACTACGGACTGGTCACGCTCGACGACATCAACCGGGCCCTGACCGCCCGTGGCGAAGCGGCCGGTGCGCTGATCGAAACCTTCCAGCACAACCACGAGGGCGCTCTGGTCGACCGCATCCACCAGGCTGCGCGCGACCGCGTCGACTTCATCATCATCAACCCCGCCGCCTATACGCATACCAGCGTGGCCATGCGCGATGCGCTGGCAGCGGTTGCCATCCCCTTCGTCGAAGTGCATCTGTCCAACGTTCATGCCCGCGAAACCTTCCGCCACCACTCCTATTTCTCCGACCTCGCGGTCGGCGTGATTGCGGGGCTGGGCGCGCACGGCTACGAACTCGCGCTGGAACACGCACTGCGACATCACCAAAACAGGACCGCCCATGGATCTCAGAAAACTGAAAAAGCTCATTGACCTGGTACAGGAATCGGGCATCGCCGAGCTGGAAATCACCGAGGGCGAAGAAAAAGTCCGCATCGCCAAGAGCATGGCCGGTACTCCCATGATGATGGCCCCACAGCAGCATTACCTGCCGGCTGCCGCCCCCGCAGCCGCACCGGCATCGCCTGCGGCCCCGGTGGAGGACGCCATACCCGAAGGCCATGTCGTCCGCTCGCCCATGGTCGGCACCTTCTACCGCGCGCCGGCACCGGGAGCCAAGAACTTCGTCGAAGTCGGCCAGAACGTCGGTGCCGGCGACACCCTCTGCATCATCGAAGCCATGAAACTGCTGAACGAAATCGAGGCGGACGAGGGCGGTGTGATCAAGGCCATCCTGGTCGAAAATGGTCAGCCGGTGGAATACGGCGAACCGCTGTTTGTGATTGCCTGAGGAAGGAGTCAGGGGTCAGGAGCCAGAGATCAGGGGATGCGCTTCGCACCTGATTAGAACGACGCGGCAAAGCCGCTCATCCCTTGAATCCTGACCCCTGATCCCTCAAAAGCCATGTTTGAAAAAATCCTCATCGCCAACCGCAGCGACCCGCTGCCGCAAGGCAGCGCAGCGGCGAAGCCAAATCGCTCGACGGCCGCAGGGCGTCAGGGCGGTTTTGCCGCGGAGACCTTCCATGTTTGAAAAGATATTGATTGCCAACCGCGGCGAAATCGCCCTCCGCATCCAGCGCGCCTGCCGCGAAATGGGCATCAAGACGGTAGCGGTATATTCCGAGGCCGACCGCGACGCCAAATACGTGAAGCTCGCCGACGAATCAGTGTGCATCGGCCCGGCCCCGTCTTCGCAAAGTTACCTGCACGTGCCGTCGATCATCGCTGCGGCCGAGGTCACCGACGCCGAGGCCATCCACCCCGGCTACGGCTTCCTCTCGGAAAACGCCGATTTCGCCGAGCGGGTGGAATCCTCCGGCTTCACCTTCATCGGCCCGCGTCCGGACAACATCCGCCTCATGGGCGACAAGGTTGCCGCGAAGCAGGCCATGCTCACCGCCAAGGTGCCGTGCGTGCCCGGCTCCGACGGCGCACTGCCGGATGACGGCGAAGAGATCATCCGGATTGCCGCCAGGATCGGCTATCCGGTCATCATCAAGGCAGCAGGCGGTGGCGGCGGACGCGGCATGCGCGTGGTACACACCGAAGCCGCGCTGCTCAACGCCGTGACCATGACCAAGACCGAAGCCGGGGCCGCTTTCGGCAACCCGATGGTCTACATGGAAAAGTTTCTCCAGACCCCGCGTCACATCGAAATCCAGATTCTGGCCGACGAACACGGCAACGCGGTGCATCTGGGCGAGCGCGAATGCTCGATGCAGCGCCGCCATCAAAAAGTGCTCGAAGAAGCGCCCGCGCACGGCCTTGATCCCAAACTGCGCGACAAGATCGGCGAACGCTGCGCCGAGGCCTGCCGCAAGATCGGCTATCGCGGTGCCGGCACCTTCGAGTTCCTGTACGAGAACGGCGAGTTTTACTTCATCGAGATGAACACCCGGGTGCAGGTTGAACATCCGGTCACCGAGCTCGTCACCGGCATCGACATCGTGCAGACGCAGATACGTGTGGCGGCGGGCGAAAAGCTGCCCTTCCGGCAAAAAGACATCCAGTTGAGCGGCCACGCCATCGAATGCCGCATCAATGCCGAGCACCCCACCACGTTCGTGCCCAGCCCCGGCAAGCTCACCAACTACCACGCCCCCGGCGGCCCCGGCATCCGCGTCGACTCGCACGTCTACCATGGCTATTACGTGCCGCCGCATTACGACTCGATGATCGGCAAGCTCATCGCCTACGGCGACACCCGCGACCAGGCCATCGCCCGGATGCGCGGTGCGCTGATGGAAATGGTCGTCGAAGGCATCCAGACCAACATTCCCCTGCACCAGGACCTGATGCACGACGCCGCCTTCATTGCGGGCGGCACGAGCATTCATTATCTGGAGCACAAGCTGGCCGGAGAAAAAGGGTGAGCGGTGAACGGGTATGACCGCTTACCGCTTACCGCTCACCACTCACCAACATGCCCTGGCAATCCCTCCGCCTCCTCGTTGACTCCAAGACTGCCGAGCCGCTGTCCGACGCGCTGATGGAAGCCGGCGCGCTGTCCGTTTCACTGGAAGATGCGGATGCCGGCACGGTCGATGAAACGCCGCTGTTCGGCGAACCCGACCACCCCACGGCCGAACTCTGGCAACGCAGCATCGCCGCCGTGCTCTTCGACATGGACGCCGACGTGGTGGCGATCCTCGCCCAGGCCGCGCACACCATCGGCGTGCCTGCACCCACCGGCACCAGCGTGGAGATCGTGGCCGACGAGGACTGGGTACGCCTCACCCAGTCGCAGTTCGACCCCATTCCGATTTCGCCCCGCCTGTGGATCGTGCCGACCTGGCACGATGCGCCCGACGCCCACGCGATCAACCTCAAGCTCGACCCCGGCCTCGCCTTTGGCACCGGCAGCCACCCCACCACCCGGTTATGCCTGCGCTGGCTCGACGCCAACCTCCGGGGCGGGGAAACCCTGCTCGACTATGGCTGCGGCTCGGGCATTCTCGCCATCGCCGCGTCCAAGCTGGGGGCAGGGCACGTGGACGGCATCGACATCGACCCGCAGGCCGTCACCGCCTCGAACGACAATGCCACACTGAACGCTGTCACCGCCCGCTTCGGATTGCCGGGTGCGCTGCCGGAACAGACCTACGACATCGTCGTGGCCAACATCCTTACCAACCCGCTCAAGGCCATGGCCCCCTTGCTCGCCGGCAAGGTCAGGCCGACAGGACGACTGGTGCTGTCCGGCATTCTGTTCGAACAGGCCGAAGACGTGATGGCGATCTACCAGCAATGGTTCGTGTTCGACCCCCCTGCTAGTGACGAAGGCTGGGTACGCCTGTCCGGGACACGTAAGTGAATTACCGCGCCGCCTGCCCCCATTGCGCCAGCGTGTTCCGGCTGGGCGACGACCAGCTGGCTGCCGCGCAGGGCTGGGTACAGTGCGGGGTATGCGGCGTGGCCTTCGATGCCCGGCAGTCGCTGCTCATGGAAGACGGCTCGACGCTGCCGCGCGCCACTGACCCCGAGCCCCCAGTACCGGACGCCCCACCCCAACCCGAAGTCTCCCCGGCTGCGACGGTCGCCGAACCCGAACACCCACCTGCGCCGCCGGACACGGCAGACGAGCCCGCTCCGCTTCCTGCCCCGGCGGACGAGGCGGCATCACCCGCTGACGTCGAACTGCCGCGCGGTATTCGCGAGCGCGAGGATCCGCTCGACCTGCCCTCGATCATCCTCATCGACCCCAATCTCCCCAGTTACGACGAACCCGGGCCGATGCCGGTCATCCGTCCGGTACCCGATCCGGTGCCGACGGTGATCGTGTCCCCCCCCACCAACCCCGCGCCCGCCCCGTTACCCGCTGCCCGCATCGAATACGCGCAACCGGCACCTGCGAAACCGGTTCGGCCGGCGCGCCGCCGCACCCTCAATCCCTGGGTCGGCGGGCTGCTCGCGCTGCTGCTGGTTTTGGCCCTGCTAGCCCAGCTTGCCTGGTTCCAGCGCGACACCCTCGCCACGCAATTTCCGCAGACCCGGCCGCTGCTCGAACAGGCCTGCGCCCAACTCGGCTGCACGCTCACCCTGCCCAAACAGCTCGATCAGATTCATATCGTCGGCTCCGACCTCACCACCGAAGCCAACGGGCAGCTGCGCCTCGTCCTCACGCTGGGCAATCGTGCCCGGCACGTGATGGCATGGCCGGTGCTGGTGCTGACCCTCACCGATCAGGCCGGCCGGCCACTGGCCCGCCGCAGCTTCGCCCCCAGCGAATATCTGGGCGACGCCAGCCGCATCCGCACCGGCATGCCCCCGCTCGCCGAACAGCCGCTCAGCCTGCCGCTGGCGGTGCGGAACCTGGCGCCCATGGGCTTCGACCTGCGGCTCGCCTACTGACCCTGCGGGGAGTGGTTCACACGGCGCTTCTTCGGTATAGTTCGGCTTCCCGTTGCGGGAGAGCGCGGCATCTGCCGCCGCCGAAGGCGCAATTCACCCGGAATCGCTCAGGCAAAAGGACCGCAACCCCCGGATTCATGCCGGGTATCACTCTGGAGAGCGCAGTACGGGCATGAGCCCGACTACTGCCACCGAAGGGGCAGCGGACAGGCGGACAGCCTGCCGTAATCTCTCAGGTACCAAGGACAGAGGGGTGAAGCGCATCCAGCGCTTCACCCCTTTTTTATTTCTGGTACCGCACATGTCAACGCAAACCGCACTCAAAACCACGCCGCTCAACGCCGTCCACCGTGAACTCGGCGCAAAAATGGTCGATTTCGGCGGCTGGGACATGCCGGTCAACTATGGTTCGCAGATCGAGGAGCACCACGTGGTGCGCAGTGGCTGCGGCCTCTTCGACGTGTCGCACATGCTGCCGCTCGACATCCGGGGTAACCAGGCCCGCGCTTTCCTCAAGCGCCTGGTCGCCAACAACGTCGATAAATTGCAGGTGTCGGGCAAGGCGCTGTATTCGTGCATGCTCAATGAGACCGGCGGCGTGATCGACGACCTCATCATCTATTTCATGGATGAATCCTGGTTTCGCCTCGTCGTGAACGCCGGCACGGCCGAAAAAGACCTCGCGTGGATGGAAAAGCAGAATGCCGAATGGGGCATGAACCTCACGCTCACACCGCGCCGCGATCTGGCGATGGTCGCCATCCAGGGCCCGAAGGCCGCTGATGTCCTCAACAACGCGCTGCCCGGCGTGGACAGCATCACCGGCACGCTCAAACCCTTCAACGCCGCCGCCATGGGCGAAATGTTCGTGGCGCGTACGGGTTACACCGGGGAAGACGGTTTCGAAGTGATGATCCTGGCCAAGTCCGCCCCCATGTTCTGGCGCGCGCTGATCGAAGCCGGCGGCCAGCCCATCGGCCTGGGCGCACGCGACACCCTGCGGCTGGAGGCCGGGATGAACCTCTACGGCCAGGACATGGATGAAACCACCAACCCGCTGGAATCGGGTCTGGCGTGGACTGTCGACCTCAAGACCGAACGTGATTTCGTCGGCCGGCAGGCGCTCGAAGCCAGCGAACTGACTCAACAGATGGTCGGCCTCGTGCTGCTGGATAAGGGCGTGTTGCGCAGCCACCAGACAGTGCTGACGAAAAACGGCGAAGGCGAAATCACCTCCGGTACGTTTTCTCCGACAATGCAGCAATCGATCGCCATGGCGCGCATCCCCATGGGCATCGCCCCCGGCGAAGAAGTCGAAGTCGAAATCCGCGACAAGAAACTGCGCGCAAAAGTGGTGAAATATCCGTTCGTGCGCAACGGAAAAGTGTTGATTTGAACAAGGAGGACAAGAGGACAGGAGTCGACCCTTCCTCTCTCCTCTTGTCCTTATGTCCTCTTTGTGAATTTGTTTTAGGAGTCAGGAATGAGCATCCCCGCAGACCTCAAATACACCCCCAGCCACGAATGGGTGCGCGTCGAAGCCGACGGCACGCTGACCGTCGGCATCACCCACCACGCGCAGGACCTGCTCGGCGACATGGTGTTCATCGAAAACCCGGCCGTCGGCCGCGTGCTGAATAAAGGCGAAGAATGCGCTGTGGTCGAATCGGTGAAAGCCGCCTCCGACGTGTACGCCCCGGTTGCCGGTGAAGTCGTCGCCACCAACGGCGACACCGAATCCAGCCCTGAAGCCGTCAACACCGACGCCTACGCCGCCTGGATGTTCAAGATCAAGCCGGCGGATGCCAGCGCGGTCGGCGAACTGCTCGACGCTGCGGCGTATCAGAAGCTGGTCGAATCGGAAGCCCACTGACAGGGGTCAGGGGTCGAAACTCAGGGGCGGGGAACGGCGTAGCCGCGCCACACCCTGCCCGCCATGAGTCTCGCCCCACGCATCCCGGCAACCGCCCTGACCCCCGAATCCTGATCCCTGGCCCCTGACACCATGCCTTTCATCCCCCACACCCCCGACGACGTCACCGCCATGCTCGGCACCATCGGTGCGCCCAGCATCGACGCGCTGTTCGACGAAATCCCGCCGGCGCTCAAATCCGGAAAATTGAAGGACGTGCCCGAAGGCGCGCCCGAAATGGCGGTCACGCGCCTCATGCACGAGCGTGCGGCGGCCGACGGCTTCTGGTCGAATTTCATCGGCGCAGGCGTGTACGAGCACCACATTCCGGCGTCGATCTGGCAGATCACCACGCGTGGCGAGTTCTACTCGGCCTACACCCCCTATCAGGCCGAAGCCTCGCAGGGCACGCTCCAGCTCATCTATGAATACCAGACCATGATGACCCGGCTGACCGGGCTTGATGCCTCGAACGCCTCTTTGTACGACGGCGCGTCGGCGCTGGCCGAAGCCGTGCTCATGGCCGTGCGCGCGCACAAAGGCAAATCGCGCCGTGTGCTGATACCGAAAACCGTGCATCCCCCCTACCGCAAGGTCG
>JBEQCD010000021.1:0-32194 GCA_041639515.1 Hydrogenophilales bacterium | reverse complement strand
CCTGGCGTCGTTTACCGGCCTGATGACCGCCACGCCTGCCGATGCCGGCATCGAGGAAATGCACCCCGGCGACCTGAAAACCGCAGAAGCCTTCGGCGTGCGCCTTGCCGACATCGTCCGGATGCATACTACGCAAGAGGCCGAATCGTGCCTTACGTGCTGATCCAGATTACGCGCGAAGGCGCGACGGCGGAGCAGAAGGCCGAGCTGATCCGCCGGGCGACGGGGATGCTCGCGGAAGTGCTGAACAAAAACCCCGCGACGACCTTCGTCGTGATCGAGGAAATCGAAACCGACAACTGGGGCGTGGCGGGGGAAACCGTGACTGCGATGCGGGCGCGGGGTGTGCGATGAACGCGCGCGCCGAAATCGAACAGGTCATCCAGGAATACCTGGAGGGCCTTTATCACTGCGACACGGCGCGTCTCGCGCGGGTGTTCCACCCCGCCGCGCTGTACGCCACCGCAGCGGGCGGCGAGGTCCTCATGCTGAACATGCCGGAGTACTTCCGCATCGTGGCGCAGCGCGACTTGCCTGCCCGCACCGGCGATGCGCGAAAAGAACGCATTGTGAGCGTCGATCTGGCGGGTCCGGAAACGGCGCTGGTCAAGCTGGAGTGCCGGTTCTTCCAGAAAGATTACGTTGATTTCCTGACCCTGCTTCGCGTCGATGCGCGTTGGCAAATCGTGGCCAAGGTGTTTCGTTACGAGCCGGTGTCTTGCCCGTGATGGCATTGCGCTCGTATCACGATTTCCAGCAAAGCTGGCCAGCAGCATCCACCCGTTATTCGAACTCCATCGCGCGGAACACCCGCCCCGCGTTGCTGCGCGCCAGTTCGTCGGCGGTGTG
The DNA here is from genome assembly GCA_041639515.1 of Hydrogenophilales bacterium. Taxonomy (GTDB): domain Bacteria; phylum Pseudomonadota; class Gammaproteobacteria; order Burkholderiales; family Thiobacillaceae; genus Thiobacillus. Next base: position 31,345 of record JBEQCD010000021.1, on the reverse strand, counting down.
CAGGTGCAGGTAGGGCGACTGGTCGACCTTGTAGGCATCGTCGAGCGAACCGCCGTTCTTGATCACCTCTGCGATTTTTGTGCGCAGGTGAACGAGGTAATCGCGCGTCCACTTGCGCACGGTGGCCATGTCGGTGGGGCCGCCGTGGCCGGGGATGACGGTGGTTGCGCCCAGCGCCTCGAACTTGTCCCAGACGGCGATCCAGCTGGCGGTATCGGTGTCTTCGAAGATGGGCAGCATACGGATGTGGAAGGCGGTATCGCCGGCAATCACGAGTTTTTTCTCCGGCAGCCACACCATGGTGTCGCCGTGGTGGTGGGCTTTGCCCAGATGCAGCACCTCGATTTTTGTGCCGCCCATCGACAGGTCCAGCTTGTCGTCGTAGACGATGTCGGGCATGGCGAATTCGGTGCGATAGGCCTTGTCGCGCGCGCGGGCCCGCATCCCGGCCAGCGCGTCATAGCCCACCTGCTCGATGTATTTGGCGGTGTCGCGATGCGCGACGATCTTCGCGCCCTGCTCCTTCCAGTAGTTGGAACCGAGCATGGCGTGACCCTGGCCGTTTTCCAGCACCACGTATTTCACCGGCTGGTCGGTGTGTTTCCTGATCTCGTCGTGCAGGCTTTGCGCGAGCAGATAGTTGTCGCCGGCGTTCACCACCACCACGCCTTCTTTCGTGATGATGAAGGAGAGGTTGTTATTGTGGCCGGAGTTTTCATACGTGCCCGGCGCAGTGGCACCGATAGCCGACCACACGCCGGGGATGACTTCCTGCGGCATCGCATAGAGGAAGGAGCGCGGCGCGGCGTCGGTTGCCACCACCGGCAGGCCGGCGCGCTTCCAGTTGAAGAAGCCGTCGCGGTAGTTCTTCACGTTGGTGTAACCGAGCTTGATCAGCGTCTCGGCGGCGAGCGGGCTGCGCTGCGACACGCCACAGTAGACGACGATGGGCGTGGCCTTGTCCGGCACGGTCTGCTCGATCTGGAATTCCAGCCAGCCGCGCAGCAGGTTGGCAAAGCGCGGCGAATCGATGCGCCCACCCAGCGTGGCGAGTTCCACCGGCTGACGCACGTCGATCACCACGGTCTCCGGCTGCGCCTTGAGTTGCGCGGCGAGACCGGCGGTGTCGATCTGCGGCACCCGCTTCATCACGTCGTCGAGCACACCCTGCGCCTGCTGGGTGAGGGTGGGCGCTTCGGGTATGGGCAGGACGACAGCGGCGAAATTCTGCGCGGCGGCGGGCGTGGCGAGCAGCGCGGCAAGCATCAGGGCAAGGGGTTTCATGACGGTCTCCTGTAAGGCATTTATTTACAGGGAGGTAAGCGAGATAAGTGAGGAATCAGGTTTTTCCTCCCGTGCCTCCCTTACCTTCCTGTAAAAATTCTGTATCTCAATCTTCCGACATCTGCCCGACGAACGGGTTCTCGATGCGCTCGTGCCCGAAGGTGGACATGGCACCGTGGCCGGGCACGAAACGCACGTCGTCGCCCAGCGGAAACAGCTTCTGCCGGATGGCCGCAATCAGCGCCGCATGGTCGCCGCGCGGAAAATCGGTGCGGCCGATCGAGCCCTTGAACAGCACGTCGCCGACAAAGGCCAGCTTCGCCTCCGGCTGATGGAACACCACGTGGCCGGGCGTGTGGCCGGGGCAATGCAGTACGTCGAAACGCAGCGCGCCGACCTCGACCGTGTCGCCGTCTTCCAGCCATTGATCCGGCACGAACGCCTCGATGGGCGGAAAGCCGAACAGGGCGGCCTGCTGCGGCAGGGCGTCGAGCCAGAACTGTTCATTGCGCTCGGGGCCGATGATGGGGATGCCCAGCGTGTCGCGCAATTCTGCCGCCGCGCCCACGTGGTCGAGATGGCCGTGGGTGAGCAGCAGCTTTTCAAGCGTGAGGCCGCGCGCCTGCACTTCGGCCAGCAAATGGTCGGCCTCGCCGCCGGGGTCGATCAGCGCCGCGCGGCCGGCGGCGTCCCACACCAGCGAGCAGTTCTGCCGGTACGGCGTCACGGGGAGGATGGTAAATTCCATGGACGCCATTATCCCGCCAATGACCATGCCCGCGCCTGATGCTTTGCTACTGCTGTCCAGCCACTGTCCGCACTGCCCCGCCGTACTCGCCGCGCTGACCGAGCTGCTGAAGCAGGGGACGATCGGTCGGCTCGAAGCGGTCAACATCGAGCAGCGCCCCGAAGTCGCCCAGGCGCTCGGCGTGCGCTCGGTGCCGTGGACACGCATCGGCCGCATCGAACTCGTCGGCAGCCAGAGCCGCAGCGAACTCGCCGACTGGGCCGCCAAAGCCGAGAGCGAAACCGGGCTGGCCGACTGGTTTCACCTGCTGCTGAAGGAAGGCCAGTTGCCGCGCGTGCAGGCGCTGATCGAAGCCGAACCCGGCCTGCTCGGGGCCGTGCTGCCCATCGTCGGCAACGTCGACGCCAGCCTCAACGTGCGCCTCGGTGCCGGCGTGCTGCTGGAGCACTTCGCCGGCACCGACACCCTGCGCGCCCTGCTGCCGCGCCTGGGCGAACTCTCGCAACACCCCGACGCGCGCGTGCGTGCCGATGCCTGCCACTACCTGGGGCTGACCGCAGACGCGGCGGCAAAACCCTGGCTGGATGCGCGGCTCGACGACGAGGATCCGGACGTGCGGGAGATCGCAGGGGAGAGCCTCGCCGCAGTGGCCGGCACCTGATGTCGCTGCCCGCCGCCTACCTCGGCGTCATTCTCATCTGGTCGACCACGCCGCTGGGCATCCAGTGGAGTGTGCAGGGGCCGGATTTTGCATTTGCGGTGACGGCGCGCATGGTGATCGGGCTGGCGCTGTGCATGGCCATCATGGCGGCGACGCGCGCACGGCTGCCGCTGTCGCCCGACGCGCGCCGCCTCTATGCGATCAGCGGGGCGTCGCTGGCGGGCTCGATGCTGCTCACTTACTGGGGGGCACAACACATTCCCTCGGGGCTGATTTCGGTGATCTTCGGCTTGTCGCCGCTGGCGACCGGGGTGTTTGCGGCGCTGTGGCTGCGTTCGCACATGCTCACGCCGCTGCGCCTGCTGGGGCTGGCGTGTGCGCTGGCGGGCCTGTGGGCGATCTTCGGCCAGCCCTGGCCAGGCGGCAAGCTGGCCACGCTGGGCACGGCGGCCACGCTTGCCGGCATGACGGTGCAAGCGCTGGGGCTGGTGTGGATCAAGCGTCTGAACGTGCGCGCCTCGTCGCTGGCGATCACCACGGGCTCACTGGCGGTGGCCACGCCGCTGTTCGCGCTGGCTTGGCTGGTTTCCACCGGCGGCCACTGGCCCGACGCCATGCCGGCGCGCGCGGCGGCAGCCATCGTCTACCTGGGTGTGCTGGGTTCGGTGGTGGGCTTCACGCTCTACTACTACGTGATCAAGCATCTCGACACCGGGCGGGTGGCGCTGATCACGCTGATCACGCCGGTGACGGCGCTGCTGCTGGGGCAGACGCTCAACGCGGAAACCATTCCACGCCTGGGCTGGGCCGGCATCGCACTCATCGGTGCGGGCCTGGTGCTGTACGAATGGCAGGCGCTGCGGCAGATGCGGCGGGGCGCTATTTCTTGAACAGGTCGTCGAGCGGGTTGGATTGTGCCGGGGCGTCATCGGCCGGCGACTGGCCAAACAGGGCGTCGAGCGCATTGCGGCTGGCCTGGGCCATGGGTGCGCCGCCGCCGCGATAGGCCTCGGGGCGGGGCACAAACCAGCCGCAGTCGTTCATGCGGGTTTTGTCGGCGACGCGCTCGGCAGCGAGTTCACGGCATTGGCCGGCACGCGTGGCATCGAAATGCCGGCACAGGCGGCACGCGTGCAGATCGGCGCGGCAACTCGGACACACTTCGCGCCGGCCCAGCGGCAGGGGCAGGCCGGCAAGGCTGGCCCCGCATTTCCAGCAGACCAGACTCATGAGGACGAGGCGACAAGCGCGTGATAGGTGAGGTCGCCCAGCGAGACGCGGCGCAGGGCGCGTTCATGGGTGGCTTCCAGCACCACCGGCGGGGCCACGCCGGCTTCGGCTGCCTCGAGCCAGCGTGTGGCACACACGCACCAGCGGTCACCGGGCTTGAGGCCGGGAAAATCATATTCGGGTGCCGGCGTGGCGAGGTCGTTGCCCTGCGCGCGCGAATACTCGAGGAAGGCCTCGGTCATCTGTGCGCATACCGTGTGGCTGCCCAGATCATGCGGTCCGGTGTGGCACAGGCCATCACGCAGAAAACCCGTCATCGGCGACCGGCTACAGGCTTGCAGCACATCCCCCAGCACGTTGCGGGCTTCGCTCATTGTTTTTCTCCATCGCGGCAATCGACAAAAAATATCACGCGCCGCGCCAGCCGCCCAGCCCGAACCCTCTATGCTGGCTGAACAACAACCAGAGGAGAGAGGCCATGACCGTGCTGAGCTATACCGCCGTGACCCAGAGCGGCCGCACGTTTGAAATCGAGTTTCCGCTGCATCCGCTCACCCGGTCGTCCGACAGCGTGGGCGAGGTGGTGACTGCACTGCTGGATGCGCTCAGCCGCGAGACCCGCGCAGGCAAGGACCTGTCTGACGGTGACCTGCTGCAGGCGCTGGCGATGACGCTGGCGCTGCGCGCGCACATGACGGAAGCCCAGCCCGACCACATGCACACACTGGTGCGCGAGCTGTACGACACCGCGCATCAGGCCGTGCAGGCGGCCACCGGAATGCCCAGCGGCCACGCCTGAGCGTCTGGGTTCAGGGCTGAGGCGGGTCGAATGCGGTAGGTGCAGCCGGGGCCAGGCTCAGGCGTCCGGCACCTGCGGCTTCGGCATGCACGCTCGCCACCCGGGCCAGCACGCTGGGCGCGGGATAGCCGTCAGCCGGCAAGCCCTGTCCCACCTGGAAGCGGCGCAGCGCACTCTGGGTGCGCGGGCCGATCAGGCCGTCGGCAGCGCCGGCGTCAAACCCCAGTTCGTTGAGCTGGCGCTGCATGGCCTGCACCTGCGCAGACGTGAGCGCGCCGGTTTCGCCCGGCCCTGACGCCAGCGCCGCACCACCGGCAAGCTGCTGTGCCAGCTGCGCCACTGCAAGCGCATAGTTCACCGAGCGGTTCCAGCGCATGACCACGTCGAAATTGTCGAACACCATGTAAGCCGGCCCTTGCCAGCCCTGCGGCAGCACGATGGCCGCCGGCCCGGCCACCGCCGGCCAGGGACCATCATCGGCAGGCCGCACACCCAGGGCGTCCCAGTTGCGCAGAGCCATGCGATGGGCGACGCGGGCCTGTCGCCAGTCAAAATTCGGCGGCAGGCGGACTTCACGGGCAACCGGCTCGCCGCTGCGCCAGCCGGCGGCCTTGAGGTAATTGCCGGCCGAATGCATGGCATCCGCCACCGATCCCCACAGGTCGATGCGGCCATCACCGTCCCCATCGACGGCATACGCGCGAAAGGTGGACGGCATGAACTGCATGTGGCCCATGGCACCGGCCCACGAGCCGTTCATGTCGAGCGCGGCCACATGGCCGGCCTCGACGATGCGCAGGGCATCGATGAGCTGCGACTCGAAGAAGCTGCTGCGCCGGCCTTCCCAGGCCAGCGTGGCAAGTGCGACGGGAATGTTGAAGCTGCCGAGCGTGCGGCCGTAGTTGGTTTCCAGGCCCCAGAAGGCGACCAGCACGGACTTGGGCACGCCAGTTTTCGCTTCAACCGCATCGAGCAGGCTGGCGTGCTCGGCCAGCATGGCTTCGCCGCGCGCGAGTTGCGCCGGGGTGAGACGCCGCCCCAGATAATCGGAAAAGGTTTGCAGGAATTCCGGCTGGCGGCGGTCAAGTTCCACCACGCGCTCGACCGGCTGCGCGCCGGTGAGTGCCGCATCCAGCGTGGCGGCTGAAATACCCTTTTCCACGGCGGTCGTGCGGAAGGTCTCCAGCCAGGCCCCGAAGCCCGGCTCCGGCGGCGCAGGGTTGGCGTGGGCCAGCACGGGCAGGAGGGCGAACGCGAGCAGTTCCAGACGTTTACGCATGTCGCTGCAACCAGTATTCGGTGAGCGCCAGGTGCCACAGTTTGCTGCCCTGGATGCGCGTGTGGTGAGACTCCGGCGCGTCGAGCAGTTTCTGTACATAGGCACGCTGGTAGAGGCCCCGGTTACGGCAGGCTTGCGAATCGAGGATGTCGCGCATGAAATCGAGAAAATCGCCCCGCACATATTTCAGCGCCGGCATGGGGAAGTAGCCTTTCTTGCGGTCGATCACGGCGTCGGGAATCAGGCCGCGCGCAATCTGCTTCAGCACATGCTTGCCTTCGTTCCGGAGTTTCAGCTCGGCTGGCATCGAGGCGGCGAGTTCGACCAGCGTGTGATCGAGGAAGGGCACGCGCGCTTCCAGCCCCCAGGCCATGGTCATGTTGTCCACCCGCTTCACGGGGTCGTCGGTGATCAGCATCGTCGTATCCATGCGCAATACCTGATCGATGAAGTCGTCGGCGAAAGGTTCCGCCAGATGCGCCGCCACCAGTTCGCCGGTGGCGTCCGGCCCGTGATACGCGGGCGCAGCCAGCTCCAGGAATTCGTCGTGGTCGCGGTCGAAGTAGTGTGTGCGGAAACGGTCGAGCGGGGTGCCCGCCGTTTCCGCCGCCATGCGCGGATACCAGAAATAGCCGCCGAAGACTTCGTCCGCGCCCTGGCCGCTCTGCACCACTTTCACCGTCTGCGACACCTGCTCGGCCAGCAGATAGAACGCCACCGCGTCCTGCGCGAACATCGGCTCGCTCATCTGATCGACCGCCTCGGGCAGACGTTTGAGCACTTCGCTATTTGGAATCAAAAACTTGTGATGGCGCGTGCCGTACATCGCCGCCACCGGGTCGGAGTATTCGAACTCGCTGCCGCGTTCCTCCGGCTGGTCTTCGAAGCCGACCGAAAACGTCATCAGGTCCGGCACGCCCTGTTCAGCGAGCAAGGCCACCAGCAGGCTCGAATCCAGCCCGCCCGAGAGCAGCACGCCCACTTTCACGTCGGCGATTTCGATGCGCTTTTTGACGGCCTGCCTGAGGCTTGCGTGGATCGCCTCGGTCCACTCGGCTTCGGTTTTCGGAATGGCGGGGCGCTGCGCTTTCAGCGACCAGTAGCGCCGGTGCAGCAACTCGCCGCGCGCGTTCACGGTCAGCGTGGTGCCGGGCGCGAGCTTGCGGATACCGTTGTAGAGCGTGCGCGGCGCGGGCACCACCGCATGCAGCGTAAAGAGATGGTGCAGTGCGACTGCGTCGATTGAGGTATCGACGCCGCCTGCCGCCAGCAGCGCCTGCGGCGTGGAGGCAAAGCGGAAATGGCCCGGCGTTTCGTTGTAGTACAGCGGCTTGATGCCCAGCCGGTCGCGCGCGAGGAACAGCGACTCGCGGTTCCAGATCGCGAAGGCAAACATGCCGTGCAGGCGTTCGACGCACTGCTCGCCCCATTGCAGATACGCGCGCAGGATGACCTCGGTATCGCCGTCGGAACGGAAGGTTTGGCCGAGCGCGATCAGCTCGGCGCGCAGTTCCGGGTAGTTGTAGATCGTGCCGTTGAACACCAGCGCGGTGCCCGTCGCCGCATCGAGCATGGGCTGGCCCGACTTCTCCGACAGATCGATGATCGCCAGCCGCCGGTGGCCCAGATGCACCGCGCCGTCGCCGTACTGCCCCTCCGCGTCCGGCCCGCGCCGCGCCAGCCTGGCGAGCATGCGCGCCATCGTGTCCGCGCCGGGCGGCGCGCTGTCGAAACGGAATTCACCTGCAATGCCACACATATTCCTGCCTTGTCACGCCACCAGCGGCGGCTCGTCCATCAGCGCGATCTGTTCGCGCAACTCCAGTATCCGCGCTTGCCAGTACTGCTGCGTATTGAACCACGGAAATGCGGCGGGGAAGGCCGGGTCGTCCCAGCGGCGCGCGAGCCAGGCGGCGTAGTGGACGAGGCGCAGGGTGCGCAGCGCTTCGACCAGGTGCAGTTCACGCGGGTCGAATTCGGCAAAGTCTTCGTAGCCGGTGAGGATGTCGTTCAACTGATCCTGCTGCTGTTCACGCTCGCCCGACAGCAGCATCCACAGGTCCTGCACCGCCGGCCCGCTGCGGCAGTCGTCGAAATCGACGAAGTGCGGGCCGTCGTCGGTCCACAGCACGTTGCCGGGATGGCAGTCGCCGTGCAGGCGCAGCGTGCGCACGTCGCCGGCGCGGGCATAGCAGTGCGCCACCTGATCGAGCGCATGATCGACCACGCTGTTCCACGCCGGCGCGAGGTCGGGCGGCAGCCAGTTGCCGGCACGCAGGAAGTCGCGCGACTGCGTGCCGAAGCTGTCGAGGTCGAGCGCGGGCCGGTGTGCAAATGCAGCCTGCGCGCCTACGGCGTGGATGCGCCCGAGAAAGCGCCCCATGCGCTCCAGCGTGCCGGGGCGGTCGAATTCGGGCGGACGCCCGCCCTGTTTGGGGAATACGGCAAAGCGGAAGCCGGCGTGGGTATGGAGCGTGGCCCCGTTGAGCCGCAGGGGTGCCACCACCGGAATCTCGCGCCCGGCCAGCTCCAGGGTGTAGGCGTGTTCTTCGAGGATGGCGTCGTCGCTCCAGCGTGCCGGGCGGTAGAACTTCACCACCACATGGGCCGCGCCAAGCCCCACCGGCGTTCGAGTGTCGGGCGGCGCATTCCCTGCGGGTGCGCCGTCTTCCACGCCCATCTGATAGACGCGGTTTTCGTAACTGTTGAGCGCGAGCAGGCGGCCGTCGGCGCGCAAGCCGGTACTGTCGAGCGCGTCGAGGACAAGGTCGGGCGTAAGGCCGGCGTAGGGGGGAGACGATTCGGTCATGGGTCAACCAGGACAGGGAAGCCGGATTATGCGGCCAGACGCAATCGATTCCCGGTTGCCGGCAAAACTGCGACCACTCAGATCAGTGGCCGGCCGCGCAGGGGGAGGGCGTAGTAATCGGCCAGACGCTGCATGGCCGACAGATTGCCCAGCCGCAAATGGCCGTCTGTCAGTTCGTACAGTCCGGCATGCTGCATCTTGCGCATGCTCTTGTTGGTATGGACCAGGGACAGGCCCAGCGCGTCGGCGACATGCTGCTGGTTGACCGGCAGGGAGATGCCTTTCGGCCCGCCAAGGCCGACGCTTTCGGCACGCTTGTAGAGATGGATGAGCAGCATGGCGATGCGCTCCTGCGCCGAACGTCGTCCAATGGACAGCAGGTTTTCGTCGACGATCAGTTCTTCGTGCGCACTGATCCAGGTGATGTCGTAGCCCATGCTGGGGCTGTGCTTGAAAAAATCCCACAGCCTCGATTTGGGAAATTCGCACAGGCGCACGGTGGTGAGGGCCTGCACACCGTGTGGCGAATTCTGGGTGAGCTGCTGTTGCAGGCCTACAAAGTCTCCGGGCAGCATGAAATTGAGTATCTGCCGGCGTCCATCGCTCAGGCTCCGGTAGCGAAACGCCCAGCCGGAGAACAGGGTATAGAGCTCACCGCCATTGCCGTTTTCGCGCAGGATGTCCTGGCCCGCCTCCACATCGAACTGTCGCCTGCGAAACGTTTGCACCAGCTCGATTTCTTCAGGCGTATTCCCCGAAAAGGCCGCTGTCTGGCGCAGTGGACAGGCCGCACAAGTGACTTCCGCTCCCATGGAACAACTCCTGTCTTTATTTGGCTTGTTCGACGGCCATCGCCGCCCGGTGTGCGGGGCATACCCTAGTTTCAAACGCCGGGGCTGTCTATGTCTTTTGACATTGCGCGACGGAACGCTTGCTGACATTCTGCCGCTTCTTCCAACAGGTGGGTTTCGATGAATACGCCATACCAGTTCATGTATGTCAGTGTGCTGTCGCCTGACGCCAGCCCGGCCTGCATTGCCGACATCATGCGCGTGGCGCGGGTCAAGAACATGGCGCTGGATATCACGGGGCTGCTGGTATTCGACGGTTGGCGCTTCTGCCAGTATCTGGAAGGCCCCGAGGCCAACGTCATCGAACTCGCTCACACCATCAACCGCGATCCCCGGCATCAGAATTTCAGCGTGCTGCACCAGGGTCCGCTCACCGGGCCGCGCCAATATCGGGGCTGGAGTCTGGGCTATGCCCTGTCGGCGGATGAAACCGCCCTGCCCAAACTGGAGAAACAGCTCGGCCCCCGCGCCATCGACCTGTTGCAGACGCTTTTGCCCCGGCTGGACCTCGACCCGGCCAGCTGACCCGGCCCGCCCAATTCGTCGGGGCACAGCACGCGTCCGGCCCGGCCGAAGAAGAATTTTCCGGCTCGACGGCGTGTTCAATATTTGTCGAATCCCACTTCGCCTAAGCTGGGCACATGGCTTCCACCGCCCTCGTCTGGCTCAAGCGCGACCTGCGTCTGCATGACCACCTGCCGCTCGCATCGGCCGCCACCCATGCCCGCGCACTCGCGGTCTATGTGATCGAACCGGACTGGCTCGCCAGCCCGGAATTCGACCCGCAGCACCTCGACTTTGCACTGGGCTGCCTCTCCGAGCTACGTGCCGCACTCGCCGCGCGCGGGCTGCCCCTTCTGGTTCGCACAGGCGAGTGTCGCGCCGTATTCGACGCGCTGCGCCATGAAACAGGTTTCACGCATCTGTATTCGCACGAAGAAACCGGCCCCGGCTGGACCTACGCGCGCGATCTGGCCATGGCCGACTGGTGCCGCGCACACGGCGTGGCGTGGGAAGAAATTCCGCAGCAAGGCGTGGTGCGCCGGCTCGCGCAGCGCGCCGGCTGGGCTGCGCGCTGGCAAGCGCGAATGGACGCGCCGGCGACCGATTCGCCCGCCGCATTCCGGGGCGTGCAGGTCACGCTCACCGACCTGCCGACGCTGGCTGATTTCGGCCTAGCCCCGCACGGCCGCTCGATCCAGCCTGCCGGCGAACGCGCGGGGCTGGCCGTGCTCGACAGCTTTCTCACCACACGCGGCGGCCCGTACCGGCGCGCGATTTCCAGCCCGCTTTCCGCCGAATCCGGCAGCAGCCGGCTCTCGCCCTACCTCGCCTTCGGCGCGCTTTCATTGCGTCGCGCGCATCAGGCCACCGCCGCCGAGATCCGCCGCCGCCGCGCGGGCGACGTCGCCGACCGCGCCTTTGCTTATGGATTAGCAGGTTTCGCGTCGCGGCTCAGATGGCACTGCCATTTCATGCAGAAACTCGAATCCGAGCCGGAGATTGAATTCCGCAATTTTTCGCGCGTTCACGACGGCCTGCGCGAGCCGCAGTTCGAGCGTGCGCGCTTCGACGCATGGTGCGCGGGCCAGACCGGCTATCCCATGATCGACGCCTGCATGCGCCAGTTGCGTGCCACCGGCTGGCTGAATTTCCGCATGCGCGCGATGCTGGTGTCCTTCGCCGCCTACCACCTGTGGTTGCACTGGCGCGAGCCGGGGCTCTTCCTCGCGCGGCAGTTTCTGGATTTCGAAGCCGGCATCCACTGGAGCCAGATGCAGATGCAGTCCGGCACCACCGGCATCAACACCCTGCGCATCTATTCCCCCACCAAGCAGGCCACCGACCACGACCCCGAAGGCGTGTACCGCCGGCGCTGGCTGCCTGAGCTGGCGCGCGTGCCGCTGGGCTACCTCGCCACGCCGTGGGCCATGCCGGTGGAGATCCAGCGCGCCGCTGCTTGCGTGATCGGGCGCGATTACCCCGTGCCGGTGGTCGACGAAAAAACCAGCGTGAAAGCCGCCAAAGACGCGCTCTACGGCCTGCGCCTGCACAGCGCCACGCGCGAAGAAGCCGCCGCCATTGTCGAGCGTCACGGCTCGCGCAAAAGCGGGCTGCCGAATTCCACCGCCCGCCGACCGCGCACATCGCGCGGGGTGGACGCCGACGGCGAGCAGCGCGAACTGTTCGATTTCTGACCCCGCCATGCGCACCGCCCCCTCTGGCCACAAAGGCAACAAAGCCCGCCTCCCGTCCAAACCCTGCGCCGTGTGCGGCCGCCCCATGAGCTGGCGGCGCGCGTGGGCGAAGAACTGGGACGCGGTGAAATATTGCTCGGACGCGTGCCGGCGCAAGCGAGCTACACGTGATTGACACTCCACCACGCCTCACCCAAACTGGTCAGATAAATAGTCTGTTTGGAGCAAACCATGCAATCCTGGCCGGTTCAGGACGCCAAAGCGCGTTTCAGCGAATTTCTCGAAGCCTGCATGCAGGACGGCCCGCAGCTTGTGACCAAGCGTGGCACGGAGGCGGCGGTACTGGTGCCGGTCGCCGAATGGCGGCGATTGTCGGCGGCAGCGCGCCCTTCGCTCAAGACGCTACTGCTGTCCGACGAAGCGCGCGCCGAGTTCGAGCTGCCTGCGCGCGGGCAAGCACGCCGCCGCGCCGCCGCGCCGCTGGACTGACGCGGCGGATTGGGCTGACCGATGTTTCTGCTCGATACCAACGTCGTTTCCGAACTGCGTCGTCTCAAACCGCACGGGGCGGTTCTCGCGTGGCTGGCCTCAGTGGACGAAGCCGACCTGCATCTCTGCGCGCTCACTCTGGGCGAACTCCAGACTGGCATCGAGCGTACCCGCGAGCAAGATCCGGCCCGCGCTGGCGCGCCGGAAACCTGGCTCGATCAGGTCGCGCAGGCGTACAACGTGTTGCCGATGGACGCTGCCGCGTTCCGGCGCTGGGCGCAGCTCATGCACCGACGCTCCGACACGCTGAACGAGGACGCGATGATCGCCGCGACCGCGTTGTGTCACGGACTGACTGTCGTCACCCGCAACGTGGCGGATTTCCAAGCGCTCGGGCTCACCGTGCTCAACCCCTTCGAATTTCAGCCCGGCTGAGCGTCCGCGTTGCCCAAGCAGGGGCGGCACATGCGTAATCTCGTCCTTATCCTCGGCGACCAGCTGAACCGCGACGCCTCCGCATGGGACGGCTTCGACCCGGCGCAAGACTGCGCGTGGATGGCCGAAGTGGCCGACGAATCCACTCACGTATGGTCAGCCAAGGCACGCATCGCGCTGTTTCTCGCCGCGATGCGGCACTTCGCAGCAGACTTGCGCGCGGACAGCGTGCCGCTGATCTATCACCTGCTCGACGCGCATTCTGATTTTTCCGCCGCGCTCGCGGCCACGCTGGCCGCAACCCGCCCACAGCGACTCGTCGTTACTGAGCCCGGCGACTGGCGGGTGTTGCAGAGCTTGCGCGCCACCGCCGCCGCGCACGGCATCGCGCTCGAAGTCCGCGACGACCGGCATTTCTATTGCAGCCGCGTCGACTTCGCGCGCCACGCCGCCGGACGCAAACAGCTGCGGATGGAGTTTTTCTACCGCGAGCAGCGCCGGCGTTTCGGCGTGCTGATGGACGGCGAGCAACCGGTCGGAGGCGCGTGGAATTACGACGCGGAGAATCGTGGCAGTTTCGACGCGCGCGGGCCGGGGTGGTTGCCCGAGCGCGCACGTTTCGCGCCGGACGACACCACCCGCGCCGTGCTCGACCTCGTGAACACACGCTTCGCCGACCATCCGGGCGCGCTGGACAATTTCGACTGGCCCGTCACCCGCGCGCAGGCGCTGGCGGCGCTCACGCGCTTCGTCGACGAGCGCCTGCCGCTCTTTGGCGCGTATCAGGACGCGATGTGGACAAGCCAGCCGTGGCTGTATCACGCCCAGCTTTCCGCCGCGCTGAATCTCAAGCTCATCGCGCCGCACGAAGCGGTACAGGCCGCCGAAACCGCGTACCGGCAAGGCCGCGTGCCGCTCGCGTCCGCCGAAGGTTTCATCCGCCAGATACTCGGCTGGCGCGAATACGTGCGCGGCGTGTACTGGCAATTCATGCCCGGTTATCTCGACCAGAACGCGCTTGCCGCGCACGCCGACCTGCCGGCGTTTTACTGGAGCGGCGACACCGATATGGCCTGCCTCGCCGACACCTTGAAGCAGACCTTCGCCACCGGCTACGCCCACCACATCCAGCGGCTGATGGTCACCGGGCTGTACGCGCTTCTGCTCGGGGTGGAACCAAAACAGATCCACGCGTGGTATCTCGCGGTGTATGTGGACGCGGTGGAATGGGTGGAACTCCCGAACACGCTGGGCATGAGCCAGTTTGCCGACGGCGGCGCGATGGCGTCCAAGCCCTACGCCGCCACCGGGCAATATCTCGCCCGCATGAGCAATTACTGCGGCGGCTGCCGGTTCAAACCCGCGCAGAAAACCGGCGACACGGCTTGCCCGTTCACCACGCTGTACTGGGATTTTCTGCTGCGCAACGAAGCGAAACTCGCCGGCAATCCGCGCATGGCCTTGCAGCTGAAAAACCTCACGCGACTGGGCGAGGCCGAGCGGGTGGCGATCCGTGAGCGGGCGGCTGCGCTGGGGGCTACACGTATAAAGGTCAGCCTGCCATGAGTCGCCCGCGTCTGCACCAATCTGCCGACGCCGTGCCGCTGCCCGAGCACCGCCCCGCACCCCGGCGCGCCGATCTCGACCACTTCCCGCCCACCCGCCGCATCGCACTGCGCCGGCTGCTGGGCGTAAACGCTGCGGCGTACGCCCGCACCCGCAATCATCTGGACGGCGCGGTGACGGGCTTGTCGCCCTATTTCACCCACGGCTTCCTCACTGAAGCCGAAGCCTTCGCTGTGTGGCGCGAAAAGTTCGGCGTCACGCTCGCGCACAAGCTCGGCATGGAGCTGGCGTGGCGCTGCTTTTTCGCGCACGTGCGCGGCTGGGCGGGAGGGGCGATCTTCACCGACCTGCGCCCCGCGCTGCGCCACGACTACGCGCCCGCGCTGCCGGCGGACGTGCTCGAAGCGCGCACCGGCGTGCCGGTGATCGACGCTTCGGTGCGTCGGCTGTACGCGACCGGCTATCTGCATAACCACGCGCGGATGTGGCTCGCGAGCTACGTGGTGCATGTGCGCAAAACCCACTGGCGCGCGGGCGCGGACTGGATGCTCGGGCATCTGCTCGACGGTGACGCGGCGAGCAACCACCTCTCGTGGCAATGGGTTGCCGGCACGTTCAGCGCCAAGCCCTATCTTTTCAACGCCGAAAACGTGGCGAAATTCGCGCCCGCGCTGGCCTCCCCCGGCACCGCCCTCGACACTGACTACGCCGCGCTCGACGAGCACGCGCGCCACGGCGGCGACACCGGCCCCGAGCCGGGTTCGCACCCTGGCGTGGCCGTGCCGCCGCTGTTCGCCGCGCCGCCGGGGCACGTCAATCCGCCCCTGCCGCCGCTCGCCGGGCAGCGCGCCGTGCTCGTGCATCCGTGGTCGCTCAGCTGGCGCACGCCGACGCCTGCGGACTTCAGTCTTGGCGTGATCGACACTCCGCAGCACGCCGCGCGCCCGTGGTCGGCGCGGCGCTGGGCGTTTGTGCTGGAAGGGATGCGTCGGCGTTGCGACGCGGTGTGGGCGGGTGATGCGGCGGCGCTCGCCGGGCAACTCAACGGCGCGGCCTGCGTCGCGCGCGTGCCGCCCGAACCGGGTTATCTCGGCCAGCTTGCAGGCATGATGTGGTACGTGCCACCGCCGGCGCTGCCCGAAGTGGAAGCCTGCACGTCGTTTTCAAGCTGGATCAAACGCATCGAGCACACCGCACCGGCGCTATTCACCGCACGCAACTGAACCCGGCTTATTTGCCGCGCATGGCGGCTGCCACGAGCGCGAGCTTGGCTGTGCGTGGCAGGCGCTTGAGTGCGGCTTCGCGACGGCAGGCGGCCGCGCGGTCGGAGGCGGGTTCGAGATAGACACGATCGACCGGCAGGCGGGCCCGGGTGTAGCGCGCGCCCGTGCCGGCATTGTGCTCGGCCAGGCGACGGTCCGGATCGGTGGTGATGCCGGCGTAGAGAGTACCGTCGGCGCAGCGGAGCAGGTAGACGAACCAGGATGAGGCAGACATGCCGCCATCATCGCAGATTCAATGGATGCAATTCTCAGGCGGCGGCTTCGGTCATCTGTTGTGCCCAGGCCAGGGCTTCGCCATGGACGGCGTCAATGTCGGCCACGTCGCGGTTGATCGCCTTTGCCAGGGCCTCCAGGCTTTGCATGTCGTCCTGCTCCACGGCAATGGCCAGCGCCAGGTAGGGCGCATAGGGCCCCTCGCGATTGAGGATGGCCGCCGTGATTTCAGCCGGCAGCGGAATCTGCGCCAGCACCTTGTCCATCGGCATGCGCATCACCACGTCGAGCAGGGAGAACAAGCCGGCGACGAAGATTTCGTCACGTGCCTTGGCAAACAGCGCCCGCCCCGCCAATTGCTCGGCGACACGACCGCGCACCATGGCGTTTTCCAGCAGCGCCTGGTCGAGTTCCTGCTTGTCGCCGCCGGTGAAAAGCACCACGGTGAGCCAGCGGTAGAGCTTGTCCATGCCCATCACCATGAGCGCCTGCTCGATGCCGCCGATCTTGTTCATGAGCCCCATACCGGGCGAGTTCACATAGCGCAGGAGACGCACCGACAGCGCCGGGTCGAGCTGGACCTGTCTGGCCAGATCGGGCAGTTCGGCTCCGGTGCGCACGCGGTTCATCAGGTCGAGCACCTTGGCGCGCGACGGGCCCATGGCCGGGGCGCTGAGGGTTTCGTGACGCGTGATGAACGTGCCCATGAACAGGCTGCACTGGAGCTTGTGGCAAAGGTGGAAGGCTTCGAGTGTCTGCACGCCGGTGGCGACGAAGCGTTTGCCGCTGGCCAGGCGGGAAATCGCCGACATGCGGGCCGTGATGGCAGGGATGTCTTCGCTGCTCGCGTCGATGAGTACATGGTCGACACGCTCGAACAGTGCGGCTCCGTCGGGCCGCAGGGCAGCCTCGGCGTCCACGGCAAAGGCAAATCCCATGGCCTTCAGCGCATCGATGCGCGCCAGCCTGCCTGCATCGATCGGTGTGGCATCGTCCAGCTTGAGCAGCCACACGGTGCCTGCGGCAGGCCAGTTGGTCACCTGCGGCAGATCCAGCGACGCCGGCGAAACCGGGACAAAAGCCAGTCGGGAGCCGAGCTTGCCGACGATGTCGGCACGCATGAGGTTGCCCAGCAGGGTGTCGTCGACCAGCCGCTGCATCTCCGGCAGCATGACACGGTCGTCGGTATCGGCCGAGCGGCGCAGCATGAAGGTGTAGCCGGCCACTTTCTGGTCGCGGCCAAGAATGGCCTCGCGGCGCATGACCGAAGGCGGCTTGCCGGCTTTTGCGGCAGGAGCAGCCGGAGGACTTTCCTCCCGGGCAATCGCGTCGCGATGAACCTGCGCCGCGCTGTTGTCACTTTTACCCGACCACATTCCCACCAGACGATTCAGCACAGCCGTTCCTTTTTGACGAAATACTGGAAGTCATCCTAGGAATCGGCGGCGCGAGCCGGGTCTGAACCCCCGGCGGGAAAAACTTTTTGACTACAGCGGGCGGCTGATCGAAACGATGCCGCGCAGCGTGCCCGGTGCGTAGCCCACGGCCTTGTCCAGCGGGTAATCCACGGCCAGTCGCGCTTTCACACCGTCGGGAATCGCCTCGGGTGCACCGTGGCAGGTCAGGCACAGGGGCTGCACGGGCAGCGCCTTGGCGTAGCGAAACTGCTTGCCGGTGGGGGTGGCGACGATCTGCCAGGTTTCCAGGGTTTCGGGCTTTTCGCCCGCCGCCAACCGCTTTTCCAGCCCGGCCTGGGCCTCGGCTTCCCAGGCGTCGGGGACGCCGGCGGGGTTGCGGTTCTTGGGACTGACGCGTTTGGCGGTGACGCCGAACTGTTTCGATACGTCGGCCGCGATCTGCGGTGCGCGTGTCTTGCACACGCCGATGGCACCATCCGGGCCCTGCTCGGATAGCGCGGTCTTCAGCTCCCCACCCAGCTTCTGCACCAGTGCACCCGAGGCCTTGCGGGCGTCGTCGACCAGGGCAGCCTGTTGTTCGGCGGTGGGGCCGCTGGCGCAGCCAGTTACGAGCAGGGTGGCGGCAGCGACAAGGAAGGCGGGGGATTTCATGGACAACTCCGGGAGACAGAACCCGTCGAATTCTAGCAACATCCCCCTGTTATGCTCTTGAAAACGTTTTGATCGCCGGCACGGCTGGCCGGCCTCTCCGCTTATGAAGTCTCTCACGCAATATTTCCTGCGCGGCCTGCTGACCGCACTGCCGCTCGGACTCACGATCTATCTGCTGTCGCTGTTCCTGGGCTGGATGGAATCGCTGTCTTCGCAGCTGGTTCGGCCGCTGCTTGGCGAGGCCTATGTCCCCGGGCTGGGCTTGCTGCTGGGGGTGGCGGGCATCGTGCTGCTGGGCTTTCTGGTTTCACGGCCCTGCGTGGCACGCTTTCTGGCACTGATCGAACTGCCCTTCACCAACCTGCCGGTGGTGAAGAACATCTATGGCTCGCTGAAAGATTTTGCCGATTTCTTCTCGCCCAAGAAAACGGGTGCGCGGCAGATGGTGGTGGCACTGAAAGCGCCGGGGCAGGAGCTGGAACTGGTGGGGCTGGTGACGCGCCAGAAGCTCGACGACCTGCCGGCCGGATTCACCCCGGGTGACCGTGTGGCGGTCTACCTGCCCATGGGCTACATGATCGGTGGCTACACCGTATTCGTGCCGCGCAGCTGGGTGCGCCCGATCGATATGCCGGTGGAAGAGGCCATGCGCGCCTCGCTGTTTGCCTGGATGGGCAACCACACCGAAAACAGCACGCGTCCGCCACGCCCCCTGTAATCGCGCCGGGCAGGCGCTGTCTTCGTCCGATTCAGGACGCGCAATCGCACGCCACCGCCACGCCCTCAACGAAACGTCGGCAGGGTGCCGCACCCGCCGATTCGCAACGCGCCACCGAGAGGATGGCGGCGGGCAGGGCCGTGGATGCCCCCAGGTGCGCGCTCATGCGGACCGACACATCCGGCCGCTGATGGGCAAACTCGGCGATCGCTTCGGGAATGTCCTGCGCCACGTGCGTGCCCGCCGCAAGGAAGTAGGGAAAGGCGACGATATCGGTCGCCCCGCGCGCAGCGAGGGCATGGAGACCATCCGGGATCAGCGGTTCGGCCAGTTCGAGAAACGCGGCCTCGACGTGGTCGTAGCCACTGTCGGGCTGGGCACGCAGACGGGCGGCCAGGGCACGCACCTCATCGTTGGAGGCCGCGCGGCGACTGCCGTGGGCAATGACGAGCAAGCTAGGCATGATGTACTCCAGAAATTGAATCTGACGGTGGAACGCGGGCCGGCGGCAAAGTTCCGGCAGCGTCAGCGAGCGGGTTCGAGTGCGTCGCGCAGCCGGTTGGTATCGATATGACTGTCCAGCTCGCCCAGCGCCGCAGCCACTCTGGGATGGGCGAAGAGTTCGGCCATGGCCACTTGCCCCAGCGTCTGAAAGCCCGTCTGAATAGCGGCAGCGCCTTCCACCCTGACGGCCTGCCGGGTCTGCTCCAGGCAGCTTTCCGTGAGCAGGCGCTCGAAAATACGCGCGGTTTCGCGATTGATGCGTGCCCGCGTGTCATCGCTCACGCTCGCCATGGGGGCCACCGCAGGATGCAGTGTGGTGGTGGAGATCACCCAGCGCACCAGCGTGTTCTTGTCTTCGGTGGTGGTTTTATCGACCAGGCAGCGCGACAGGTCATCGGCATAGAGCCCGGCATGGGCAGGAAGGGAAAAGGCCAGGCCCAGCAGGGCGGGCAGGATGGTGCGCAGCATCGGGGGCTCCGGTTCAGCGGACAGGCTCGAAGGTCGCGTCGAGATTCTGCCCGTCACAGTAATCGAGAAAATCGCCACGCAGGGTGGCAATGTGCGCGTCGGCCGGGATGCCCAGCGTCATGCGCACGGCGAACATCGGGGCACCGGTATGCGGCGCGGGGTAGGCATCGGTATCGAGCGATTCGATATTGATGCGCAGACGGGAAAAGAAAGTGGCCAGGCTGTTGACGATGCCGGGCTGGTCGAGCGCGGACACCTCGACCACGTAGGGAACCAGGGGGCGCTCGGCCTTGGTGCCGCGCGTCCGCCGCTGCACGATGGCCAGCCCCAGTTCCTCGCCCACGCCAGGCAGGCGGGACTCCAGCTTGGCCAGCGCATCCCAGCTGCCGGTGACGCGCATGAGCACGGCAAACTGGCCTGCCATGGCGGTCATGCGGGATTCCTCGATGTTGCAGCCGGCCTCATTGATGGCACGGGTGAGCTTTTCGACCAGCCCGACCTTGTCTTCGCCGCTGGCGGTGAGGACGATGGATTCTGCTTCGTTCGACATCAAATGAGTTTCCTGTCCGAGAGTTCTTTCTTGAGATACGCGTAAAAGATCGGCGCGGCAACCACACCCTGCACGCCGAAGGCCGCCTCCATGACCAGCATGGCGATCAGCAGCTCCCACGCACGCGCCTGAATCTGTCCCCCGATGATACGGGCATTCACGAAATATTCGAGCTTGTGGATGACAACCAGGAAGGCCAGCGACCCGGCGGCGACCCCGATCGAATGCGACAGCGAGATGACGACGATGATGGTGTTGGAGATGAGGTTGCCCAGCACGGGCAGCAGGCCGACCAGAAAGGTGACCAGCACCATGGTTTTGGTGAAGGGCAGATGCACATCCATCGCCGGCAGCACGATCATCAGATAGATGCCGGTGAGCACGGCGTTGAGCGCGGAAATGCGGATCTGCGCGAACACCACCCGCTGGAAGGCCTCGCCGAGACGGTTCATGCGTTCGCACATTGCCCGCGCCAGGGGTGCCAGGGTGATCTGCGTGCGGGCCTCGCGCAGGGCCACGAAGCTGCCGATGATGAGCCCGACGATGACATAGAGCAGCGCCCGGCCGGCGTCACCGCCGAGCTTGCGCAGGTCCTGCGCGTGGGTACGCAGCCATTCGACCAGGCCGGCGCGAATCACCGAGCCGTCACCCTGCGGCAGCCAGGCGGCGGCCCAGGCAGGCAGGAGCTCGCGGGAATTCTCGATGATCTCGGCCATCTTGGTGAGCAGGCCGGCGAGCCCGCCTTCGGTGCGCAGGTAGAGGATCGCGCCCGCCACCAGGCCGCCCAGCGCGCCCAGTACCACCAGCGTGATCAGCGACACCACCAGCACCTTGGCCCAGGCATGGTCGAGCCGGCCGATGACGAAGCGCGGGGCCAGCAGGTGAACCAGCTGCACCACCAGCAGGCCGGCCAGCAGCGCCGGCATGAGGTGCAGGCCGAGCGACAGCAACAGGCCGGCTGCCATCATCAGCCAGGCGGCGATTTCATAACGGGTAGGCGGATGGGGCATGGCCGGCACGATGCCAAACTCGCGCCGGCATGGCAAGCACGCCCGCGCAGGGCTTACGCGCTACACTTCGGGCTTTTCCCCCCTGACCCATGCTGAGCCCGGTTTTTCTCGCCCGCCTGCGCGAACTTCTGCCTGCCGACAGCCTGCTGTTCGAGCGCGAAGACCTCGTGCCCTATGAGTCCGATGGGCTGTCGGCCTACCGCAACACGCCCGACGTGGTGGCGCTGCCGTCGACCGAGGCCGAAGTCGCGGCGATCCTGCGGCTGTGCCATCAGGAGAACGTGGCGGTGGTCGCGCGCGGCGCGGGCACGGGTCTCGCCGCCGGCGCGCTGCCGGTCGACGGGGCGGTGCTGCTGGTGCTGGCGAAACTGAACCGCATCAGACGCATCGATCCGCTTGCCCGTATCGCCGTGGTCGAGCCCGGCGTGCGCAATCTCGCCATCTCGGAAGCCGCCGCGCAATACGGGCTCTACTATGCGCCCGATCCGTCGAGCCAGATCGCATGCTCCATCGGCGGTAACGTGGCAGAAAACTCGGGCGGCGTGCATTGCCTGAAATACGGCCTCACCGTACACAACGTGATGGGCCTGCGCGCCTTTACCATCGACGGCCAGCTGCTCGAAATCGGCGGCGAGGCCCTCGATTCGGCGGGCTTTGACCTGCTGGCCCTGATGATGGGCTCGGAGGGCATGCTGGCCGTGGTCACCGAGGTGACGGTGAAGCTGCTGCCCCGCCCCGAGCGCGCCCAGGTGGTGCTCGCCGCGTTCGACGACGTGGCGAAGGCCGGCGCGGCGGTCGGCGACATCATTGCCGCCGGCGTGATACCCGCCGGGCTGGAAATGATGGACAAACTCGCGATCGAGGCCGCCGAGGCCTTCGTCCACGCCGGCTATCCCCTGTGCGCCGCCCTGTTGCTGGTGGAAATCGACGGCGTCAACGAGGAAGTGTCGGACGACATCGCCACCGTGCGCGCGGTACTCCGCGCCGCCGGGGCCACGGAAATCCGCACGGCGGAAGACGAGGCACAGCGCCTGAAATTCTGGGCCGGGCGCAAGGCGGCGTTTCCGGCAGTGGGCCGCCTGTCGCCCGACTACTACTGCATGGACGGCACCATTCCGCGTTCGCAGCTGCCGCATGTGCTCACCCGCATCGCCGAGATGAGCAATGAATTTGGCCTCGCCGTGGCCAATGTCTTCCATGCCGGTGACGGCAATCTGCATCCGCTGATCCTGTTCGATGCCAACGTGCCGGGCGAGCTCGCCCGGGCCGAAGACTTCGGCGGCAAGATTCTCGAACTCTGTGTGGAAGTGGGCGGCACCATCACCGGTGAACACGGTGTGGGGGTCGAGAAAATCAAACAGATGTGTGCGCAGTTCGCCTCGCCCGAACTCATCCGCTTCCACGACGTGAAGGCCGCATTCGACCCCGGCACCTTGCTCAACCCCGGCAAGGCCGTCCCCGAACTGCACCGCTGTGCCGAATGGGGGCGGATGCACATCCACGCGGGCCGCCTGCCGCACGCGGAGTTGCCGAGGTTCTGATGCACGACGCCTATATCGACACCATCCGGGCCGCGCACAGCCGCGCACAGCCGCTCGTCATTCGGGGCCACGGCTCCAAGGATTTCTACGGCAACCCGTCCGCCGGCGAGGTGCTCGACACCCGGGAACTGGCCGGCATCGTCGATTACCAGCCGCGCGAGCTGGTGCTGGTCGCGCGGGCCGGCACGCCGCTGGCCGACATCGAGGCACGCCTCGCCGAACACGGCCAGATGCTGGCCTTCGAACCGCCCCGGTTCGGCGGGCATGGCACCCTGGGCGGCGCGGTGGCGGCCGGCCTGTCCGGTCCGCGCCGCGCCTCGGCCGGGGCCGTGCGCGATTTCGTGCTGGGCATCGAACTCATCGACGGCAGCGGCCAGTTGCTGCGGTTTGGCGGGCGCGTGATCAAGAACGTGGCCGGCTACGATGTGTCGCGCCTGATGGCCGGCGCACTCGGCACCCTCGGCCTCCTCACCGAAGTCGCACTCAAGGTGCTGCCCCGGCCGGCGGAAGAACTGAGCCTGCAATTCGAATGTGACGAAACCACGGCCATTCGCCGCATGAACGAATGGGCAGGCCAACCCCTGCCGCTTTCGGCCACCAGCTGGCACGCCGGACAGCTGACGGTGCGCCTGTCCGGTGCGCATGCTGCCGTCCACGCCGCGCACACCCGTCTGGGAGGCGAGGCGCTCGCCCACGCCGATGCCTTCTGGGCGCGCCTGCGCGACCACCGCGCGGCGTTCTTCGAAACACGTCACACGCCGCTGTGGCGGTTCTCGCTGCCGGCCACCGCGCCGGCCCTGTCGCTGTGCCGGCCCGAGCTTGCCACCGAGGAATGGATCGAATGGGGCGGCGCGCTGCGCTGGGTGGCCTGCAATGCGCCAGCCGAACGCATTCGTGCCGCCGCACGCCAGCTGGGCGGCCATGTCACGCGCTTTTCGCCGGGAGAAGGGGAGGCTTTTTCGCCACTCACCCCGGCACTCGCCACCCTGCACCGCAATCTCAAGCAGCGCTTCGACCCGCACGGCATCTTCAATCGCGGCCGGCTTTATCCCGACTTCTGATTATCCTAAAAACCGCAATTGACCGCTCTCCACTCTCGCGAACGCTGCATGAACGCTGATTTTTTTGCCTTCGATGGTCTTCACCTGTTGGGTGAGGACGCTACGCACCCGCTGGTACGCCTGCTCACGCGTCTGCCTTTGTCGCGCCTCCTTGCGGGTCCCGACCCGCTGCGTCGTTGCTTCGCGGCAGCCACGCGATCAGACGTACCATCGGGCGCGTCCAACTGCGGTTTCTAGGATGCAGACGACCCTCGCTCCCCAGTACCAGGGCACGCCCGAAGGCACCGTCGCCGAAAGCGTGCTGCGCGCCTGCGTGCATTGCGGCTTCTGCCTCGCCACCTGTCCCACCTATCAGGTGCTCGGCAACGAGCTCGATTCGCCGCGTGGCCGCATTTATTTGATGAAACAGGTGTTCGAAGGCGCAACGCCCACTGCAAAAACCCAGCTGCATCTTGATCGCTGCCTCACCTGCCGCAACTGCGAAACCACCTGCCCTTCGGGCGTGCAATACGGCAAGCTGCTCGACGCCGGCCGCGCCGTGGTCGAAGCGGCCGTGGGACGTGGCGCGACCGACACGCTGAAACGCAGCGCCCTGAAACGCGGCCTGTCGAGCCCGGCGCTGTTCAACACCGCGCTGAAGATTGGCCAGGCCGCGCGCGGCCTGCTGCCCGGTTTTCTCCGGGACAAGGTACCCGCCTCTGACCCGGCCGGCACCTGGCCCGCGCCGCGCCATGCCCGAAAAATGCTGGTGCTCGAAGGCTGCGTGCAGCCCGGCCTCAAGCCCAACATCAACGCCGCCGCCGCACGCGTGCTCGACAAACTCGGCATCTCGCTCGTCGCCGAAGCGCAGGCCGGCTGTTGCGGCGCGCTCGCGCATCACCTCAACGACCACTACGACGGCTTGAATGCCATGCGCCGCAACATCGACGCCTGGCTGCCGCATCTGGACGCCGGTGTTGAAGCCATCGTGATGACCGCCTCGGGCTGCGGCGTGATGGTGAAGGATTACGGCTGGCAGCTGCGCAACGACCCAGCCTACGCCGCCAAGGCCGCGCGCATCGCCGCCACCACCCGGGACATTTCGGAAGTCGTGCTCGCCGAACGCGCCGCCTTGCTGCCGCTCGTGGCACGCGACGGTGCGGCACCGCCCACGCTGCCCGTGCGGACAGTGGCCTGGCATCCGCCCTGCACGCTCCAGCACGGGCAAAAGCTGGGCGGAGGCGTGGAATCCCTGCTCACCGCCTGCGGGTTTGAACTCACGCCGGTGGCCGACCGGCATCTGTGCTGCGGTTCGGCCGGCACGTATTCGATCCTGCAGCCGGAGATTGCCCACGAACTGAAAACCCGCAAGCTGGCCAGCCTTCACGCCGGCCAGCCCGAGGTGATCGCCACCGCCAACATCGGCTGCCTCACGCACCTGCAAGCCGGCAGTCATGTGCCCGTGCGACACTGGGTGGAACTTCTCGACGCGGCCCTGGCCGGATAAACCAAAGGAGCGCATATGATCTTCAAACAACTCTTCGAACCCGTTTCCAGCACCTTCACCTATCTCATCGGCTGCGAGGAAACCGGCCAGGCGCTGCTGATCGACCCGGTGCTGCCGACCTGGGAACGCGACCTGGCGGAAGTGAACCGGCTCGGCCTCAAGCTCGCCTGTACGCTGGAAACGCATATTCACGCCGACCACATCACGTCTGCGCTGAAACTCAAGGAAGTGGCGGGCAGCAAGGTGGGCGGGCCGGCGCTGGACCAGTTGCCATGTACCGAAATCGGCATCGTCGACGGTGTGCCGTTCAGGATGGGTTCGGTGGAACTGTTGCCGCTGCACACGCCGGGCCACACCGACAACCACTTTGCCTACGCCCACGGCAACCGGCTCTACACCGGCGACGCCCTGTTGATCGAGGCCTGTGGCCGGACCGACTTCCAGAGCGGCGACCCGGCCGCGCTTTACCACTCGGTGCGCGACAAGCTGTTTGCCTACGACGACGACACGCTGGTGTATCCCGGCCACGATTACGAAAAGCGCCGCATCACCACGGTGGGTCAGGAACGGGCACGCAATCCGCGCCTGCACGACGGCATCAGCAAGGCCGAGTTCATCGAGATCATGAACGGCCTCCAGCTCGCCTATCCCAAGTTCATCGATTACGCGGTGCCGGGCAACCGGGGCTGCGGCATCTGTCCGGGCGGGGTGCCGGAGCACCTGCAGCAGTATTGCGAGCAGATCGGGCAAACACGCCAGGGCTGAGGCCGGTATGCCTCAGCCGCGCGCGTCGTCGGGCAGCTGGTTCAGGTTGACGAAGCCGTCCGCTGCAAACCGCACCACCGCCGGCGCGTGGCGGGCCTGCCAGCGATGCACGGCACGCTCGCCGCGCGCGAGAAACGCTTCGAGATCATCTGCCAGACACGTCTGCACCACAAAACAGGTGTGATGGGACCGTGCATCGTCGGCGGCCACCGCAAGCGGCCGGCCGGTCGCGCGTGCGCCTTCGAGCAGGCGCGTGGCCAGGTCACCCGGCAGGTGCGGCGTATCGCAGGGCACAACCAGCAGCCAGGGTGCCGCAACGGCGCGCATGGCCACCAGCACGCCGGCCAGCGGCCCGGGGAAATCCGGCAGGCTGTCGACCAGCACACGGTGGCCGGTGGCGGCGTAGCGATCGAGGCTCCGGTTGGCGCTGATGAGCTGTTCGCCCACCTGGGGTGCCAGCGCTTCCAGCACCCATTCGATCAGGGGCCGGCCACGGTAGGCCACCCAGCCCTTGTCGACCCCGCCCATGCGGCTGCCCCGGCCGCCCGCCAGCACCACAGCCGCCAGGTCAGCGGCGGGCATACAGCATGAAATGATCGTCGCGATGGTTGGGCCGGGCGATTTCGGCACGCGGCACCCAGTCAGACGTCACGGGCGGCAGGCTGCCCTTCTGGCGAATCTGCACCAGCAGCCAGGGACAGCCGCTGTCGACCGGACGGAAATCGCGGCGACTGTGATAGGCCATCAAGCCGCCTGCTACGGCCCGCACGCCATAGGTTTCGACGCAGGCACCGGCAGGCACCTGCCGAGCCAGATCGGCGGCGAGCCCGGCATAGCCCACGCGCCGGTCGAGCGGGCCCTGAAACAGGGCAAACAACAGCGCCCAGATGAAGGTGACACCGGCCGTCCAGACCAGCACCGGGCGCAGGGGCGAGCGTTGGACGCGAATCAGGAACAGGATCCACAGCACGGTGATTGCCCCGCCCAGCACCAGCGCCAGGGGCCGCAGGCTGCCGACATCGGCCATGCCGAGCCGGCCTAGGCGCGCCGCCAGCCGCGCGGGTGCGCCCAGATCGTGTGCCGACCAGTAGACCCAGATCACCAGCGCCAGAAAGCCGAACAGCATCACGGCAAACCACAGGAAGGCGTTGGCCGCGCCGCGCCGCAGGGTGAGCAGACCCGCCCCGCCCAGCAGGGCCAGCGGCAGGAGCAGGACGAGACCCTGATCTTCGCCGGGGTCGGCGGAAAAGCTGTAGAGCGCGAGCAGCAGCAACAGGGCAGCCAGCGGCATCAGGCGGGCCGGCTCGCGCCAGCGGCGGCGGTCGCGATACAGTGCCCACAGGGCAAGCGGCCAGGCCGGCCACGCAAACCAGCCGAGGATTCCCGGGAAGTAGGCGCTCACCGATAAATGCCAGCGTGCGGTGTCGAGTGCCTGCGCCAACGCCAGCGGCCCGCCCTGCGCATGCACCCAGGCCAGCCACAGTGCGCTCAGGCTCAGTCCACCCGCCACACCCAGCCAGGCCGCCCGCCGCACCCCGGGCGCACGCCAGGCCGGTGACAGCAGCGGCAGGATCAGCACCAGGCTTGCGAGCACGGCCGCTTCCGCTGTGCCGCCGGCCAGCACCAGCAAGAACCCGCCGCCACCGAGCGCCCATGCACCATGCGGATGCTGCGGCACGCGTGCGAGGCCATAGAGCATGAGTGCGGCAGCGGCAAACTGGGCGGTATTGGGATTGATTTCGTGGCCGCGCACCAGCAGGCCGGCGCTGCCGAGCAGGGTCAGGGCCGCTGGCCAGACGGCCGCCTCGCCTTCCTGCGCACGCGCGGCCCGGGCGGTGAACCACAGCGCCAGCGCGACGAACACCCCCGAGGCGAGTCGCACGCCATCGTGCAGGTCGAGCACGGGCGAAGTGAGCCAGGCGGTTGCGGCAGCGGTCCAGCGATAAAGCGCAGGCACGGCCAGCGGCTCCCCCGCGCCTGCCCGCAGCCAGTCCAGAAATGCCGATCCGT
This sequence comes from Hydrogenophilales bacterium, assembly GCA_041639515.1. Lineage (GTDB taxonomy): Bacteria > Pseudomonadota > Gammaproteobacteria > Burkholderiales > Thiobacillaceae > Thiobacillus. The sequence continues at coordinate 3,318 of JBEQCD010000021.1, read as the reverse complement.
CACCGCCGCGCCAGGGCGCATGACCCACCAGGCCAGCCAGCAGCCAAACCGCGCACAGCGCCAGCAAGCCGGCCTGGGCAGAAGTGAGTGTGGGCTTACTGAACAATTTTCAGCCGCTGGCCGGGACGTGGCTCACCCGACGGATAAAGATCGTTCATCAGGCGCAACTGGCTTTCGGCCGATTCGCCCAGAGGAGACTGGCGGGCCAGCGCCGCCATCGTGGTGCCGGGTTGGGCGACCACCGTGCGCAGGAAATGTGGTCTGGCGGCCTGCCGTTCCGCCGGCGTCAGCGCATGGAAGCTGTTGATGGCGCTGCGCAAGGCAGCGCGCTCGCGGTCGTAGCTGGCTTTGTCCTGGGTCATGCCGGCGATCAGGTACTGGCCGCCGCCAAACACCACCGCCGCCACGATCACCGGCTTGCCCTGCTGCGCCCCTGCGGCAAAGGCGGCCGGATAGCCGGAGAGCTGGCCGCTGTCGTACCGGGCCCCGGCGTCGAGCTTGAGGCTTTTCTGCAGGGTATCGAGGGGCTTGTCGCCTTTGGGGCCGGCCATCAGTTCGAGCAGCGCGTCGCCCTTGGGGCTCATCGCCGTCACCCGGTCGGGCCGGTTCTGCACCCGCCAGCCTGGCGGAAACTGCATCGCCAGACCAAGTTTTTCATGCAGCAGGGCATTGTTGCGGATCACGCCCTGCTCGGGGCTGTCGCCAAACACCACGCCGTCCATTTTCTGGAGATATTCGTCGCGACCTTCGCGCGGGCTGGCCACCGCCAGCTTGCCCGCCTCGCCCACCACCTGCTGCAGGCGCGCATCATTGCTGGGGTGGGAATCGAAGGTACCGTGGTAGGTGCGCGGCTGGCGGTCGTCGCGCTTGGCTTGTTCAGCAGCAAACAGCTCCTGGTTCTTCAGCACGCCGATGACTTCGACCATGGCCTGCGGGTCGTACCCCGCCTGGGCGAGATACTGCGCCCCCAGGCGATCGGATTCGAGCTCGTGTTCCCGGCCGTAGCCGGCCGTCCAGGCCTGCGCGAGCGTCTGCAGCAGCGAGGCACCCGCCTGGTTGTTCATGCCCGGGACCAGAATGGATCCCAGGATCGCGCCCACGCCGGCCGCCGTCGCGGCACTCTGCTGGCGCACCCCGTGGCGTGCGGTGACATGGCCGATCTCATGGCCGATCACGCCCGCCAGCTCTGCCTCGGAATTGAGATAGGCCATGATCCCGCGCGTGATGTAGATGTAACCGCCGGGCAGTGCAAAGGCATTCACGTCCGGGCTGTCGACCACCGTGAAATGCCATTTCAGGTTTGGCCGGTGACTCTGTCGGGCCAGGTTCTGGCCGATGGCGTCGACATAGGCCTGGAGTGACGCATTGCTGAGTGCGGGGTATTCCTTCAGTACGTCCTTATGGGCCTGGTCGCCCATCTGGATTTCCTGCTGCTCCGACATCAGCACGAAATTCTTGTCGCCCGTGACCGGATTCTGCGCGCAATGGGTGAGGCCAAGCACACTGAACACAGCAAGCGCGAGGCGCTTATACGCAGGAGAAATCACGTAACCGGGTTCCTGAATGTAGACAGCCGAATGATACCGTTACGCGATGCCGGCGCGCGTGTCAGCGAACCATGAAAAAAGCGGCCGAAGCCGCTTTTTTCATGGTTGCCAGGGCAAGATCACTTCATGCCGTAACGCTGGCGGAATTTCTCGACGCGACCTGCGGTATCCACGATCTTCTGCTTGCCAGTGTAGAACGGGTGGCAGGCAGCACAGACTTCCACATGCAGCGATTCCTTGCCCAGCGTGGAGCGGGTCGTGAATTTGTTACCGCAAGAGCAGGTAACGGCGACATCTTTGTAGTTCGGATGAATGCCGGCTTTCATGGCAATTCCTTAGGGTTGAATTCGGAGAACGCGAGAGTATAGCCACTTAACCGGGATTGATCAACGCCTTTCTGTTTGTCTGGAACAGGGCAAGCTCCCGGCACGGGCGGCCTCACAGCAGCGCGGTTAGGAGCAGCATCCCAAAACCTGCGATCAGCCGCGCCGCATCGAGTCGAAGAATTCAGCGTTGTTCTTGGCGGGGCGAACCTTGTCGATCAGGAATTCGGTCGCTTCCATGTCGTCCATCGGATACAGCAGCTTGCGCAGCACCCATACCTTTTGCAGGATGTCGTGCGGCATCAGCAGCTCTTCGCGGCGGGTGCCGGAGCGATTGACGTTGATCGCGGGGTAGAGGCGCTTCTCGGCCATCTTGCGATCGAGATGGATCTCGAGGTTGCCGGTGCCCTTGAATTCTTCGTAGATCACGTCGTCCATGCGGCTGCCGGTGTCGATCAGCGCGGTGGCGAGGATGGTGAGACTACCGCCTTCTTCGACGTTGCGCGCCGCACCGAAGAAGCGCTTGGGCTTCTGCAGGGCGTTGGCGTCCACGCCGCCGGTGAGCACCTTGCCGGACGCGGGCTGCACGGTGTTGTAGGCACGCGCCAGGCGGGTGATGGAATCCAGCAGGATGACCACGTCCTTCTTGTGCTCGACCAGGCGTTTGGCACGCTCGATCACCATTTCGGCGACCTGCACGTGCCGGCTGGCCGGTTCGTCGAAGGTGGAGGCGATGACTTCGCCACGCACGGTGCGGCTCATTTCCGTGACTTCTTCCGGACGCTCGTCGATGAGCAGCACGAACAGCATCACGTCCGGGTGGTTGGACGAAATGGCGTGGGCGATGTGTTGCAGCATCACGGTCTTGCCGGACTTGGGCGGCGCGACGAGGAGCCCCCGCTGGCCCTTGCCGATGGGCGCGACGATGTCGATGATGCGGCTGGTGAGGTTTTCCTCGGCCTTGATGTCGCGTTCGAGCTTGAGCGGCTTGTCGGGGTGCAGCGGCGTGAGGTTCTCGAACAGGATCTTGTTCTTGGTGGCCTCGGGCGGCTCACCGTTGATCTTGTCGAGCTTGGTCATCGCCGAGTAACGCTCGCCGTCCTTGGGCGTGCGAATCTCGCCTTCGATCTTGTCGCCCGTATGCAGGTTGAAACGACGGATCTGCGACGGCGACACGTAGATGTCGTCGGTGTTCGCCAGGTACGAGGTTTCGGGCGACCTCAGAAAGCCGAAGCCATCAGGCAGCACTTCCAGCACGCCGTCGCCGTAGATGCTCTCGCCCCGCTTCGCCAGCGTTTTCAGGATGGCGAAAATCAGCTCCTGCTTGCGAAAACGGTTGGCGTTGTCGATGCCGAGCGAGCCCGCGAGTTCGAGCAGTTCGGTAATGGGCTTGAGCTTGAGTTCGGAGAGGTACATGGCGGGAAGGGCCTCGGCTGGCGCGCCGTCCG
>JBEQCD010000020.1:0-33715 GCA_041639515.1 Hydrogenophilales bacterium | reverse complement strand
AGGTGGTCAACTTCGAGCTGCCCAACGTGCCGGACGACTACGTCCACCGCATCGGCCGCACCGGCCGCGCCGGTGCCACCGGCAGCGCGCTGTCGCTGGTCGACGATGAGGCACTGGGCGACCTGCAGGACATCGAGAAGCTCATCAAGCGCAGCGTCGTGCGCGTGGAAATCGACCCTGCCTTTGTTCCGCCGGCCAAGCACGAACTGATGTCCGACGAGCGTCCGCCGCGTCAGCCGCAGGGTCGCGGCGCGCCGCGCCAGAACAATGGCCCGCGCCAGGGACAAGGTCAGCGTCAAGGTCAGCCCGGCAATCGCAGCGCGCCAGGACGTGCGTCCCAGGGCAAGCCCGCCGCCGCAGCCAAACCGGCCGCCAAACCCGGCCCCCAACCCGCATCACATCCAAAAAAACCGCGCCCGCAGGCGGCGTTGTTCTCGTCCAAGCCGGGGACGCGCGGGCATTAGGATTGAGGCGGCACAGGGAGGAAAGGGAGGTAAGTGAGGAATCCCTGTACCCCCCTCCCTTGCCTCTCCTTCCTCCCTGTAACAAAAAGCAAAGAAGCAAATGCCAGGTGGCAGACTTAGAATCTGCCCATGGACACCCTCACCAGCTACGACGAACTCCCCTACGACAGCCTGCCGCTGCCGGAAACGCAACCGGATGTTCTCGCCGCGCTGGCCAGGCTGCACAGCTTTAATGCGCCCGATCCGCGCCGCGCGCGCATCCTCGAACTCGGCTGTGCGCAGGGCGGCAACCTGATACCGCTGGCCTGGCGCTGGCCCGAATCCGACTGCGTGGGGGTGGAACTCTCGCGCGTACAGGCGGAGGCGGGCGCGGCCTTCGTCGCGCGACTGGGGCTCGCCAATGCACGCATCCTGCACGCCGACCTCGCCGCGCTGCCGGCCGATCTCGGCAGCTTCGACTACATTATCGCGCACGGCGTGTTTTCCTGGGTGCCGCCAGCCGTGCAGCAGGCGCTGCTCGACGTGTGCCGCCGGCACCTGTCGCCCAGCGGACTGGCTTACGTCAGCTTCAACGTTGCCGCCGGCTGGCAGCGCCTGCGGCCGCTGCGCGCGGCGCTGCTCGAGCGCACCGCCGCTGAACTGCCCGCGCACGAACGGCACCGCCAGGCGCTGCGCGTGCTCGACGACCTGGAAGCCGAGTGGAGCGATCCGCTGCTGCTGAAGGAAATCGCCTATCTGAAAACCGCTGCACCGTCCTACCTCTTCCATGAATACCTGGCCGACACCAACGCGCCGATGCCGTTTGCCGAATTCGCCACCGCCCTCGACGCGCACGGCCTACGCTACGTCGGCGAGGCCGGCCCGCGCCGTGCGCGGGTGGCGCTGGAAGATGCCTGGGGCCTGATTCCGGAAAGCATGGCCGGGCGCTGGATGGACGCCGAGATCGCCCTCGACGACGCCTTCGCCACACGCTTTCGCCGCGCCATGATCGCGCGTGACGACGCGCCCTGCGCGCAGCCGCCGCACCCCGATGCCATGGCGGGCCTGGCCTTCCATGCGGACCTGGCCTGCGACGAGGACATCGATCTCGACGACGACGTGGTGCAGCGCTTCGTCAACCCGGCCGGCAATCACTTTCCGGTCGTGTCGCCCGCCCTGAAGGCGGCCCTGATGCTACTGTCCATGCGCTATCCCGCCGCACTCGACTACGCCAGCCTCGCCGACGCCACGCGTGCGCTGCTCGCCGAACACGGTCCCCCGGATTTTGACCCGGCGCGCTTCGACGAGCCCGCGTTCCGCGAAGCCCTGTTCGACCTGGCCATGCTGCACGGCGTGGCCCCCACCGTGTGGCCCGGCAGCTTTGCCGACGAACCTGGCGAACTGCCGCGCGCGCACGATCTCGCCCGCGCGCAGGCTCGCGCTGCCGGCTGGATCGTCAGCGGCGCGCGCCACGTGGCCGTCGACCTCGACTTCGCCGGTCGCCTGCTGCTCGGCGCGCTCGACGGCAGCCGCAGCCTTGACGAACTCGCCGCGTGGATGCAGGCCCAGCTCGCCGAAAACGGCCTCGCCCTGCCGCTGGAACAGGTCGAGGAACTCACCCGCCAGCAGCTCTGGCTGTATGTGCGGCAGGGGCTGCTGGTCTAGGAACCGGAATTCCGCAAACTTCCAGTACCATGTCCGGGATTCATGCCATCAAGAGGATTGCCCCATGGATATCCGCATCGAAACCGAACAGGAAGAAGACGGCCGCTGGCTGGCTGAAGTCGTCGGCTTGCCCGGTGTCATGGCTTACGGGGCCAATCGCATGCAGGCCATGGCCAAGGCCGAAGCCCTGGCGTTTCGTGCGCTGGCGGAACGGCTGGAACACGACGAGGCGCTGCCCGAAAGCATTTCCATCTCGCTTGCGGCATGAGCATATGGCCTTCGACCAAGGCCAGGCGCGTACTGTCTGCACTCGAACGCATCGGCTGGGTCGTCAAGCGTCAAACCGGGTCGCACAAGACCCTTGCACGACCGGGCTGGCCGGATGTGGTGTTTGCGTTTCATGATGGCACGAAATTGGCCCGCGCATGCTTGCACGCCTGGCCAAACACACTGGCTTGCAACCAGAAGACCTGTAGACCATCGAGCGCATCATGGCCAAGGTAGGCAACATTCACCCGGGCGAAATCCTGCTCGAGGAATTCCTCAACCCCATGGGCATCAGCCAGAATGCCCTGGCGCGCGCCATTGACGTGCCACCCCGGCGCATCAACGAGATCGTATTGGGCAAGCGCGGCATCACCGCCGACACCGCCCTGCCCCTGTCCCGCGCGTTCGGGACCAGCGAGGGATTCTGGATGGGCCTGCAGGCGGATTACGACCTGGAAGAAGCGCGCAAGCTGATCGATGCGGCGCTGAAGAACATGGAAAAACTCGCAGCCTGAAGCCGGCTGCGCGTACGGCGACGCGTGGTCTAGTCTTGAAAGCACAGATCGCTTTCAGGAGACCCCATGCTGCTTCCTGTCATCCAGACCCGCTTCGCCTGCCGCGACTTCGCCCCTGACCAGATGCCGAGCCCGGAACAGCTTGCCGAATTGATCGAGGCCGGCCGGCTCGCGCCGTCCGCCTTCGGGCTCGAACCCTGGCGCTTCGTCCTCATCACCGATCCCGGCGAACGGGCTGCCGTCGCCCGTGCCTGCTTCGACCAGCCGGTCGCGCGCAGCGCGCCGGCCTTCATCGTCGTCGTTGCCCTCGTCGATGCGCTCGACCCCGATGGCGACTACGTCCGCGACCGCTTCGAGGCCGAAGCGCGCGGCGGCGATCCCGCGCCCATCCATGCAGCCTACCGCGCCTTCCATCGCCCCGCCGCCATCGCCGCCTGGGCCTGCGGCCAGTGCAACTTTGCGGCCGAAAACATCCTGCTGCAGGCCGCGCATCTGGGGCTGGGGAGTTGCCCGGTCGGGGGATACGACGAGGCCGCGATGAGAGCAGCGGCGGGGATCGGGGCTGGCGAGGTGCCGGCGCTGGTGATTGCGGTGGGACGGTGTGCGGAGACGCAGCCGGCGCGGGTGCGGAAGCTTATGTGCTGACGGCAGTGCGTTTATTAACGTTTGACATGAGGGACGTCCAAGGGCGCTAGTCCTTGGACGCCCCTCTCAATGAAAGGGTTAGGCATCAGTGCGCTCAAACTTGAGGCCTGCGTGAGGATGCTCACTCTCTCGGCTGACTTGGTACGTTTTCTCGACTACTCTGCCCAGCCCATCGGTGAAGGTAAGGACAAGCAGCGAATTGCCTTCTTCTAGCGGGGTTGGGTGTTCTACTCGTGCCGTGTAACTGGCTCCCTTTCCGAACAACGGATAGGACATGATCTCCCGCCAGCCCAATTCGAGAAGGTTGATCTTTGCAGAGAATGCTGTCGCGTCATGACCTGTGTTGCTGATGGTGATGCCGTAGGTGGATTGGCTATCTCCACGGAATGATCCTCCGCCGCCAAGTACCGAGAACTTGGGCTCCGAAAGGTCTTCTCTGAGTCGTCTCTCAAAGGCTAGTGCCTCGCGCTCGCTTTCTACCTGCTGTCGCGACACCTCGACCAACTCACGCTGTTGTTGCACCGAGTTTTTGAGTTCTTCCGCTTGTAGGCGAAGGGCGTCTGTGCTGAGGCGAAGTTCATCGCCTTGCTGCAGGTACCCAAGTACAAGCCAGAGGAAGGCTAGAGGCGCGAATGCGCCTGCGAGAAAATCCCCCCATTCGTTTGGATTCATCTTATCGAGCGCAGCGGGGTCTCTGACGGCCAAGTAGACGATAGTCACAAGCCAGCAAAGCGAGATGAACGCTCCAAGTCGTGTACGAACTGAACTCATTCAGATGCCTAACGTGCAATATGCATCTGTGCAGGTGCATATATCGGCAACGAACCGGTGCCTAATCCAGATCGAATGCGTGTAACTGCCTGATCTATATCGCGCTCCCTGAAACTGGCGGGACTGGGTGAAAGTGCAAACACCCCTTTGTGCGTTTCTGCCGCATCACCGTGGTGCCTGCCAGCAATTATTGTTCACCTGCCAGGTCATCGAGAGCTGTTCGCCGGCCGGGAACAGCACGTATTTCAAGCCGATGTAGTCGGAACCGCGCCGCCAGAACATGGCCAGCAGGTTCTTTTCGCCGTTGGCGACGACGCTGGTGTAGGGGATGACCTTGAGCGGGTTGCCGTAGAGGTTGGAATAGTTGGACGCGATGATGACGAAGTGGCGGAAGGCGGGTTCGACTTCCTGGTCGAAGCCGACGAGCTTGTCGTTGCAGAAGGTGAAGAGGAAGCGGCGGCCGGCGGGGTTGTTGGGCAGGTCGTAGGCGAAGAGGCCGTCGCTGCCCACGGGCAGGGTCTTGTCGAAGTTCCAGGTCTTGAGGGCCTGGTCGACTTCGGCACGGGTCATGCCGTTCCTGAATTCGCCGACTTCCCAGGCGTGAGCGGGCAGGGCGAGCACGAGGCTGGCGAGCAGGGCCAGGGTGGCGGTTTTGATTGTCATGGTGTGCCGTTGGCGGGTTGCGTTGCGGCAAGCATACCGCAAGGCATCGCCGCGGCGGATGACCGCCGGGCGGCCGGCTTACTTGCCTGTGACGGCGCTGAAGACCTTCTTCAGCAGGTCGCTGCCGGCGGCGATGGGGTTGGCGCGGATGGCGGCTTCTTTCTCGCCGATGAGGGTGTAGAGCCGGTCGAGCGATTGTTGGGTGACGTACTGCTCGACGTTGGACTGGCTCTTGTCGATGAGGTTGAACTGGGCGGCCATGCCGGCGTAGCGGTTGTACTGCTGGGCGAGGCCGACCTGGTCGGTCGTCGCCTTGACGATGGGAGCGAAGCGTTCGGTGAGCTGGGCTTCGGTCTTCTTGCGGAAGAAGTCGGTGGCCGAGGTTTGGCCGCCGGTGAGGATGCCCTTGGCGTCGTCCAGCGTCATCTGCTTCACGGATTCGACGAGCAGGGTTTTGGCTTCAGGCACGGCGGCTTCGGCGGCGCGGTTCATCGCCAGCACGAGGTCGTCGGCCTGCTGGCCCATACCGAACATGCGCATGGCCTTTTCGGCCTTCTGCAGGTTCTTGGGCAGCGGAATCTTGAGCTGCGGATTGCCGAAGAAGCCGTCCTTGACGCCGAGTTGGGCGACGGCGGCGTCGGCCCCACGGGTCAGCGCTTCTTTCAGCGCGGCGTTGATGTCGGTGCTGGAGAGGGCGTCGACGCCGGTGGCCGCGGGCGCGGTCTGGCTGGCCGGCTTGTTCAGCACGCCCTTCAGCATGTCGTTCCAGTCGAAGGCGTGGGCGGGCGCGGCCAGGGCAAGGGCGGCGGCGAGGACGAGGGCGCGTTTCATAACGGTCTCCGTGAGTGGGTTTACAGCACTTCGGCCGCGTAGTCGGCCAGGCGCGAACGCTCGCCGCGTTGCAGGGTGACGTGGCCGTTGTGCGGCCAGCCCTTGAAGTGGTCCACTACGTAGGTCAGACCCGAACTGCCTTCGGTGAGGTAGGGCGTGTCGATCTGCGAGATGTTGCCGAGGCAGACCACCTTGGTGCCGGGACCGGCGCGGGTGATCAGCGTCTTCATCTGCTTGGGCGTGAGGTTCTGCGCTTCGTCGATGATAAGAAACTTGTTGAGGAAGGTGCGGCCGCGCATGAAATTTAACGATTTCACCTTGATCCGGCTGCGGATCAGGTCCTGCGTGGCGGCGCGGCCCCAGTCGCCGGCCTCGTCGTCGCTCTTGTTCAGCACGTCGAGGTTGTCTTCCAGCGCGCCCATCCACGGCGTCATCTTTTCTTCCTCGGTGCCGGGCAAAAAGCCGATGTCCTCGCCGACCGGGACGGTGACGCGGGTCATGATGATTTCGGAATAGATCTTCTTGTCGAGCACCTGGGCGAGCCCGGCGGCAAGCGTCAGCAGGGTCTTGCCGGTGCCGGCCTGGCCGAGCAGGGTGACGAAGTCGATTTCGGGATCCATCAGCACGTTGAGCGCGAAGTTCTGTTCGCGGTTGCGCGCGACGATGCCCCACACGGCGTTCTTCTGGTGGCCGTAGTCCTTGACCGTGATCATTTCGGCGGTCTTGCCTTCGACCTTGAGCACCTTGGCGTAGAGCGGGTTGGGGCCCTCCTGGAAGATGAATTCGTTGGGCAGCAGGCTGGGCACCAGCGGGCCCTTGAGGCGGTAGTGGGTGTGGCCGTTGGCCTGCCAGGACTCCATGCCCTTGCCGTGCGTGTCCCAGAAATCGGGCGGCAGTTCGCGCAGGCCGGCGTAGAGCAGGTCGGTGTCTTCCAGCACCTTGTCGTTGAAGTAGTCTTCGGCAGGCAGGCCCAGCGCACGCGCCTTGATGCGCATGTTGATGTCCTTGGACACCAGGATGACCTGTCGCTTGGGGAAATGGCGCGACAGGAAGAGCACCACGCCGAGAATCTGGTTGTCGACCTTGCTGGTCGGCAGGTTGACCGGAATGTCGCCGGAGATGGCCTGGGTCTGGAGGAAGAGCTTGCCGGTGGCGGCGTTGTGGCTGTGCGGTGCGAGCGGCACGCCGTCTTCGATGGTGTCGAGCTTGCTCACCATCTCGTCGATGAAGCGGCTGGCCTGGCGCGCGTTGCGCGAGACTTCGGTCATGCCTTTCTTGTGCAGGTCCAGTTCTTCCAGCGTGGCGATGGGCACGTAGACGTCGTGTTCCTCAAAGCGGTACAGGCTGGTGGGATCGTGCATCAGCACATTGGTGTCGAGGACGAAGAGCTTGGTCGGAGCAGCGGCTTTTCTCGGCATGACGGCAGGGCACCCGTGAGTGGACGATGGCTGCATCCTACTCCATGGGCATGGCGGCTTGTCCAGCGAAAAAAATGCATCGCGGAAGGGCGTGGATCGTGCAAAACCGTCAGGGTTTGTCAGTAGAATGGGCCGCTTCCCCGCATGATTTGCAAAGCCGATGATCAGGTTACCGAACGTCGTCTGGCTGTGGCTGTTGAGCCTCGCAACGGGTGTGGCGCAGGCCGAGGTGACTGCGCACATCCTGCTGCAGGATTCGCCACTGGCGGGCTTCCAGTACCACGCAGGCAAGACGGTCTGGCCTGAACTCAAGGTGGGCGATGCGCTCACACTGACACGTGAACCCGACAACCCCCATGATGCCCGCGCAGTGCGAGTGGACTGGCACGGCCAGAAACTGGGCTACGTGCCGCGCCGCGAAAATGCCGACGTGGCCCGCCTGCTCGACAATGGCCAGCCGCTGGTTGCGCGCATCAGCCGGCTGGCAGAGGGGCGGGACCCGTGGTCACGCGTGCGCTTCGAAGTGATGCTGCCCCTGAGACCGGACCTGAAAGGAAGCTCCCCATGAACACGCAATGGATTCGCGCCCTGCTGCTGTTTGCCAGCCTGATGCCGGCCCTGGCTGCGGCTGCACTGCCGCTGGACACGCTCAGACTGCCGCCGGGCTTCCGTATCGAAGTGTTCGCAGAGGTGCCCAATGCGCGGCAGATGGCGCTGGGCAAGCAGCATCTCTTTGTGGGCAGCATGCGGGCCGGCAAGGTCTACGCCGTGCCGCTGGCCGGGCCGCGCAAGCCCATCGTGCTGGTCGATGGGCTCAACATGCCGGTGGGTGTGGCGCTGCGCAATGGCGATCTGTATGTGTCGGCGGTGAATCGCATCCTGCGCGTGCCTGATGCAGAGCGGAATCTGAAGCGTGCCCGCACCGAAGTCGTCACCGACGCCTATCCGCGCGACACCCACCACGGCTGGAAATTCATCGCCTTCGGGCCCGATGGCCGGCTGTACGTGCCGGTCGGCGCGCCGTGCAACATCTGCGACCCGGATACCGGGCGCTATGCCAACATCACCGCGCTCGACCTGAAGACAAAAGCCATCGAGGTGGTGGCGCGTGGCGTGCGCAACACCGTTGGCTTTGACTGGCAGCCGGGCACGAACGAACTCTGGTTCACCGACAACGGCCGCGACTGGCTGGGCGACGATGCGCCGCCGGACGAACTCAACCGGCTGACGCAGCCCGACCAGCATTTCGGCTATCCCCACTGCCACGGCGGCCGCATCGCCGACCCCGAATTCGGCGGCAAGCGGCGCTGCGCCGAATTCGTGCCGCCCGTGCAGAATCTGGGCGCGCATGTAGCCGCCCTGGGCATGCGCTTCTATACCGGCACGGCCTTCCCGGCGCGCTATCGCGGCGCGGTGTTCATTGCCGAGCACGGCTCGTGGAACCGCAGCAGCAAATCCGGCTACCGTGTGAGCGTGGTGCGGCTGGAGCAGGGGCGGGCCGTGTCCTACGAACCTTTTGTCGAAGGCTGGACGGAAAACGAATCGGCCTGGGGCCGGCCGGCCGACGTGCTGGTGATGCCCGATGGCAGCCTGCTGGTTTCGGATGACATGGCCGGTGTGATTTACCGCGTGCGATACAGCGGCAGCCGGTAAAATCGCGGCTCCATGAAACTGCTCATCCTCGATACCTCGACCGAATGGTGCTCCGCCGCGCTGTGGCTGGACGGTACCCTCCATGCGCGCCGCGAACTGGCCGAGCAGCGCCACAGTTCGCTGATCCTGCCCATGGTCGATGAACTGCTGAAGGAGGCGGGCATGGCGCTGCGCCAGCTCGACGGCATTGGCTATGGTGCGGGGCCGGGATCGTTTACCGGCCTGCGCATAGCCTGCGCGGTGACGCAGGGTCTGGCGTTGGGTGCCGACCTGCCGGTGGTGGGGGTGTCCACGCTGGAATCGCTGGCGGCGCAGACAGGAGTCGACCGGGTGCTGACCCTGCTCGACGCGCGCATGGCCGAGGTCTACTGGGCGGCGTATGAACGCGAAGGCGAGGACTGGCGGACCGTGGTCGAGCCGCGACTCGCCTTGCCGGATGCCGTCTTTGTGCCGGACGGTGCGGACTGGACAGGTGCAGGCAATGGTTTTGCCGTGCTGGATGCCGGCATGCGGGCAGCGTTGGCCGAGAGGCTCGTGCGCCTGGACGAAACCCTGATGCCGGATGCTGCCGCCATGGCCCCGCTGGCGGTCCGTGCCTTTGCGCGCGGCGAGGCCGGAGACGCCGCTGCCGCTGCGCCGATCTATCTGCGCGACAAGGTGGCGCTCACGGTGGAAGAACGCCGCGCGAGAAAGCCGGCATGAGCGCCGTGTTCGAAGTGCGGCACAGCCTGCGGCCGATGCTGGAATCCGACCTGCCGCGCATCCACCGCATCGAACAGGCAAGCTATGACTATCCGTGGAGCCTGGGCAATTTCACCGATTCCCTGCACACGGGCTACAGCATGTGGGTCCGCGAGGCGGAAGGTGAAGTGATCGGCTATTACGCGATGATGGCGGCAGCCGGGGAAGCGCATCTGCTCAATCTCACCATTGCGCCGTCGTGGCGTCGCCACGGCCTCGGCCGCGACCTGCTCCAGCATTGCCTGGCGCGCGCCTGCGACCACCGGGCCGAGAGTCTGTTCCTCGAGGTGCGGTCCACGAACACCGCCGCCATCGGCCTCTACCACAGCAGCGGCTTCGTCGATCTGGCGGTGCGGCGCGGCTACTACCCCGCGCGCGACGGCCGTGAAGACGCACTCATCATGAAGAAAGACCTGGTGTGTTGAGCCGAGACGACATTTTCGAGGAACTGGGCATCGGTCCGGTCTGGCGCTTGCGCGAGGCCATGCCCGGTGCACCGCAAGCGGATGCCGGCCAGCCTGTCGTGCCTCAAGCTGCCGACACAATGCCGCTCACCGATCACCGCTCACCGTTCACGACCTGGGACCCGCTCGTCGACGCCGTCGCCCACTGCACCGCCTGCAAGCTGCACACGACGCGCACCCAGGGGGTGCTCGGCGTGGGTGACCGCCAGGCCGACTGGCTCTTCATCGGCGAAGCGCCGGGTGCGGACGAGGACCGTCTCGGCGAACCCTTCGTCGGCCAGGCCGGCAAGCTGCTCGACGCCATGCTGGCGGCCATCGACATCCGGCGCGGGGAGAACGTCTACATCGCCAACGTGCTGAAGTCGCGGCCGCCGGGCAACCGCAATCCCGAACCCGACGAAGTGGCCGCCTGCCGGCCCTACCTGCTGGCGCAGATCGATCTGATCCAGCCCAAACTCATCGTTGCGCTCGGCCGCTTTGCCGCGCAGAGCCTGCTGGAAACGGACGAGGCCATCGGCCGCCTGCGCGGCCGCGTGCACCGCTTCCAGGATGTGCCGCTGGTGGTGACCTATCATCCGGCTTACCTGTTGCGCAACCTGCCCGACAAGGCGCGCGCCTGGGAAGACCTGTGCTTCGCGCGCCGCACCTACCAGTCCCTGACCTCTGAATCCTGACCCCTGAATCCCGTAATGAAACTCCTCCACGCTGCCCTCCGTTTCCGCGTCAACTATTTTTCCGATCTCGGTCGCCATCAGGTGGTGGTGTGGATGCCGGGCGACACGCCGCCGGTCGACGCACAGATGGACGTGGGACCGAAGATCGAGCACGAAGTCCCGAACGAGGTTTTCCGCAGCGACATCGCGCCGCTGAAGCAGGGCCGCTTCTATCCTTCGCAGTTGCTGCACGCCGACGATGCACCTGGCCCGATGTTCCGGGTGAAGCAGCGCAATGGCGAACACTTCCTGGCCAATTTCAGCCATCCGCTGCAGGACCGCATCTTCAGCATCGATAGCGGCAAGAGCGATGTGTCGACAGCGCCCATTGGCCAGGTCAGCCAGTTGCTCGAATGGAGCGGGATGGAGACGCAGTACCAGACGCCCACGGATTTCGAATCCCCGGACGCCTTCGCCCGCGAGGACGAGACTGCCGATGCTGATTTCTATGCCGAACCGCGCAAGCTGATCCATGTCGATGCCGTGTGTGCGCGCCGCATCCAGGCGCTGTATCGCACCGTGCTGCCGGAAAACGCACGCGTGCTCGACCTGATGGCCGGCTGGCGTTCGCACCTGCCGGACACGGTGCAGGCTGCCGTGGGCCTGGGCATGAATGCCGAGGAACTGGCCGACAATCCGCAGCTTGCCGAACGCGTGGTGCACGATCTCAACGCCGAGCCGAAGCTGCCGTTTGCCGATGCCAGCTTCGATGCCGTGGTCTGCACCGTGTCCTTCGAGTACCTGACGCAACCCCGCGCCATCGTCGATGAAGTCCGCCGCGTGCTGAAGCCGGGCGGCATGTTTGTCGTCACGTTGTCGAACCGCTATTTCCCGCCCAAAGTCATCAAGCTGTGGACGCAACTGCATCCGATGGAGCGCATGGCCTGGGTGGGCATGCTGATCAAGGGTGCCGGGTTCAAGAAGGTGGAGACCTATGTCGAGCGCGGTCTCAAGCGGCCGAAGGACGACCGCTATGCCGACCGGCTGGCGGAATCCGACCCGCTGTTTGCAACCTGGGGTGTGTCACCCTGAAGATCGGCCTGATTTCCGACACCCACGGTCTCCTGCGTCCGCAGGCGCTGGCCGCGCTGGCGGGCAGCGATCACCTCATTCACGCCGGCGACATCGGCTCGCGATCCGATCAGCACAACGGCGTGCTGGACACACTGGCAAGCCTTGCGCCGCTGACCGTGGTGCGGGGCAACAATGATCGTGCCGCCTGGGCCGACCCCATTCCCGTCAGCGCCACGCTTGAATTGGAGGGCGTGCGCATCCATGTGCTGCACATCCTGGGCGAACTGGCCATCGACCCCGTGGACGCGGGCGTACAGGTGGTGGTCTCGGGGCATTCGCACAAGCCCTGCATCGAGAGCCGTGACGGCGTGCTCTACGTCAATCCGGGCAGTGCGGGGCCACGGCGTTTCAAACTGCCGGTCACGGTCGCGCAGCTTGTCGTGGCAGACGGCCGCGCCCGGGCGGAATTCGTCACGCTTTTGGAGTAAGGTTCGACTGCACACGGATTTGATGAGGAGAGCAGTATGCTGAGATGGTTATGGGTGTCCTTTCTGGCGCTGGCGCTTTCGGGCTGCGGCTACAACACTTTCCAGACCGCCGACGAGGACATCAAGGCGAGCTGGGCCGAGGTGCTCAACCAGTATCAGCGGCGTGCGGACCTCGTGCCCAACCTGGTCAATGTGGTGAAAGGCTACGCCGCGCACGAGAAGGACGTGTTCACCGCCGTGACCGAAGCACGCGCACGCGTCGGCGCGATCCAGGCCACCCCCGAACTCGTCAACGACGAGGCCGCGTTCCAGAAATTCATCGCTGCCCAGGGCGAGCTCACCGGTGCGATCTCGCGGCTGCTGCTGGTGGCCGAAAACTATCCGCAATTGAAGGCCGATGGCCTGTTCCGCGACCTTCAGGCACAGCTTGAAGGCACGGAAAACCGCGTCACCGTCGCGCGCAATCGCTATATCGAAGCAGTGAAGACCTACAACGTCACGGTGCGGTCCTTCCCGTCCAACCTGACTGCGATGGTATTCGGCTACAGCGTGAAACCCAGCTTCACGGTGGAAAACGAACAAGCCATTGCGACGCCGCCCAAGGTCGATTTCGGTGCGCCCGCACCGGCTCCGGCTGCGCCCGCCACACCGGCACCGGCCAGTGATGGCGATGCCTCGGGCAGCCTGTCGCACGGCTACTGAGCACTGCATGAACCGGATGCCCGGCATCCGTCCAGCACTCGCTGACGGATGCGTGCGCGGGTTTGCCAGGACGGGATTCGGCATCCTGCTGGCCTTCTGGGCGTTGCTGTCGTGGGCGCAGGTGGCGGTTCCCGATCTGGCGGGGCGGGTCACCGATCTCACCGGCACGTTGTCCATTGAGCAGAGCCAGGCACTGGACGGCAAGCTTGCCGCTTTCGAGGCGCAGACGGGCAGCCAGATTGCGGTTCTGATCGTGCCCACCACGCAGCCGGAAGACATCGCCCAGTTCGGCATCCGGGTGGCCGATGCCTGGAAGGTGGGCCGTGAAAAAATCGATGACGGCGTCATCCTCATCGTGGCAAAACAGGACCGCCGGGCACGCATCGAGGTGGGCTACGGTCTGGAAGGTGCAATTCCCGATGCGGTGGGGAGGCGGATACTCGCCGAGACCCTGACGCCGCATTTCCAGACGGGCGATTACGCAGGCGGCATCGACGCCAGCGTGACGCAGATGATGAAGCTGATCCAGGGTGAGGCCTTGCCGGCACCCGATGCCTCCGGAGAACTCGACGGCGACCTGTTCAGCTTGCTGGTCGTGGGCGGAGTGGTCGCGGGTTTTGTGCTGTCGATGATAATGAACCGGCCGATGGCGGCGGGCATTGCCGCACTTGGCAGTGGGGCCGTGGGCGCATGGTGGATCGGTTTGACGCCTGTGTTGCTGTTTGCGGTGCTCTTCGTGTTTGGTGCCGTGGCCGGCGGATTCCGTGGCAGGGGAGGCAACTGGTCGAGCGGCGGGGGATTCGGGCGCGGCGGTGGCGGATCCTGGGGCGGCGGGGGAGGCGGGTTTGGTGGAGGAGGCGCATCCGGATCATGGTGAACGTCAGACGCTGGCTGCGGCATGTCTTCACCTTACCCTGGGCGTGGCGGCGTGCGTTTCCGCAGGCGACACTCGATGCCATCGAGGCGGCGGTTCGCGCCTCCGAAACCCGGCACGGCGGCGAGATACGCTTTGCCATCGAGAACAGCCTGGCACCCGGCCGGGTCTGGCGCGGGCTGAGCGGGCGGGCACGCGCAATCGAGGTTTTTTCGGAACTGAAGGTGTGGGATACGGCCCACAACACAGGGGTGCTGATCTACGTGCTGCTGGCCGATCACGACATCGAGATCGTCGCCGACCGGGGGATCGCTGCGCGTGTGTCACCGGAAGAATGGGCGCAGGTGGCACACACGCTGGAAAAGCATTTCCGCTCGGATGATTATCTGACCGGCGCACTGGCAGGAATCGACGCCGTGAGTAAACTGCTGGAACAGCATGTTCCGCCGGGTGGCGACAACCCGAACGAACTGCCCAACCGGCCCGCCATTCTGAGGAGATGACATGCAGGCATACGTGTGGTGGTGGATAGTGGGCGCGGTCCTGGTGGGTGTGGAACTCACCACCGGCACGTTCTATCTGCTGGTCTATGGCGTTGCGGCCGTGGCCGCCGGCATCGCTGCCTGGCTCGGCCTGGGCTGGGGGGCGCAGTTCATCGTGGCGGCGGTGATCGCCGCACTCGGTACCCTGGCGCTGAAGAGCTGGAAGCGCGATACGCAGCATCCCGAATCGACCGCACAGGACATGGACATCGGCCAGCGGGTGCAGGTCGAGACCTGGCAGGCCGGGCGCGGCCAGGTGAAATACCGGGGTGCGCTGTGGGATGCCGAGGCCGAATCGCCCGAGACGGATGCCAGCCGGCCGCTGCGCATCCGTGCGGTGAAGGGCACGCTGCTGGTGCTGGGAAACTGAACCGATTTCACTTCTTTCACTTCAAGGAAGACACATGGACGTCGTTGCTCTCGTTATTCTCATTGTCATTGCCATCGTCGTGGCCAAGGGCGTGCGCGTGGTGCCGCAGCAGAACGCCTGGGTGGTCGAGCGTCTGGGGAAGTTCCACGCCGTGCTGGTGCCCGGCCTCAACCTCGTCATCCCCTTCATCGACAACGTGGCCTACAAGCATTCGCTGAAGGAAATCCCGCTCGACGTGCCGAGCCAGGTCTGCATCACGCGTGACAACACCCAGCTGGCGGTCGACGGCATCCTGTATTTCCAGGTCACCGACGCCAAGATGGCCTCCTACGGTTCCAGCGACTACATCGCCGCGATCTCGCAACTGGCGCAGACCACGCTGCGTTCGCTGATCGGACGCATGGAACTTGACCGCACCTTTGAGGAGCGCGAGGAAATCAACCGTGGCGTGGTGATGGCGCTGAACGAGGCCTCGACCAACTGGGGCGTGAAAGTCCTGCGCTACGAGATCAAGGACCTGACCCCGCCGAAGGAAATTCTCCACGCGATGCAGCGGCAGATCACCGCCGAGCGCGAGAAGCGCGCCCTCATCGCCTCGTCCGAAGGCCGCATGCAGGAGCAGATCAACATCGCCACCGGCGAGCGCAATGCCGCGATCCAGGAGTCGGAAGGCGAGATGCAGGCCGCAATCAACGTCGCCCAGGGCGAGGCCGAAGCGATCAAGGCGTTGGCCATCGCCAATGCCGAAGCGATCGCACGCGTGGCGATGGCCATCGAAAAACCCGGTGGCATGCAGGCTGTGAACCTGAAAGTGGCCGAGAAATACGTCGAGGCCTTTTCCGGCATCGCCAAGGCCGGCAACACCCTGATCGTGCCGTCGAACATGGCCGACCTGTCAACCCTGATTGCGGGAGCGATGAGCGTGGTGAAGTCGCAGACCCCGGGAAATTGATTCCCGCCTGACCGGACGGGCGAGAACTCAGTGCACCACGTCGTTGCGGTGCTTGAGCCAGATGGCCGTCATCACCGTGCTGATGAACAAGCCGAACACCCAGATGATGGTGTGGATGTGCCAGTCCGAACGCACCATCAGCGCGTAGGCCCCGGACAGGACGAGGATGCTGATGTTCTCGTTGAAATTCTGCTGCGCGATGGAGTGCCCGGCCCCCATCAGCAGATGCCCCCTATGCTGGAGCAGGGCGTTCATCGGCACCACGAAATAACCGGCCAGCACGCCGGCAAAAGTCAGTAACAGCACGGCCGGCCACAGGCTTTCCACCCAGATCAGCGCAATCGGGACAAAGCCCAGGATGATGCCGGCAGGCAGCACGCTCACGGCGTTCCTGAGCTGGACGTATTTGCCAGCGAGCACCGAACCGATGGCGATGCCGAAGGCGGTGGCGGCGGTGAGCTGGGTGGCCTGGTCGAGTCCGTACTTGAGGTTCAGTGCGGCCCAGGCGATGATCAGCAGACGCAGTGTGGCACCCACACCCCAGAACAGAGTGGTGACGGCAAGCGAAACCTGGCCGAGCGGGTCGCGCCACAGCAATGCGAAGCTGTGCCAGAAATCATGCAGGATGAAGCGCGGCGACTTGCTGGGCAGGCGGTGATCGATGGGCAGACGGGGAATGAACAGGTTCACGAAAGCCGCCGCAAAATACAGGCCGGTGATGGCGACGATGGCAAACTTGGGCGCGATGAGCACGCCTGCCATGCCCAGGCTGGCCAGTATGTTTTCCGCCAGCTGGGGATTGATGAGTGCGCCGCCAATGATGGCACCCAGCACGATTGCAGCGACCGTGGCCCCTTCCACCCAGCTGTTGGCAACGACCAGCTTTTCGGGCGGCAGCAGCTCGGTGAGGATGCCGTACTTGGCCGGTGAGTACATGGCCGCGCCGATGCCCACCACCGCATAGGCCCACAAGGGTCCCAGCCCGATCAGCATGGCGAGGCAGCCGATGAATTTGACGGTATTGGCGATGAACATCACGCGACCCTTCGGCAAGGCGTCGGCGAAGGGACCGACCAGCGGCGCGAGGACGATGTAGGCAATGACGAAGACGGTCTGCAACAGCGGGGAATGCCATTCCGGCGCGGCCAGGAAGATCAGCAGGCCGATGGCGGCGAACAGCAGCGCGTTGTCTGCCAGTGCCGACAGGAACTGCGCCAGCAGGATGATGTAAAAGCCGCGAGTCAAGGCTGGGCGGGCCGGAACCGTGGCGCGGCCACGTGTGAAACCGGTGCAATTCCGGGGCGGAAAGGGGAGGCCGGCAAGTGGACGGGTCTAACGGGTGTTTTCAACACGGGCGGGTTTGTGGTTGAATAAAATTCTTTATTGACCCGGGGGCATGATTTTATGGCCGACCGCAGACTCCAAGTATTCTACACCGTCGCCAAACAGCTGAGTTTCACCAAAGCCGCCGATATCCTCTACATGACCCAGCCTGCGGTGACCTTTCAGGTCAAGCAGCTGGAAGAGCATTTCAACACCCGCTTGTTCGAACGCAGCCACGGCAAGATTTCACTCACCCCGGCCGGCGAACTTGTACTGGGCTACGCCGAGCGCATCCTGGCGCTGACCGGTGAAATGGAGGCGCGTGTCGGCGAATTGACCGGGCAGGTAACCGGCCCGTTGATGATCGGCGCATCCACCACGATTGCCGAATACCAGTTGCCACGCATTCTGGGCGAATTCAAGGAACGCTTTCCCCAGGTGCAGGCACGGCTGACGGTGGCGAATTCCGAAACCATCGCGCTGAAAATTTCCGACCATTCGCTGGATGTGGGTCTGATCGAGGCACCCTCGCACAATCCCAATCTCACTACGCTGGCGTGCTGTGAGGATGAACTGGTGATGATCTGCTCGCCCAATCATCCCCTGTCCAACCGCCCCAATGTGGGCGCGCGTGAAATCGCCGACCAGCCCTACGTGTCGCGCGAGCATGGTTCGGGCACGCGCGAAGTGGTCGATGACTTCTTCAAGCACAACGGGGTCAATCCCGACGATCTGCACATCGAGATGGAGCTGGGAAGCCGGGAAGCGATCAAGGGCGCGGTCGAAGCGGGCCTGGGTGTGGCGATCATGTCGGCGTCCACCGTCACCAAGGAAATCCAGCTGGGCACCCTGGTGGCTGTTCCGCTGAATCCCCGCCTGACGCGTGAGCTCTCGATGGTCTACGCGCCGGAAAAATTCCGTAGCAAGCTGCTCGATGCCTTCATCGGATTTGTCGAGAACAAGTTCCAGCAGTGCAATGTCGACGTGGTGCCGTTGAAGCGACCCGCCAAGGGACGCGGTCGCTGATGCGGGAGAGCAAACGCCTTCTGACGGCATTCCGGGGCTTGTCTGAAGCCCGCCAGCAGGCCTTGCTCGATTACGCGGAGTTTCTGGCGGGCAAAGAAGCCGTGGAACTTGCCGAGGCACCGGCTGCCGAGCCGCTGCCGATTCCCCGGCCCGAGCAGGAAAACGTCGTCAAGGCGATCCAGCGGCTGATGCAGACTTACCCGATGCTGGAGCGCAACCAGATATTCCACGAAGCCTCGGCGCAGATGACGCGGCATCTCATCCACGGTGTGGCGGCCCACGAAGCCATCGACGAACTTGAACGGATATTCGCCCGTCATTACGCGCAACACGCCCAGACACGGGCGGAGCAGGGCTAGGCCCGCAGCCTCAACCCGGCAGGGCGCTGCCGCAGTGCCAGCAGGTCAGGAAATGCCCCGGGTTGGGTTCGTTGCAATGGGGACAGTCGCGTTCTTCCTGATGGGCCGCGCCCGCTTCGCCGGCCAGGATTTCCCGGGCACGTGAGGCCTGCGTGTCGTCTTCCACCCAGATTTCCGGCTGCGCGTGCATGAACGGCACCTCGCCCATGGCCCCGACGGCGTTGACGTTGAAGATATGGTTGGGGATGCCAAGATTTGCCAGCAGGTCAGCTGCAAGCTGGGCATCGATCAGGCTGGCGGCAGTGTGAACCCGTTTCACGAGGACCTGCCCCGGTGTCGGCAGATCAGTTCGCGCGACGGACGCGCACGATGAGGTCGATGCCTTCGGTGACCATGCCGGCTGGCAGCGCAGGCAGACCGGATATCTGGACCTGGCTGGCGTCGATGTCGGTCAGCTCGCCGGTGTCGACTGCGTAGAGGTGGTGGTGGGCCGAGGTGTTGGGGTCGTAGAAGACCTTGCTGGGGTCGACGATCACTTCACGGATCAGGCCCTTTTCCAGGAAAAGCTTCAGCGTGTTGTAGACGGTGGCTTTCGAGGTTTCGGAATGGCGGGTGTTGACGATGGCCATCACCTGGTCGGCCGACAGGTGTGACTGGCGCGAAAACAGGGCGTGCGCAATCTCGATCCGCTGATGGGTCGGATTGATGTCGTGGCTCCTGAGCAGGCCGGCCATGTTGTCGCGCGAGTAGTCCATGCACGCATCATATTCGCCAATCTGGACTTTGTCTAATTCCCGGAATAGGTATGGCTATCAACTGTGCACGCCCGCCAGGCGCGGGATTGCGCAAAAAAACGGTACAATTTCAGCCTCTTTGCGAAAGTTTGCCAGCCGTGCCTACCCTCACCCGACTCGATAGCGCCCAGCCTGATTTTCAGGCGCGTCTCGCCCGCCTGCTGCAATTCGACGATGCGACCGATGCCTCCATCGAAACCACGGTGGCGGCGATCCTGCAGGACGTGAAGACACGCGGCGACGCTGCGGTGCTGGAATACACCACGCGCTTCGACCGTTGGTCGGTGGATGCGGCACGTGCACTCGAGCTGGATCCATCCGAACTTCTGGCAGCCCTGCAAGCCCTGCCTGCGGAAACACGCACTGCGCTGGAAGCGGCGGCCGAGCGCGTGCGGCGCTACCACCACAAGCAGATCCAGACCTCGTGGACCTATACCGAAGAGGATGGCACAGTGCTGGGCCAGCAGATCACGCCGCTGGATCGCGTGGGGCTGTATGTGCCGGGCGGCAAGGCCGCCTATCCCTCGTCGGTACTGATGAATGCGATCCCGGCCAAGGTGGCGGGGGTGGGCGAACTCATCATGGTCGTACCGACACCCGGCGGGGAAAAGAACCCGCTGGTGCTGGCAGCGGCGGCGATTGCCGGCGTTGATCGCGTGTTCACCATCGGTGGCGCGCAGGCGGTGGCCGCGCTGGCCTACGGTACCGAAAGCGTGCCCCAGGTCGACAAGATCGTGGGACCCGGCAACGCCTATGTGGCTGCGGCCAAACGCCGGGTTTTCGGCACCGTCGGCATCGACATGATCGCCGGACCCTCTGAAATCCTGGTGATTGCCGACGGTACCACCCCGCCCGAATGGGTAGCGATGGACCTGTTTTCACAGGCCGAGCACGACGAACTGGCGCAGTCCATCCTGCTGTGTCCCGATGCGGCCTATCTCGATGCGGTTGCCGCTGCGATCAACCGGCTGATCGAGGACATGCCGCGCAGCGAAGTGATCCGCACCTCCCTTACCAATCGCGGCGCGCTGATCAAGACCCGTGACTTGGACGACGCCGTGGCGATCAGCAACACCATTGCGCCCGAGCACCTGGAAGTATCGGTGGCCGATCCGCAGGCCCTGCTGCCAAAATTGCGCCATGCGGGCGCGATTTTCATGGGCAGGCATACCTGCGAGGCGCTGGGCGATTACTGTGCCGGGCCGAACCATGTGCTGCCGACTTCTCGCACTGCGCGTTTCTCGTCGCCGCTGGGTGTATACGACTTCCAGAAGCGTTCCAGTCTGATCCAGGTGTCGCAGGCCGGTGCGCAGACCCTGGGGCGGATCGCGGCCACGCTGGCCTACGGTGAAGGCCTGCAGGCCCACGCTCGTTCTGCCGAATATCGTCTCGTATCAGAGTGAGCCGTTCACGATGAGCCGATACTGGAGCCAGGTGGTGCACGGGCTGACGCCCTATGTGCCGGGCGAACAGCCCAAGCTGACCAATCTGGTCAAGCTCAATACCAACGAAAATCCCTACGGGCCCAGCCCGAAGGTGCTCGATGCCGTGCGTGCCGAGGCGAGCGATAGCCTGCGCCTGTATCCCGACCCCAATTCCGATCGCCTGCGTGCAGGCATTGCAGCCTGCCATGGCGTGACGCCGGACCAGGTGTTCGTCGGCAACGGTTCGGACGAGGTGCTGGCGCACGCGTTTCTGGCCTTGCTCCGGCATGACCAGCCCATCCTGTTCCCGGACATCACCTACAGCTTCTACCCGGTTTACTGCGGCCTGTACGAAATCGCCTACCGGACCCTGCCCCTGACGGAAACGTTCGAGATCCGGGTGGACGATTACCTCACGCCCAACGGCGGCATCATTTTCCCCAACCCCAATGCACCCACCGGCCGCTTGCTGGCCAGCGCAGAGATCGAGCGCTTGCTGGCGGGCAATCCCGATTCGGTGGTGGTCATCGACGAGGCCTACATCGACTTTGGCGGCGAATCGGCTGTGGTATGTGTGGCGCGCCATCCGCAACTGCTGGTTACGCGCACCCTGTCCAAGTCCCATGCGCTGGCCGGGCTCAGAGTGGGCTATGCCATCGGCCAGGCTCACCTGATCGAAGCGCTCAACCGGGTAAAGGACAGCTTCAATTCCTATCCGCTCGATCGTTTTGCCCAGGCTGGCGCGCTCGCCTCGATGGAAGACCGGACCTATTTCGAATCGATCTGTGCGAAGGTGGTGGCGACACGCGAGCGGCTGGTGGCGGAAATGACCCAACTGGGCTTCGACGTGCTGCCATCGGCTGCCAATTTCATCTTTGCCCGCCACCCTGGACACGACGGCGCGGCGCTGGCCGCCGCCCTGCGCGAACGCAGCATCATCGTGCGCCATTTCCGGCAGCCCGAGCGCATTTCGCCCTTCCTGCGCATCACCGTGGGAACGGACGCACAGTGCGATGCCTTGCTCGCTGCGCTGAAAGCGCTGTGCTGAAATCGGGCCCGGCCTGCTAGAATCCCTTCAAAGCCTTGCAAATCGACGCCATGCGCACTGCACAAGTCACCCGCAACACCCTCGAAACCCAGATTACGGTCAGCCTCAACCTTGACGGGACGGGGGTCAGCACACTCGCCACCGGCGTGCCGTTCCTGGACCACATGCTCGACCAGATCGCCCGCCATGGCCTCATCGACCTGGATATCCAGGCTACCGGCGATCTGCACATCGACGCCCACCATACGGTCGAGGACACCGGTATCACGCTGGGCCAGGCCTTTGCCCAGGCGCTGGGCGACAAGAAGGGCATCCGCCGCTATGGCCACGCCTATGTGCCGCTTGACGAAGCCCTGTCGCGCGTGGTCGTTGACCTGTCCGGCCGCCCCGGCATCGAATACCACGTGGATTACACCCGGGCCCGCATCGGGGATTTCGATGTCGACCTCTTCCTCGAATTCTTTCGCGGTTTCATCAACCACGCCGCCGTGACCCTGCACATCGACAACCTGCGCGGCATCAATGCCCACCACCAGGCGGAAACCATTTTCAAGGCGTTTGGCCGTGCCCTGCGCATGGCAGTCGAGCCTGATCCCCGCATGGCTGGTGTGATGCCCTCCACCAAGGGCAGCCTCTGATGTCCGTGGACATTGCCGTCATCGACTACGGCATGGGCAATCTGCGTTCGGTGTCCAAGGCCATCGAACATGTTGCCCCCGCCATGCGCGTGGTCGTGACCTCGGACCCGGCGACCATTGCGGCGGCGGGCCGCGTGGTGTTTCCCGGGCAGGGCGCGGCGCGCGATTGCATGCGCGAGATCGATGCGCGCGGCCTGCGGGCGGTGATCGTCGAGGCTGCCAGGAACAAACCCTTTCTAGGCATCTGCATGGGCATGCAGGTGCTGTTCGAACACAGCGAAGAAGGCGATACCGCCTGCCTGGGGATTTTTCCCGGCCAGGTACTGCGGTTCCCGGATGACGCCATGCATGACGAGGCCGGCAACAAGCTGAAGGTGCCGCACATGGGCTGGAACAATGTGCACCACGCCATGCCGCACCCCCTGTGGCGGGGCATCGAGGAAGGCGAGCGTTTCTATTTCGTGCACAGCTATTTCACCCAGCCGACCAACCCGGACCTGATCGCCGGTTTTGCGCATTACCCGTTTCCGTTCACCTGCGCGGTGGCGGCCGACAACATCTTTGCCGTGCAATTCCACCCGGAAAAGAGCCAGAACGCCGGCCTGACGCTGCTCGGCAACTTTGCAACCTGGAGCCCGCAGGGCGAAACCGCCGCCTGCGACATGACCGGCGCGGCCTGCGCCTGATTTTTTCCTTTTCGTACGACCATGCTGATCATTCCCGCGATCGACCTCAAAGACGGCCACTGCGTGCGCCTTGAACAAGGCGAGATGGAACGCGCTACCGTGTTCTCCGAAGACCCGGCTGCCACCGCGCTGCACTGGAAGGCCCAGGGCGCGCGTCGCCTGCATCTGGTCGACCTCAACGGTGCCTTTGCCGGCAAACCCGTGAACGATGCTGCGATCCGCGCCATTGTCGATGCAGTGGGCGACGATATGCCGGTGCAACTGGGCGGCGGCATCCGCGATCTCGCCACCATCGAGCGTTATCTCGACGACGGCGTGCGTTACGTCATCATCGGAACGGCTGCGGTCAAGACCCCGGGCTTCCTGCACGAAGCCTGCGATGCTTTCCCCGGCCATGTGATGGTGGGGCTGGATGCCAGGGACGGCAAGGTGGCGGTCGAGGGCTGGTCCAAAATCACCGGACACGATGTCATCGACCTGGCCAAACGCTTCGAAGGCTATGGCGTCGAGGCGGTCATCTACACCGACATCGGGCGCGACGGCATGTTGACCGGCGTCAATGTCGAAGCGACGCAGCGTCTGGCGCAGGCGTTGTCGATTCCGGTCATCGCCAGCGGTGGCGTCACCAATATCGAGGACGTCAAGGCCCTGTCCGCCGTTGCGCGGGACGGCATCGTCGGGGCCATTACCGGCCGCGCCATTTATCAGGGCACGCTGGATTTCGCCCAGGCGCAGACGCTTGCCGACGAGTTGGCCGGCCGAATCTTCGGCCAGTAATCATGCTTGCAAAGCGCATCATCCCCTGCCTGGACGTGACCGATGGCCGGGTAGTCAAGGGCGTCAATTTCGTCGAACTGAAGGACGCGGGCGATCCTGTCGAAATCGCCCGCCAGTACAACGAGGCGGGTGCGGACGAACTGACGTTTCTCGACATCACGGCCACTTCCGACAATCGCGACCTGATCCTGCACATCATCGAGGCGGTGGCGAGTGAAGTCTTCATTCCCCTGACGGTGGGCGGTGGCGTGCGCGCCGTGGCGGATGTCCAGCGGCTGCTCAATGCCGGGGCCGACAAGGTCAGCATCAACACCTCGGCCGTGGTGAATCCCCAACTGGTGCAGGATGCATCGGACCGCTATGGCAGCCAGTGCATCGTCGTGGCCATTGACGCCAAGCGCACGGGCGAGGGCTGGGAAGTCTTCACGCATGGCGGCCGCAAGGCCACCGGCCTGGATGCGGTCGACTGGGCCAGGAAAATGGAATCGCTGGGGGCGGGTGAACTGTTGCTGACGTCGATGGATCGCGATGGCACCAAGAGCGGATTCGATCTGGGGCTGACGCGCGCGATTTCGGATGCGGTCTCCATTCCGATCATCGCCAGCGGCGGGGTCGGCACGCTCCAGCATCTTGTCGACGGGGTGCGGGAGGGCCGTGCCGATGCGGTGCTGGCGGCGAGCATTTTCCATTTCGGCGAATACACCGTCGATGAGGCCAAACGCTACATGAAGCAATACGGCATCGAGGTCCGACTGTGAGCGTCGATACGGCCAGCGAGCCGTGGCTCGATGCCGTGAAATGGGATGCACACGGCCTGGTGCCGGCGATTGCCCAGGATGCGGCCACGGGAGACATTCTCATGGTTGCGTGGATGAACCGCGAAGCGCTGGCCGAAACCGTCCGTACCCTGCGGGGTGTGTATTTTTCCCGCTCGCGCAACCGGCTCTGGCGCAAGGGCGAGGAATCCGGTCATGTGCAGAACGTCAGTGAAATTCGCCTCGATTGCGACAACGACGTGGTCCTTCTGAAAATCGAACAAGTGGGCGGGATTGCCTGTCATACCGGGCGACGCTCGTGTTTTTTCCAGAAGTTCACCGCCACGGAGCAGGGCGGGGCCTGGACGACGACCGAGCCTGTGTTGAAAAACCCGGACGAAATCTACAAATGAGCGACATTCTCGATCGGATTGCAGAAACCCTGGAAGCGCGCAAACAGGCTTCGCCCGACAGTTCATACGTGGCCAGGCTCTACGCGAAGGGCACCGACGCCATCCTCAAGAAGATCGGTGAGGAAGCGACCGAAACCGTCATGGCCGCCAAGGACGGGCAAGCCGAAAAGATCATCTACGAAGTTGCCGATTTGTGGTTTCATACTCTGGTTCTGCTGGCCCACAAGGATCTGAAGCCTGCCGACGTCCTGAATGAACTTGCGCGTCGAGAGGGCCTGTCGGGGCTGGTCGAGAAAGCCAATCGCCATGAGTGACTGTATCTTCTGCAAAATCGTTGCCGGGCAATTGCCCTGCGGCAAGGTCTATGAAGACGAAGAGGTGCTGGCATTTCACGATATTCACCCGTTTGCCCGGGTGCATTTCCTGATCATCCCCAAAGCGCACATTGCCACGCTGGCGGATGCAGGGCCTGAGCATGAACGCCTGCTGGGCAAGATGCTGCTGCTGGCACCGAGGCTCGCGAAGGAGCAGGGCTTGGCAGACGGCTTCAAGACCCTGATCAACACCGGGCGCGGTGGCGGTCAGGAGGTATTCCATATCCATATTCACGTATTCGGCGGCGGTGATCCCGTCCGCCAGGCTTAATTCAAAAGGAGATTCCACATGGGTAGCTTCAGCATCTGGCATTGGCTGATCGTTCTGGTTGTGGTGCTGCTGATTTTTGGCACCAAGAAACTGCGCAACATTGGCAGTGACCTGGGAGGCGCGGTCAAGGGTTTCAAGGACGGCATGAAGGAAGACGCGCCCAAGCTCTCTGAAAGCGAGAAGGGCGGTCACACCATCGACGCCGAGGTCAAGGACAAGCAGCAGAGCTAAGGTGCAAGAATCAGGCTGCGAGTTACAAGTAACTGCTTGTAGCTTGGGTCTTGAATCTTGTAACTGAACCATGTTCGACATCGGCTTTACCGAACTCATCGTCATCGGCGTGGTGGCGCTGATCGTCATCGGCCCCGAGCGCCTGCCCAAGGTTGCGCGCACGGCCGGGCATCTTTACGGCCGTATGCAGCGCTACGTCTCTACCGTCAAATCCGACATCAGTCGTGAAATGCAGGCGGACGAACTGCGCAAGGTGGGGCAGGATTTCAGGACGTCGGTCGAGTCCGTGGCAACAGATGTCGAACAGCAGGCAACTGTGGTCGACGATTACCTGCGCAACGAAACCAGCAACGTCAGCAAGGTGTTGACGGCAATGGGCACCACCGAAGGGGAACGGCAAGTGACGGCTGCGGCCATGAAGGAGAGTGCTCCGGAGCCTGTTGCACAGCAGAGCCTGCCGCTGGATGAGCCCGACCAGAACCCTGCCCCCAGTGACCCGGCATCGGGTAAAGCCGCATGAGCAACCGGGAAGACTCCTTCATCTCGCACCTGATCGAAATGCGGGACCGGCTGCTGCGCGCCGTGCTCGGGGTGGTGATTCTGTTCGTGGTTCTGTTCCCGTGGGCACAGGATCTGTATGCCCTGCTGGCCAAGCCCATGCTCGCCTCCCTGCCCCAGGGCGGGCAGATGATCGCAACCGAAGTCACCACACCGTTCTTCGTGCCGATGAAGGTCACGATGATGACGGCATTCCTGCTGGCCTTGCCGTGGGTGTTCTACCAGGCCTGGGCTTTTGTGGCCCCCGGTCTGTACCAGCACGAAAAACGTCTTGGCGTGCCTTTGGTGATCGCCAGCGTGATTCTCTTTCTGCTGGGGATGGCGTTCGCCTACTTCCTGGTCTTCCCTGTGGTGTTTGGCTTCATCGTGGGGGTCGCGCCTGACGGGGTGGCCGTGATGACGGACATCGGCAAGTATCTCGATTTCGTGATGACCCTGTTCATGGCGTTTGGCCTGACCTTCGAAGTGCCGGTCGCGGTGGTGCTGCTGGTCAAGATGGGGATGGTTTCGGTTGCCAAGCTGCGCGAGATTCGGCCTTACGTAATCGTCGGGGCCTTCGTCATCGGGGCGATCTTTACTCCGCCTGACATCATTTCCCAGTTCATGCTGGCGATCCCGCTGTGGATACTCTACGAACTGGGCATTCTGATCTCGCTGCTGATCACCCGTTCCACGCCCAAGCCGGGTGCGGATTACGAGCCCATGTCCGAATCCGACATGGATGCCGAACTCGATCGTATCGAGTCCGAGTCGCGGGACAAGCCCTGACGCGTATTTGTGGTGCGCATGGTCTGAAAATGCACCATAAAAGTGCATTTATCCTGGGCTCCAGGCCCATATCCAACCAAGAATCAATCACTTACCAGTTAGGTTTGTTTATTGCTTAATGCTGCCGCACAACACTGCGAGGAGCGTTCTGCATGGAAGCCTTGAAATCGGGTAGCGATGTATTGTTCGTGCTGCTGGGCGGCATCATGGTGCTGGCCATGCATGCCGGCTTTGCCTTTCTTGAACTGGGGACGGTACGCAAGAAAAACCAGGTCAATGCACTGGTCAAGATTCTGACCGATTTCGCCGTCTCGACCATCGCCTACTTTTTCATCGGCTACAGCGTGGCCTACGGCGTGAGCTTTTTTGCAGGTGCGGAAACGCTGGCTGCCAAAAACGGCTACGACCTCGTCAAATTCTTTTTCCTCCTGACATTTGCCGCTGCGATTCCTGCAATCGTCTCGGGCGGCATTGCCGAACGTGCGCGGTTCAACCCGCAACTGGCTGCGACCTTTGCGCTCGTTGGCCTGGTGTATCCCTTTTACGAGGGCATCGTCTGGAACGGCAACCTGGGTATCCAGGACTGGCTGGAAGCCACGACGGGTGCCCGCTTCCATGACTTTGCCGGTTCGGTGGTGGTTCACGCCGTGGGCGGGTGGATTGCACTGCCGGCGGTGCTGCTGCTGGGCGCGCGTCGTGGCCGCTACACAAAGGATGGTCTGGTTTCGGCACATCCGCCGTCGAATATTCCCTTTCTGGCCCTGGGGGCCTGGATACTGACCGTGGGCTGGTTTGGCTTCAACGTCATGTCGGCACAGTTGATCGAATCGGTATCGGGTCTGGTGGCGGTAAATTCGCTGATGGCGATGGTGGGCGGTACGCTCGCGGCACTTTTCATCGGCAAGAACGACCCCGGCTTCATCCATAACGGCCCGCTGGCTGGT
Source organism: Hydrogenophilales bacterium (assembly GCA_041639515.1). GTDB lineage: Bacteria > Pseudomonadota > Gammaproteobacteria > Burkholderiales > Thiobacillaceae > Thiobacillus. The sequence goes on along the minus strand of JBEQCD010000020.1, from coordinate 5,595 downwards.
CTGGTAGCCGTGTGCGCGGGGTCGGACTTGATGCATCCGCTGGGAGCACTGGCGACCGGTGCAATTGCCGGCGCACTGTTTGTCTGGATGTTCATGGTGACCCAGAACAAATGGAAGATCGACGATGTGCTGGGTGTCTGGCCGCTGCATGGTCTGTGCGGTGCCTGGGGCGGGATTGCCGCCGGCATTTTCGGCATGCAGGCGCTTGGCGGAATTGGCGGCGTGAGCCTGGCGGCGCAGGTGATCGGGACCCTGGGCGGGATCGCGGTTGCCCTCGTGGGCAGCTTTGTGGTGTATGGCCTACTGAAGAAGGCCGTGGGCCTGCGGCTCGATCCGGAAGCTGAATTCAACGGTGCCGACCTGAGCATTCACAAGGTCTCTGCAACGGCCGAGCGGGAAACCAACTGGTAAGGGCAGGCGCGCGTCCTAGTCCTGTTGCTGTTTCTGCAGCAGGCGCACGTGGCGTCGGCGTTCTTCCGCCAATTGCGCGATCTGCCGATCGATTTGCAGGATGTCGGGATGCTGGTCGGTGTATCGCAATAGCAACTCGGTGCGCTTGATGCGTAATTCGGTTCCGGTGGCATCCAGTTTCAGCAGATAGGCATCCGCAACGATCACTGGCCTGGCTTTGGGTTTGGGCCGATCGGGTTTGGCCACGGGGACTGAAGTATTGGGCGAAACCTGAGGTTTCTCGGGTTCGGCAGAGGGGGGCGGCAACGCTGCTACAGGCGGGGCACTCACCGGCGCGACGACGGTGGGTTGCCGCACTTCTACCGGCAAAAAATGTTCAATCACGATCATGCCGATGCCAATCAGCAACAGCACGCCGATGGGTGTGGCAAACGCCAGCAGGCGCAGTCGCCTGGATATGCCTGGGTCGGGTGCCGTGATGGCCAATGGTGGGGGCGTGCTGCTTTGCAGGGCGGCCAGCGCCTGGGCGACTTCACGCGCATGGGGCCGCCTGGCGGGCTGTTTGTGCAGCATGCCCAGGAGCAGTTCGGCCAGGGCGGGTGGCAGGGCACCGGGCAGGGCCAGGTATTCCGGCGTTTCGTTGATGACGCGATAGACGATGGTGGGCAGGCTGTCGCCATTGAAGGCGTAGTCACCCGTGAGCATTTCATACAGCACCGCGCCCAGCGAAAAAATGTCGGAGCGTCCGTCGATTTCCCGCCCCATGGCCTGCTCGGGTGACATGTAGCGCGGCGAGCCCAGCATTTGTCCTGCCTGGGTCTGGTTGCTGTTGAGCAGGTGGGCAATGCCGAAATCGGTCAGTTTGATGCGCCCGCGCTGACCGGTGACCACTACGTTGGCTGGCTTGATGTCGCGGTGGACCACGCCGTGCTCATGGGCAAACGCCAGTGCTTCGGCCATCTGATAGGCGGTATCGAGCGCCAAGTTCAATGGCAGTGGATGGCGATCCATCAGATCGCGCAAGGTCGAACCCTGGAGAAACTCCATCGCGATGTAAGCCAGCGATTCGGTCTCACCCACGTCGTAGATCGTCACGATGCTGGGGTGCGAGAGGCGGCCTGCACTGCGGGCCTCCCGCAGGAACCGGGCCTCGGCATCCGTCCCTTCTTCCCGCAATTGTTCGATGGCGACAGTCTTGATCGCCACCTCACGCTCAATCAGCGGGTCTCGGGCCCGGTAAACCGTGCCCATTGCGCCCTGGCCGATTTCACCGATGATTTCGTAGCGGCCGATCTTCATGCCAGGCAGGGTTTCAAGCGGCACACTCGACGATGCGCCCCCGAATATCGAGGCTGTCGTCTCCCATCAGGTAGAGGTAGAAAGGCATCAGGTCCGCGGGTTGCGGCAGGTGCTGGGGCGCAAGCCCCGGATGGGTGCGCGATCGCAGGGTGGTGGCGACCTGGCCGGGGATCAGGGTGTTCATGCGTACCCTGGGGTCTTCGCTCAGCTCGTCGGACCAGATGTGCGTCAGCGTTTCCAGCCCGGCCTTGGCCACTGCATAGCCGCCCCAGAATGCTGCCGGCTGGTGGCCATGGGTCTCGCCTGTGAAGATCACGGACGCGCTCGGGGCCGCGCGCAATGCCGGCAGGCAGGCACGGGTGAGGGCGAACGGTGCGATGAGGTTGACCCGCATCAGGGTTTGCCATTGTTCCAGCGTTTGCAGGGACAGCGGGGTGAGGCTGAAGAACTGATGGGCACTGTGCAGGATGCCGTCCAGACGTTTCAGGTGATGGATGAGTGTGCCAGCCAGAGTTTCGAGTGCGCGATCATCGGCGACGCCCAGATCGAAGGGAAACATCGCGGGTTCTGCGCCGCCACCGGCGAGGATTTCGTCGTAGACGGTTTCGAGCCGGTTTTCATCCCGTCCCAGGAGTGCCACGGTGGCACCGTGCCGGGCGTAGGCAAGGCTGGCCGCACGTCCAAGTCCGGAGCCCGCGCCCGTGACAAGGATGACGCGGCCAGCGAGCAGATCGGGGCGGGGGGAATAGTCTTTCATAGGCTGTTGAGCAAGGCGTGCGCGGATTGTACGCCGCTCGTCGTTGCACTTTCGAGAGTGGCGGGGTAGGGGCCGGCAGTGTAATCGCCCGCGAGGAAAATCCCCGGGTGCGGCGTGCTGACCGGAGGGCGGGGCAGGTCAGCCACGCAGCCGTAGGTCGCCTGTTTTTCGACGATGGCGCGTCGCCAGCGGACGGGGCCAGGCGAGGCGACTTGCCGCAACTGGGCTTCGGCCTGATCCAGCCAGCCGGCGGACAAATCCCTGGCGGCGCTGGCCACACAGGCCAGCAGGCCGGCCTGGCCATGGCTGAGTCCCCGATCGAATACGTATTGTGCCGGCCCGTCGGTCAGGGCCAGTACCGGTTGGGGCAAATGAAACCCGGGATCAAACTGGAGATAGGCGGTTGCAATGGGTTGATAGGTGTATTGCGCAACCATGCGCCGGACATTGTCGAGTTCCCGGACATATTCGGTGAGCGCGTGCAGATGCTGGGGAGCCACGGCAATGATCACCCGGCTGAATCCGGGGGCCGTGTCGTTGATGCGCAGCGTAACTGCATCATGGCCCGCCTCGATCGCACGCACACGCTGTCCGGTATGTACGGTGCCACCCAGCGCACGGATGCGCTCGGCTGCTGGCTCGGGAAACAGGGCCGAGAGATGGCGTCGCGGCAACAGGAAGTCGCTGTGTGTACGATGCCCGCCCAACGCGCCCCGCAGGATAGCAACGAATGTATGTGCGCACGCTGTTTCGGGCGGGGTGTTCAGGGCGGCGATGCAGAGCGGATGCCACAGCCAGTGGTTGACGCGTGCAGGCTGCGTGCGGGTCAGCATCGCGACAGTGCTGCCTGCCGGCGGCTGCGTCCCGGCCAGCAGCTTGCGCGACCATTGCAGGGCCGACCATTTTTCCTGCCAGTTCAGCCCGCGTGCCGCCACGAATCCGGCCAGCAGGTTGAATGGCGCAGGCCAGGGCGGACAGGCCAGGCTGAAAGCAGGCGGGGCATCGAGACGGAGCGGGCGGCGCCACAGGCTGTCGGCCTCGTGTCGGCCGAGTCGCGTGAGCAGGTCCAGTGTGGTGGCGTAGGCACCGAGCAGCATGTGCTGGCCGTTGTCTACCTGACGTCCGTCGAGTTCAGCCGCGCGTGCGCGTCCGCCGAGCGTGCGGCTGGCTTCGAACAGTGTGACGTTCACGCCCGCTTCGGCAAGGATCAGGGCAGCTGCGCAACCGGCCCAGCCGCCACCTACGACTGCGACCGACGGTTTCATGCAAACAGCCAGGTCTTGCTGGCCAGCCACAGCTTGCGCACAGGGGTGAGCGACACGTGGGCACGCAATACGGGGAAACGGCTGCGGCGGATTTCATCGAGCAGCGTGCGGTAGATGGTGGCCATGATCAGCCCCGGGCGCTGCGCGCGGCGCGCAGCTGCTGGCAGCGCAGCGAGTGCGCTGTCGTAGTGGGCGATGGCCCGCTTGTACTGAAATTCCATCAGTGCCTGGAAGGCCGGGGAGTCCCGGCCCTGCAAGAGATCGGATTCGGCGACGCCGAATTGCGCCAGTTCGTCCTGCGGCAGGTAGATGCGGCCGCGGCGGGCGTCTTCACCGACATCACGGATGATGTTGGTGAGTTGAAAGGCGAGGCCGAGTTCGTGGGCGTAACGGCGCAGTGCGCGCTCGTCTTCCGCGCGCATGCCGCCAAAGATGGATGCGGCGACTTCGCCCACTACGCCCGCGACGCGATAGCAATAGAGATTCAGCGACTTGAAATCCGGGTAGCGTCCGTAATCCAGATCCATCGCCATGCCATCGACGATCTCCAGCAGCAAGCCTGGCGCGATGTGGCGTCCGCAATCCGTGTCGGCAAGCGCGCGCGTGGTCGGATGTTCAGCCTGGTTGTCCCCGAAGCGCGCGATCTCGCTGCGCCACCAGTCGAGCTTGGCTTCGGCAACCTGCCGGTCGTGGCATTCGTCCACCACATCGTCGAGCTCGCGGCATAGGGCATAAAACGCGGTGATTGCCCGGCGTGTATCGGGGGGCAGGAAGACAAAGCTGTAGTAGAAGCTGGAGCCGCTGGCCGCCGCCCGTTCCTGGCAGTATTGATGAGGGTCCATGTCAGCGTAGCCCCCGTATCAGCATCATGATCCAGTCACCCCGGGTCAGCACGGGACGCCGGGAAAACACACAGCCGGGATCGGCGTGCAGTTTGCGCAGGATGGTTTCACCGCCCCGGATGGTGACGCGGAGTTCCAGTCCGATGCGGCCCTTGAGAATGCGGCCGAGTGGCGCGCCCGCCTGCAGGAGTTTGCGCGTGCGCTCGATCTGCTTCAGCATCATCGCGCGCCACAGGCCGCGCGTGTCGCCCGTGGCGATCTGGGATTCGCTGACATGATGGGCAGCCAGTTCGTCCTGCGGCAGGTAGATACGGTTCTTCTGGTAATCGATGGCGATGTCCTGCAGGAAGTTGATCAGTTGCAGACTGCTGCAGATGGCATCCGAATAGGCGAGATGACGCGGGTCGTCATCGCCGTACAGATGCATCATCAGCCGACCGACAGGGTTGGCGGAACGTCGACAGTAGTCCATTACCTCGCCGAAATCGGCGTAGCGCGTTTTCGTCACGTCCTGTTCAAAAGCCGACAACAGATCGTGCAATGGCGCGAACGGGATGGCGTGGGTCTGGATTGCCGAGGCCAGGGGCGCGAATACCGGGTCGGTCGGCGTTTCGCCCACTTCGATACGAGCCAGTTCGTGCCGGTAGGCTGCAAGTTGCGTCAAGCGTTCGGCAGGCGGGGCATGGCCTTCGTCGGCGATGTCGTCCGCGCTGCGGGCGAATCGGTAGATGGCCTCGACCGGGCGACGCAGCCGGCCGGGCAGCAGCCAGGACGCGACAGGGAAGTTTTCGTAGTGATCGACCGGCACCGGCAATAAAAAACGGAATGGGAATAAAGACTTAAGGCGAGGCCGGGCTGCCTTGGGTGACAGCATCGCATTGATTATATTACACTTCTTGGTTGGTGGTTTTGCGGCCAAGCCGCGAGAGTGGCGGAATTGGTAGACGCACTGGATTTAGGTTCCAGCGCCGCAAGGCGTGGGGGTTCGAGTCCCCCCTTTCGCAAGATCGGAAGAGCACAC
>JBEQCD010000019.1:0-33715 GCA_041639515.1 Hydrogenophilales bacterium | reverse complement strand
AGGGCGGCGTTGGCCAGCCGGCGGTTTGCCACGGCCAGCTCGGCGGCAATCTGGCGCAACTGGGCACGGTCGCGCTCCCAGGCGTTCTGCAGCTGGACGAAGCGCTGTGCCGCACTGAGCCGGGTGCGCAGGCCCGCGCTGCTGATGCTGCCGGGTGCATAGCCGTCGGCCCCCACCTCGTAGGCGCGGGTGAGTTGCTCCTCGCCGTGTTCATCCGACATCAACAGGATGTGCATGCGCCGGCCTTCTTCGGTTTCGCGCAGGGCATGGCACAACTCGGGCCCGTCCAGGCCGGGCAGGTTGAAGTGCGCAATGATGACGTGAGGCAGCACTTCCATGGCCAGCGCCAGGGCCGCGTTGCCGTTGTCGGCGGGGTAGACGATGTGGGCGCTGTTTTCCACCAGCAGCGACATGATCTTGCGGCGGCTGAACGCGTTGCTGTCGGCCACCACGATGCGCAGCGGGGTTTCGTTGTCGTGCGGCTCGCTGTCTCCCTGTTCGATTTCGGCAAACGGGGGCAGGGTGGAGACGGGAATCTTCAGCAGGTCGCCCCATTCCTTCCAGCTGACGATGACCTCGTCGATAAAGCTGGCAGCCTGTTCAGCCTTGAAATCCAGCTGTGCGGCGGCTTCAACCCAGGCATGGGCGAGTTTGGGACGACGGGATTCTTCGGCCAGGCTCAGGTCCGCCAGCATGTGCGACAGGCGCAACATGCGAATGAGGCTCTCGCTGCGGGAGTCGTTGGGATAGGACAGTGATTCGGTGTCTTCATAAACCGCGAGCGGTTCTGTAAACGGCTTGGGAATACCCCATTCGGCCATCATCACACTGCCGAGTTCGGTGTGGTCGGTTTCCAGTGCGGCGCGTTCGAGCGCAGCAAGGGACTGTGTCAGGTCGGCCCGGTATTGCTGCAGAACCGTGTCGTATTCGGCCGAGTAGGCCGTTGCCAGAGCCAGCCGGCCAACCTGGGCGAACAGCCCGCATACGAAGAGTTCGTCGGGTGCGGCCACGCGCACATGCTGTCCCAGGGCCTGCATGGTCAGTCCCATCAGCAGGGAATGCGACCAGTAGGCCTGATAGTCGAAACTGGCGCAGGTACCGGAGCGGTACTGGTCGAGCAGCGAAAACCCCAGCGCCAGTTGCCGCACCGTCGACATGCCCTGGCGGACCACGGCTTCCTGCAGTGATACGACCGGGCGGGAAATGCGCGAGCCGGTGTTGGCCAGCTTGATGAGCCGGGATGACAGCGCGGGATCGGTCTGCACCACACGGGCGATTTCGCCCAGGGTCACGTTATCGCGTCGCGACAGTTCCAGAATGGACAGTGCCACGCCGCGCGGGCTGGGCAGTTGGTCGCTGATTTTGAGTTGCTCAACCTGGGACATCGGGGGCCTACGTAAAGGGCGAGCCCGGCGCAGGCAGGGCATTCAGGAGAGATATCGGCTGCCCGCCCGAAAAGTAAAGCCTGTCGCAAGCAGGGGATTGCGCGCGGTGACTTCCAGCCGGGGGGCCACCCCGCGTGTGCGGCCGCCCTAATCGCCCAGTTGCCGGTCCAGACAGGCCAGATAGAGCGCAGCGTCGAAGGGCGCGTGATCGCGCTGCGCCCGCCAGACTGTCTCGGCCAGGCAGTCGATGGCCGCGTGCTGGGCGCGCATGGTGTCGCCGTGGCGGGCGAGCAGCCGGTCGTAGCGGGCGCGCAGGCCCGGGGGCTGATCGATGCCGAGCTGTTCGGCGAGCGCCAGGTGCAGCGACAGATGCAGGAACGGATTCGTTTCTCCGGCCTCGGGCGGGTAATCGCGGTCCAGATGCCGGTCCGGCGCGTCCAGCAGGGCGTGGTATTCGGGATGCGCCAGCACGATTTCGAGCGCGGGTTGCTCCGCGCCGGCCAGCGGCTGGCCGGCGCGGTACTTGGCCCATACGTCAAAGAAAAACCGGCGGACCTGATCGCGGCTGGGGGTGAACATGGTGTGGTGTCAGCCGCGCTTGCGCGCTGCCCGGGCCGGCGCAGGGGCCTCGGCCCGGGCAACAGGCCAGGTCTTGTCCTTGTATTCGCACAGGTCGGCAATGATGCATTCGCCACATTTCGGCTTGCGCGCCTGGCAGACATAGCGGCCATGCAGGATCAGCCAGTGGTGCGCGTCGACCAGAAACGCCCCGGGAATGACCTTGAGCAGTTTCTTTTCCACGGCGAGCACGGTCTTGCCCGGTGCAAGCCCGGTGCGGTTGGCGACGCGGAAGATATGCGTGTCAACCGCCATCGTCGGCTCGCCGAAGGCGGTGTTGAGGATCACGTTTGCCGTCTTGCGACCCACGCCGGGCAGCGCCTCCAGGGCGGCACGGTCGTGCGGGACCTGGCTGTTATGCAGGTCGATGAGCATCCGGCACGCGGCGATGAGGTGCCGCGCCTTGCTCTTGTAGAGGCCGATGGTCTTGATGAAATCGGCCAGGCCGTCTTCCCCCAGGGCATGAATGGCCTCGGGCGTGTTGGCCACCGGAAACAGCCGGCGGGTAGCCAGGTTCACGCCCTTGTCGGTGGACTGGGCGGACAGGGCCACGGCCACCAGCAATTCGAAGGGGGTGGAGTATTCCAACTCGGTGGTGGGATGCGGGTTGGCGGCGGCGAGCCGGCTGAAGATTTCGTGTCGCTTGCTGGCGTTCATCGTGGCGCGTTCGTCGTGTCGCGGGGGGCGGTGGGGCGCATTCAGTCTTCAGACAGGCGCTTCTTCAGTTCGCGTTTTTCGCGCTGGCGCTGCGCGCTGGCTGGCTTGCCATGCGGTCCGGCCTGCCGTTGCACGGCCAGGGCGACAAAGGGATTGCGCGGCTTGGGTACGCGCTTTTTCAGCGGCGGTTTCATGCAGCGGCCGGGGTGGCCGTGTGAAGCTGCGCACGTTGCGCTGCGCGGGCGCTGCGCCAGTTGTGCGCGGCAATCAACAGCCCCAGAGCAATGAAGGCACCCGGCGGCAGCACCGCGAGCAGGAAGCCCTGGTAATGCGGCAGCACATGCAGTACCCAGTCTTTGGCCGCTGCGCCGAACACCATGTCGATCCCCGAGAACAGCGTGCCCTGTCCGGCCAGTTCGCGCACTGCGCCCAGCACCACCAGCACCGAGGTGAGCCCCAGCCCCATGGCGAAGGCATCCACCGCGCTGTGCAGCGGAAGGTTCTTGGAGGCAAACGCGTCGGCACGGGCGAGCACGATGCAGTTGGTGGTGATGAGCGGAATGAAAATGCCCAGCACCAGATACAGCGGATGCACCCAGGCGTTCATCGCCAGGTCGATGACCGTGACCAGCGCCGCAATGATGAGCACAAAGACCGGAATGCGGATTTCGTGCGGCACGAAGTTGCGCACGCCCGACACCGCCCCGCTGGCCGCCACCATCACCAGCGTCGTGGCCAGCCCCAGCGACAGGGCGTTGACGACCGAATTGCTGATGGCCAGCAGCGGACACAGGCCCAGCAGTTGCACCAGTCCGGCGTTCTGCTTGTCGAGGCCGTTCCGGAACAGGGTGTTGAATTCCTGGAGGCTGATCATGGTGTCGGGGTCTCCTGGCCCGCCCAGGCGGCACGATGGCGGGCATAGTAATCGAGTGCGCGCTTGATGGCCTTGACCACGGCGCGCGGGGTGATGGTGGCCCCGGCGCGGGCGTCGAACTGGCCGCCGTCCTTCTTCACGTTCCAGCCCCGGTCTGCAGGGGCGAGCAGCGAAGTGCCGGTGAACTGGTCGATCCACGTGCTCTTGGCGCGGTCGATGTAGTCGCCGAGGCCCGGTGTTTCGCGGTGCGCGGTCACCCGCACGCCGGTGATCGTGCCGGTGGCATCAATGCCGATGAGAAGTGCAATGTTGCCGCTGTAACCGTCCGGGGCCACGGCTTCCAGCACCACGCCGGCAAACTGGCCGCCCTGGCGCGCAATCCACAGCGCCGACGGCTGGCGCGTGCCGAGCAGTTCGCTGGCAGGCACGCTGCGCTGGCTGGCGAATAGGTCGTTGTCGTAACGTGCGGCCGGAAAAACCTGATTGAGCAGCGCAGTTTTCTCGGCCTGCTGGCTCCGCGCGATGATCGGGTCGGTGCGCTCGTGCGTGAGCGCAAGCAGGGCCGTGCCCACCAGCGCAAACACCAGCAGCACCGCGCCGGTACGGACGGCATTGCGAATCGCCGGTTTCATGCGCGCGGCTCCCGGCCGGCGCGCGCTTCCCCGTAGATGCGCGGCTGGGTGTACTGGTCGATCAGCGGTACGGACAGGTTCATCAGCAGGATGGCGAACGCCACCCCATCCGGGAATCCGCCCCAGGTGCGGATCACGATGGTGAGCACGCCCGCGCCAAAACCGAAAATGAGTTTGCCGCGCGGCGTGGTGGCACCCGATACCGGATCAGTGGCAATGAAGAAGGCGGCCAGCGCCACCGAAGGCGCGAAGAAATGGAACAGCGGCGACCCGTAGCGCCCGGCGTCGACGAAATGCAGCAGGCCGGCAGTCAGCACAATGCCCGCCAGAAACGCCATCGGGATCTGCCAGCCGATGATGCGCCGGGCCCACAGGATGAGCCCGCCCACCCAGAACGCCACCGCCAGCCACTCGAAGCCCACGCCACCCAGCGCGCCAAAAATCGGCTGGCGCAGGGTTTCGTCCACCGTAAGCTGTTGCAGCAGGCCCGTGCGCAGCGTGTCGAGCGGTGTGGCCATCGTCACCGCGTCCAGCGTGGCGCGCGGCAGCTCGCCACCCAGAATCAGGGTGGCACTCTGCGCCAGCGTGAGCGCGGTGCCGGTGAGTTCCAGCGGGCCGGCCCACTGCGTCATCTGGGCGGGAAACGACACGATCAGCACCGCGTAGCCCACCATCGCCGGGTTGAAGATGTTCTGCCCCAGCCCGCCATACAGATGCTTGGCCACCACAATGGCCGCCAGCACCCCGGTGACGATGAGCCACCATGGCGCAAGCGGCGGCAATGAGAGCGCCAGAAGCCACGCGGTGACCACGGCAGACAGATCGAACAGGAACGGCCGCACCGGATAGCCACGGGCCTTGAGCATGGCCGCCTCGGCCGCCACGGCGGTGACCGTGGCCAGCGCCAGCGTGATCAGAATCGCCGGCCCGAACAGCCACACATACGCGGCAATGCCCGGCACAAGCGCACCGAGCACCCACGCCATGATGCGGGTGACGCTGTCGCGGCCGGGGGCTGAGGTATCAGACATTATTCGTGAACGATGAGCGAGGTTTGCGTGATCTCGACAAAGCGATGTGTGTTGAATACATGGGGCCGCTGCTGTAGGTCGGGAATACTTTCCCGACGATCACTCCGGGTGGCAGGAAAGTACTCCCGCCCTACGACTACGACTACGACTGAAGATGCGCTCATGGGTTTTCGGTTTCGGATTCCAGCGGCTTGCGCGCCAGCTCGCGGATTTTAGCCCGCCGGGCTTCGATTTCATCGATGGCCTGTTGTTGTTCGGGGGAGAGCTGCTGGGTGTTTTTGGGCGCGGCTTCGGCCTTTTTGGCCTGGGCGCGGGCCAGCGCGGCGGCTATGAGGGCCTTCTTGGCGTCGACTTCGCCGGTGTCTGCGGCGGGCGCGGCCAGCTGGGCCGCAGCCGGCGCGCCGGCGGCCTGTTCGGCGCGTTTGGCCTGATCCTGCGCCGCCAGCGCGCGTGATGCCGCGGCCTTGGCGGCGAGCTTTTCTGCCTTTTCCACTTTTTCACGTTCGAGCCGGAACTGGCGGAATTCGTGGCGTTCGCGTGCCAGATCGGCAGCGCGTTTTTCGCGCTCGCGCGCCCAGATTTCACTCTTGGCGTAGCGGTAATACTCCACCAGCGGAATGTGGCTGGGGCATACATAGGTGCAGCAGCCGCATTCGATGCAGTCGAACAGGTGGTATTCCTGCGCCCGGCCAAAATCCCCCGCCTTGGCAAAGCGGAACAGCTCCTGCGGTTGCAGTTCGGCCGGGCAGGCATCGGCGCAGCGCGTGCACCGTATGCAGGGCAGTGCGGCCGGCGGTGGGGGAAACAGTTCGCGCGACTGCACCAGAATGCAGTTGGTGGCCTTGACCACGGGCACCTGGGTGTTGGGCATGGCCACGCCCATCATCGGCCCGCCCATCAGCACCCCCGTGCTGCCTTCGCGATCACCCGCAAGATCGATCAGCGCCTGCATGGGGGTGCCGATGCGCACCCGGAAATTCTGCGGCCGCAGTACATGACCGGTGACCGTGACCAGCCGTTCGATCATCGGCTCGCCGTGGTGCACGGCACGCGCCAGCGCATGGGCCGTGCCGACGTTGAACACCTGGATGCCGATATCGGTGGAAAGCTTGCCCGACGGCACCTGCTTGCCGGTGAGCGTTTCGATCATCTGCTTGGCCCCGCCGCCGGGGTAGAGCGACGGCACGGCTACCACTTCCACCGCAAAATCCAGCCTCGCCGCTGCCTCGCGCATGGCGGCGAGCGCCTCGGGTTTGTTGTCCTCAATGCCGACGAGCACCAGCGTGCTGCCCAGCAGATGCCGCATGATCGCCACGCCCTGCAGGATGTCGTCGGCGTGGTGGCGCATCAGCACATCGTCACAGGTGATCCAGGGTTCGCACTCGCCGCCGTTGAGAATCAGCGTGGGGCAAACCTGTGCCGGGCCGGCATCGAGCTTGACCGCGCTGGGGAACACCGCGCCCCCCAGGCCGGCCAGGCCCATGTCGCGCAGCTTCATGCGCAGATCGGCCGCCGGCATGGCGCGGTAATCCAGCGGCGCGCGCGTCACCCATTCATCGCGTCCGTCGGTGTCGATGACTACGCACAGGTCGGGTAGTCCCGAGGCGTGCGGCAGGGTGCGCGGCTCGATCGCCACCACCGTGCCCGAACTGGATGCGTGAACCGCCGCCGAAATCGTGCCGTCGGCCTCCGCAATCAGCTGACCCGTGCGCACCGTGTCGCCCACGCTCACCACCGGCTTGGCCGGGTTGCCGATGTGCTGGCGCAAGGGGATCACCAGCTGCCGGGGGATCGGCGCGGGGTGGATGGGGCGGCCGTTCGATTCGGATTTGTGGTCGGGCGGATGCACGCCGCCCTTGAAGCGGAACAATTCACGCGCCATGTCAGGCCACACGCTTCAACTGAATCTGCGGATAGCGCCATTTCCAGTGCGGCAGGTCTTCGCGGATTTCGACCATGGCAATGCAATCCACCGGACACGGCGGCAGGCACAGCTCGCAGCCCGTGCATTCGTCCGCAATGATCGTGTGCATCTGCTTGGCCGCCCCCACAATCGCGTCCACCGGGCACGCCTGGATGCACAGCGTGCAGCCGATGCAGGTTGCCTCGTCGATGAGCGCCACCGACTTGGGTTTGGGCACGCCGTGTTCCCCATCCAGCGGCTTGGGTTCCACGCCCAGCAGCTCGGCCAGCTGCTTCACGCCATCCTCACCGCCTGGCGGACACTGGTTGATGTCCGCCTCGCCCTTGGCAATGGCCTCCGCATAGGGCTTGCAGCCCGGAAACCCGCACTGGCCGCACTGCGTTTGCGGCAGGATCGCATCGATCTTTTCGGCCAGCGGATTGCCCTCCACCTTGAGCCGGATGGCCGACCAGCCCAGCGCCACGCCGATCACCACCGCCAGCAGCACCATCACCCCGATAGCCGTGAGCATTACTTGACCAGTCCCGAAAAGCCCATGAACGCCAGCGACATCAGCCCCGCCGTAATCATGGCAATGCTGGTGCCCCTGAACGGCGCAGGCACATCACAGGTTTCCAGCCGCTCGCGTATACCCGCAAACAGAATCAGCACCAGCGTAAAGCCGATGGCCCCGCCCGCGCCAAAGAACAGCGACTCGACAAAATTGTGCTGCGCCTGCACATTGAGCAGCGGAATCCCCAGCACCGCGCAGTTGGTGGTGATGAGCGGCAGGTAAATCCCCAGCACCTGATACAGCACCGGGCTGGTCTTGTGAATGAACATCTCCGTGAACTGCACAATCCCCGCAATCACCACGATGAACGACAGCGTGCGCAGGTAGAACAGCTCCGTGCCCAGCAGATACTCGTTGACCAGATAACTCGCGCCCGACGCCAGCGTGAGCACAAATGTGGTGGCCAGCCCCATGCCGATAGCCGTTTCCAGCTTTTTCGACACACCCATGAACGGGCACAGGCCCAGCACCTTGGCCATGACGATGTTGTTCACGAACACCGTCGAAATCAGAATGAGGAGATAGGTTTCCAAAACAGGCGAGCCCCAGAGAAGGCCGCATTATCCGCCGGGCGGGCGGGGGGGTTCAAGCTGATGGGGGTGGGGGTATTGATAGGGAAGGTTTGTCACATTCAATCCGCAGCCGGACGTGAGGCCGCACTTGGTGTGCGGAATTCATCCCCGCGCGAGCGGGGAACACGGGCGCACAGGCCCATGCAAAGACCAACGATGCGGTTCATCCCCGCGCGAGCGGGGAACACAAGCCGTGGGCAAACGCGCTGGTCGACCAACTCGGTTCATCCCCGCGCGAGCGGGGAACACGACGTTCGGGATGCCGTGGTGTATCGGCGTCGGGGTTCATCCCCGCGCGAGCGGGGAACACCTAAAGGATCGCGGATACAGGGTTGGGGATATCGGTTCATCCCCGCGCGAGCGGGGAACACGACGCGATGCTGGAATCCCTCCACGGCGCAGGCGGTTCATCCCCGCGCGAGCGGGGAACACTTTTCTATCTTGGGCGCGCCATTCACTGATAACGGTTCATCCCCGCGCGAGCGGGGAACACGCCAAGCGGCGTGCCCACGGCGGCAAGGAAGCCGGTTCATCCCCGCGCGAGCGGGGAACACGATGCGGGTGACCAGACGGTTGTTGACGAATGCGGTTCATCCCCGCGCGAGCGGGGAACACGGCTGTGCACCGATGGGAGGCGAGTTTCCATCTACGGTTCATCCCCGCGCGAGCGGGGAACACGCGTAGCAGCCAGATGCACCCCACGTCCCTGCCGGTTCATCCCCGCGCGAGCGGGGAACACGTGTCAAATACCGTTCGTCGGCTCGTTTAATCCGGTTCATCCCCGCGCGAGCGGGGAACACTCGGCCAGGGTGGAGACGCGCTTGATGAGGCGCGGTTCATCCCCGCGCGAGCGGGGAACACTTTTGTTTTGCTGGTCACTCATGTTTTGTCTCCGGTTCATCCCCGCGCGAGCGGGGAACACAAGCTGTTTCTGCTCGATGATTTCTAGCGTCTCGGTTCATCCCCGCGCGAGCGGGGAACACCCTGTTTTTACAGACGTGATCTACCTGATGGCCGGTTCATCCCCGCGCGAGCGGGGAACACGCGTTGTTCTACGCTGTTGCCAAAAATCCCGCCGGTTCATCCCCGCGCGAGCGGGGAACACAGCACGACCGGCGCGCTGGCAATCTCGTTCGCCGGTTCATCCCCGCGCGAGCGGGGAACACGCTTCGGCGCGGCTGAAGCCGTCCGGCTCGGTCGGTTCATCCCCGCGCGAGCGGGGAACACATCTGCATTTCGGCGCGGCGGGCGGCGGATGCCGGTTCATCCCCGCGCGAGCGGGGAACACGACGTGACCCGAAGCATTGCCTCGAAGATGTACGGTTCATCCCCGCGCGAGCGGGGAACACGATATCGTCCGGCCCGATACGTCCGTCCGCGTCGGTTCATCCCCGCGCGAGCGGGGAACACCTGGCTCAGTTGTGGTGACGCGCAGCCCGCAGCGGTTCATCCCCGCGCGAGCGGGGAACACCATGCCAGCACCCTGGGCGGTGCCCATGATGGCGGTTCATCCCCGCGCGAGCGGGGAACACTCATCCTGTTGCCGCACGGTGGTTGCCTGATCCGGTTCATCCCCGCGCGAGCGGGGAACACACCTGGAATGTCGAGCGAGAACCGGACCGCCATGCGGTTCATCCCCGCGCGAGCGGGGAACACTGACAGCGGGTTACCCATCTCAGTGGTGATGACGGTTCATCCCCGCGCGAGCGGGGAACACTGAAAACATCACCCCAAGAGTTGCGCCGAACGCGGTTCATCCCCGCGCGAGCGGGGAACACGCGCTCAATGATATTGAGGCGGTTAAACATGGCGGTTCATCCCCGCGCGAGCGGGGAACACCCCGGTGCGGCGTGATGTGGTCGACAACCGTGGCGGTTCATCCCCGCGCGAGCGGGGAACACGTCATGACCGAACTCGCGCTATTCGCCAGCTGCGGTTCATCCCCGCGCGAGCGGGGAACACCCTTAAGGCCGCGAGCCGAAGGCGAGTCGGGCCGGTTCATCCCCGCGCGAGCGGGGAACACGCTGTACTGGCTGTTGCGTCCGTCGTCGACGGCGGTTCATCCCCGCGCGAGCGGGGAACACAGCGCCACATCTACCAGCAACGCCACGCTCACCGGTTCATCCCCGCGCGAGCGGGGAACACGGGGCGGTGGGCATCACCGTGGCCGTCACGGCCGGTTCATCCCCGCGCGAGCGGGGAACACGCGTCCTACAGTTAAGGAGATCGACGATGAGTCGGTTCATCCCCGCGCGAGCGGGGAACACAGCTACACCCCGGCCACGATTTTCGCGGATTTCCGGTTCATCCCCGCGCGAGCGGGGAACACGGCGGTGCAGCCATGAGCGTGCTCACCCGCCGCGGTTCATCCCCGCGCGAGCGGGGAACACTTTGCCGCAGCCTTCAGGACGTCAGCCCGAACCGGTTCATCCCCGCGCGAGCGGGGAACACGCATCGCGCTGGGACACCGCAACGACGTAGCACGGTTCATCCCCGCGCGAGCGGGGAACACCGCGGGGTGGTGGCGAGCTGCTCGGCCAGGGCCGGTTCATCCCCGCGCGAGCGGGGAACACGGCGTCCTACAATTAAGGAGATGACGATGAGCCGGTTCATCCCCGCGCGAGCGGGGAACACGGTCAACGGAAGATCGTAGGTATCGACTGCGACGGTTCATCCCCGCGCGAGCGGGGAACACGGTCAAGGGCTTAAAGACGCCACCTGACAGGCCGGTTCATCCCCGCGCGAGCGGGGAACACCAGCGAGGCGGATGCAATTGCCGAGGGCGTCACGGTTCATCCCCGCGCGAGCGGGGAACACCTGTGTTTGATCTCGACTCATGTGGCGCGCTCCGGTTCATCCCCGCGCGAGCGGGGAACACGACGAGATCGTGTCAGACCTCAAGAACAACGCCGGTTCATCCCCGCGCGAGCGGGGAACACCCCGGACACGGCGCGCGGATTTTCGGCCAACGTCGGTTCATCCCCGCGCGAGCGGGGAACACTTCATGACCAGTCGCGCCATGCACAGCCTCACCGGTTCATCCCCGCGCGAGCGGGGAACACTGGTGAGTGTGGGCACCTATACGGACGTGTATCGGTTCATCCCCGCGCGAGCGGGGAACACGGCGCGGCGGCAAACGCGTTGTTGAAGATCGTCGGTTCATCCCCGCGCGAGCGGGGAACACGAAGTGGGCGGCGAGCTGGTGACGGAGGAATGCGGTTCATCCCCGCGCGAGCGGGGAACACTCGGCCGGCGTGTCGTTCTTGTCGACCAGCTCCGGTTCATCCCCGCGCGAGCGGGGAACACGCACCGGAGACTACGAGCAGGCCCGCACCATTCGGTTCATCCCCGCGCGAGCGGGGAACACGGCAGCCAATGCGAATTCAGCGCGGGATCAGGCGGTTCATCCCCGCGCGAGCGGGGAACACCTGACCGACGGCAACAAAACCAAGACCGCCAACGGTTCATCCCCGCGCGAGCGGGGAACACGTGCGGCGCTGTTCCACCGCGTCCGGAAAAAGCGGTTCATCCCCGCGCGAGCGGGGAACACAGCCCAGTACACCTGCGGGCGGCTCCAGTGGTCGGTTCATCCCCGCGCGAGCGGGGAACACGAGCGCAGCGGACGAGTTGAGCGCACCTACAGCGGTTCATCCCCGCGCGAGCGGGGAACACGGAAAGAAATTCTAGGGGTGGCGTAGCTGCCCCGGTTCATCCCCGCGCGAGCGGGGAACACCAGCTGGCGCGGGATGCAGCAGATGCCCATGGCGGTTCATCCCCGCGCGAGCGGGGAACACCGGAACAGCAGCACGCGCGCGGCGATGTCGACCGGTTCATCCCCGCGCGAGCGGGGAACACGAGTGCAAAACTTTTTCAATGAATTTGTTCGACGGTTCATCCCCGCGCGAGCGGGGAACACGGTTCATGTCGTCAAAGTGCATCCATATTCTCCGGTTCATCCCCGCGCGAGCGGGGAACACGCCACAATCTCATACGGCTTTGTTTCCATCGTCGGTTCATCCCCGCGCGAGCGGGGAACACACCGGGGCGCGGGTCAGCGACGGCGTAGGCGCCGGTTCATCCCCGCGCGAGCGGGGAACACAACCCGTCCAGTAGTGCGCGGGACTCTGATACCGGTTCATCCCCGCGCGAGCGGGGAACACTGCATCCAGTTTCGCGTAGGCGTCTCGCAGTTCGGTTCATCCCCGCGCGAGCGGGGAACACTTTGGCGGCAAGTAAGGCGCTCGGGGAATGGGCGGTTCATCCCCGCGCGAGCGGGGAACACTCCGTGTATCCCTCAGTGGCAACGCGGGGCGGCGGTTCATCCCCGCGCGAGCGGGGAACACCTCGGCATGGCGTCGATCATTGCCGCTTACATCGGTTCATCCCCGCGCGAGCGGGGAACACCCCTGCACTTTGAGCACGCTCATCACGTCGACCGGTTCATCCCCGCGCGAGCGGGGAACACGCCCACCAGCGCACCGAGAACCAGCCATTCGGCGGTTCATCCCCGCGCGAGCGGGGAACACGTAGGATTCGGCCTGGGATTTGAGTCGGTTGGCGGTTCATCCCCGCGCGAGCGGGGAACACCAGGCGTGGGACGATAGCCCCGGTGCCGAACGCGGTTCATCCCCGCGCGAGCGGGGAACACACTTCTTCCAACCTGTTGATTCACCGAAAAAAATCAACTGCCCGGAATTCTACCGATTTCCCCGGGCATTTCGCTGGCCAAACTTTTCGGGTTGTTAAAGAGCATTTTTGTCGTCCGGCGGCAAAAAGCTCACTAGCTTCGCACCATCGATTTCCACCGGTATCCGTCGATTTGTACCGAGCGTGACGAAGTCGAATCCGGCTTCGTTGTTCACCCGCCAGGCCATGACGGCGTTGCCCTCGCCCAGCCCGGCCTCCACGTGGCTCCAGATGTGCTCGCGCACTTTGGCGGAGTAGTTGCCGACGTAGACCCCGGCGCGGATTTCCAGGAGCCAGATGGCGAGGCGGCCACGCAGCCTCGGCGGTGCGTTTTCAAGCACGATGACCAGCATCGCCGATGGAGTCCGGGTTGGGGATGGCGGGGCCGACTTGTTCGTCGAAGGCTTCGGGCGGCTCGATTTCGCCGGCGGCGAGCATGGCTTCGATGCCGGGGATGATTTTTTCCAGCAGCCGCGATTCGCGGAACACGTCGCGGCAGGCGAGCCGCACCTGCTGCTCGGGGTTGGCGGGCCGGCGCGCGGCGATGCGGAAGGCGAGCGGCACGACGGTATCGAATTTGTACACGTCGGCCACGTCGTAGACGAACGACAGCGGTTTGCCGGTGTGGATGAAGCCGATCGCGGGCGCGTAACCGGCGGCCAGAACCGCCGCTTCGGTCACGCCGTAGAGGCAGGCGGTGGCGGACGACAGGCAGCGGTTGGGCAGGTCGCCTTTGTCCCAGTCGCTGGTGTCGTAGTTGCGCGCTTTCCATTCGACGCCGTATTTCGCGGCGATGCGTTTGTAGGTTTCGCGCACGCGCGCGCCTTCGATGCCGCGCAGTTGCTCAACCGAACGCCGCTGCGGCGGCTCTTCGCCAAAGCGCAGCGCGTACATTTTGCGCACGACCTTCAAGCGCAATGTGTCGTCCAATGCCAGCCGTGCTTGATAAAGCAATTTGTCGGAACGCGCACCGCCGGGCTGGCCGGCGGAATACAGCCGCACGCCTGCTTCACCAATCCACACCAGAAGCGTGCCGACCCGCGCAGATAATGCACACGCCGCATGCGACACACGCGTACCCGGTTCCAGCATCAAACACGCCACGCCGCCAACCGGGATGTGCGTGCGCACGCCGCTTTTATCGACGACGACGAACGCGCCGTCGAGCACATCGAGCTGGCCGCGCTCAATGAAGAGAATCGATAGGCGATCCTTGATTGGGATGGGCTTGAGTGGCGGAAGCAGGTCGGCCATCAAGCCTGCCCAGGCAAGGGGCGCAATCGCGTGGATTTGCTGGCAAGCGTGATGAAGAATCCCGGTTTCAGATCGGGGTCGGCCATCAAACTGATCAACCACTCGGCAGGCGCGTCGGATGGAATAGGTTCCTGTCGCAGGTAAATGATCGCAGGCGGCGATGGCAGATCGTGCAAAAACACCAGCTCGCCATAGTCGCGGTCGAAGGTAACCAGCCAGCGGCCAAGTGCGCACGCACGCGCCAGCACCACCCGATCCGATGCACCGGGCATATCCTCCGTCACGGCCACCACATCGAAACCGGCTGTGCGCAGACGCTTGAGCGCCGGCGCGGGGAAATTCTCGTTGACCAGCAACAGCGGTTTCACGCAGCGGCCTTGTGGCGGGCGATGTATTGCTCTTCCTGCATCATCTCGGCCGCAAACGCCAATGCCGCCAGAATATCTTCGCGGGTGATATGCGGGTAAGACTCCAGAATCTGCTCGAATGTCCAGCCGTTTGCCAGCCAGCCGATGATCAGCTCAACAGAAATACGCGTTCCCTTGATGACCGGTTTGCCCACCAGAATTTCCGGGTCGGAAACGATGCGGTCTCTCCATTCCATGATGCGCTCCTAATAAACAGTGTGGCATGGGCAATTTAACCCAGGCGGCGGACGAGCAGCAAACCGCAACCGAAGGGATTGGCTAATCATTTTGCTGTAGGAACCACGGACAACAGTCCCAGCCCCATCACCTTGCCGTGGCCGATCCCGGTTTCCAGCGCTGCCCGGAAGCGCTCGGGATCGGTCACCGTCAAACGCCCGTCGAACAACGCCGAATACACCCGGATCGTGTTGCCGCCGTGCTGGCTGCCCTTGAGCAACTGCTCGTGCGCGATGCGGACATCGGGGTACGCGCGGGCTTCGGGGCTTTGCAGGAAATCGAAATAATCCGGTGTGGCGGACTCCGGCAAAGTAAAACCGTGTTGTTCGCCTTTACGCGCCAGCCATGCCTGTTGTGCCTCGGGATGAACCAATCCCTGCCGTTTGCCGTCCACGGTTTTGCAGGGATTGGCGCGCAAGCGGAAGCGAAACGCCTGTCCGGTTTTCAGCGTATCGAGTGCGAGTTTTTGCACGAGATCGACTCCGGGCTCGGTGTGCGCCAGCCAGTCTTGAACGGGCAGCCTTGACCAGTCGGGTGACTCACGGGATTGAATCAGCACACGCGGCCTGCCTTCGCGGTCGGTTTCCGGTTCCAGCCGCCACAACATCGCGCCTGCCGGGCACGGCGTTTCCGCAGGAAAGAACGCGCGGCAGAGTGTCGCGTGCATCTGGTAGGGATCGGCAAGATCGCGGCGTGCTTCCTTGCAGCGCGGGTTGAGGTGGATCCTATGCAGGTGCATGGCTGTCCTCCGGCTGCACATCCACCCATACGGCGCACACGCTGCGCGCGCCGAAGCGCCGTTCGGCGAACGAAGACAGTGGCTGATCCATGCGCAATGCGCCGCTACCGTCGGGCGATTCCAGCGACACCAGCAGGCGCTCGGGTGCGCTCTCAAAGCGTCGCGTCGCGGCGATCAAGGGCGCGGTCGCGAGCGCTTCCAGCAAGGGTGCGTCGTTGACGCCGTTTTCGAGCCACACGGATTCCGACGGCACGTAGGATTTGCGCCCCAGTGCCAGCGGCCAGACCGGGTTTTGCAAAGCGGCGTATGCGCGTTCGAGCAGAGCGCGGTCGCCGCCTTCCAGCCCGACCAGGAACACCGCATCGGCGAGGTAATCGCGCGTGGTGACGGCGGTTTCGTGGACTTTCGAGCGGTCGGCAGAAATGATGTTTTGCGCGGTTTGATAGTCGCGCTTCAGCACGCCGGGCCGGTCGTGGCGCACGCCCATCGTCAGTCGCGTCAGCGGTTCGAGGTCGATCCAGTTTTCCCGGTCTATCCCCAGCGCTGCAGCCAGCAGCCCGATCACGCCGGATTTGCTTGGCTCCTTGCCGGTATCGCGCTGGTCGAAGCGGCTGGTCGTGCCCCAGGATTGCATCGGCCCTGCCAGTCGTAGAAGTAGCGTGGGCATGGCTTTACCCTTGCACGGCTTTGAGCGCTTCTTCCAGCACCGCATCCAGCGAGGCTTGCTCCGTGCCAAAGCCGCCCAACTCGGCGCGGGCGAGATTGAGCACATAGGTCGTTTGGTTCTTTCTCGGATAAGCCTTTTCCAGTTCGCCTCCCTTTTTAGCCAAGGCTTCCGCCGATTTTCGGGTGAGCGATTCGCCAGTCTTGGCGCGTATCGCCGTCTCGAAGGCATTGGCGAGGTTGCGCGGCGCGGCATCATGGCAGACCGTGACGGCGATGAATTCCGGCGGGTTGTGCGCGGCGAAGGTGTTTTGTTTGCCAGTGGGTTCGGCCATGACGAAGCCTTGCAGGAAGGTGCGCAGCCCCTTGGCGGCGAGGTCGATGTCGCCTTGCAGGTTGTCGGCGAGCTTGGCCCAATCGACCACAGCGTAGCGGTAGTAGCACGCCGAATTGAATTCCACCGTGCCCATCATGTCGGCACCGGCGGTGTCTTCCGGCTTAAGGTCATCGACTGCTGTGTAGAAGTCGAATTCGCGCTCGACCGTGTGGGTTGAAATCGCGTGTGCGACCTGGCAGGCGGCGTGCTGATTTTTCTCGGGCATGTCGGCCAACATGCGCCCGAATAGCGCGACATCGACGGCCTTGCCGCCGTTGAACGCCGCTTCGATGCGTGCCAGAACCTCTTTGGGCGCGCTGCTGGCAGCGGCTTTTTTTGCCTTGCCCTTGGGCTTCTCTGCGTCGCTTTCCTCGGCGGCGACGATCTGATCCCAGCATTCGTCGATGGTCTCTGCCAGCGCCGCAATTTCACGGCGACCGAGGAACAACAGGTATTGCGTTTTGCCGCCCTCCGCTGCCTTGAGCTTGACGTAGGTCAACGCGATTTCCGCTTTCGCCAGCGTTTCCGACGGGTCGCGCTTGCCTGCCAGCGCGTCGACGATGGCCTGATAGACGCGCTTGGTGCGCACCGCCAGTTCATCCGCGCTGAATACGCCTTCGCGGACTTTCTCGTCGAAGAATTGCCGGATCGCACGCTTGTCGCACTGGCTCGACACGCGCGCTCGGCGTGTGCCGCCGAAGTACGCGTCCTTGGGCGCACCGGTGTCGTCGCGGTTGAGGTTGGACGGCGCGAAGTTTTGCAGGACGTGAATCTCGATCAGGGTTTTCATTCGGCAGTCTCCGTGACAGTGTCGGGTTGGGTCTGTGGGGCGGGGTTGAAGGTGCGGTAGAAATCGCGTGCCCAGGCGTTCTGGGGGCGCTTGTCGTCGCGATGCCAACTGAGCAGGTCGGAGAGCAGTCGCTCGAAATCGATGGGCTGTTCGTTCAGCAGCGCGGTCATCTGGCGCAGGCGGTGCGGCAGTTGTTCGCGATCCGCGTCCAGCAGATTGATGAAGCGCCGCTCGGTGCTGGCCGACCCGCTTTTGAGCTGATGTGCTGCACAAGCTTTGGCCAATGGCTGGCCTGCGCCCGCGCGGCCTTCTCGCCAATGTGCCGCCCACAGCGCGGCGACGAGGTAATGCACCTCGCGCCGCCAGCCTTCGTGCTCGCCTTTCAGAAAAGGCTCGACGTAGGGAAAAGCCGGAATGTGCTGACCGGGGTCGAAGGCGAGGCTACGGCGTAACACCGCCCGCGCTTTGTTGTCCGATTCGTTCAGTTGTTCCAGCCACGCGATGAGTCCGCTCATGCTGTTTCCTCCTGCGGGTTGAGATGGCATTCGTATTTCTGGATTTCGTCGTTCAGCACGCGGAGTTGCTTGTTGATCGCGCCTTCGGCGCGAACCAGCGCGCGGATCGCCCAGGCGTCGCCGGTCGAGACGCTGGCGGCGTGTTGCGCCCACACGTCGCGCAAGGCTGCGCGCACGGTTTTCAGCCAGTCGAGGCGGATGGCGTCTGGATCGCGTTCCAGCGTGTAGTGGTACAGGGTGTCGTGAAACGCGGCTTCGAGGCGCGACCAGTAACTGGCACTGGCGGGCATTTGCTGAACGAAGTTTTTAACGTCATTCTTATCAACCTTGCTCTCGCGCTCGCCGTGGCTTAGCAAAGCACGAGCGAAATCAGAGCAGGCTTGCCACAGGGACTTCTGTGCATTCTCTGCAAGGTTAAGTAGTTGACGTATTTCTTCCTTGATCTCTTTCTCTTCAGAAAGCGCTGCAGGAAATACAAATCTCTCCATCCGCCAAAAGTCCACATTGGCATTCGGTGGTGTGTATCGGAGCCCCAAGATAAGTACTGATTGAGGTAACAGTTTGGTGTTTCTACCAGCTAAGCGGATTGAATGCTGGATAGTTAGTGGCGCATCGCCCCCCACTCCGGGGAGTAGTGAATCAAAATCACGCCAAACACCACGATCCTCACGGAACCGCACAGCCAGTCGACCTTTCTCCTTGTCGTTGGTATAGGCCAGCATGGGGTCGCTAAACGTTACTAAAGGCTCGAATCCAAGTCCCGACACAAACCGGATGTATGCCACGCCACCCGATGGAAGTTCGTTAAGTAGGGCCATCCGCGCAGACCATGTGTATAGATCGGCGTTACCCCTTGCCGGACGTTTCGGCGAGTTAATAGGCAAGCTTTCTGGTGCCCGTTCCCACAGGGGAACATCGCTTTTTATCACTTCCCGATTTTGATCGACCAAGCAATAACACAGCGTTTCGTGCAAGTTTCGACCGACTGGAATACACATCAGTCCGTTGACTGATGGAGATGGGAAGTAGCCTCGTCCGCCACTCAAGGAAAAAGACATCGTTGAAGTAAGCCAGCGTGCACACTCCGGATACGTCCGCACTCCGGGGGCTTTGGTGTCCACATGATCGAAGAGAACCTTATTAGTCGTGGCGTTGTGCTCGGCAGTGAGTTTTGTCCAGGGTTCAATTTCCTTAGCTGGCACATTTGGGTTTTGCCCGAAAGGATATTTCTCGTCAAACAGCCAGAACCGGGATCGCCACTTTTCCAGATACGCATCGATTTTGTCTGCGGGCAACCCGGCTTTGAACCAGCTCTTGGCCTGATCGATGTCGGTTGGCCCTTCCAGCGCGCGGTACAGCACGGCGAGCAGGAAGCGGTGCAGGCTTGCCACGACCAAGGGCGACGGGTCTTCGATGACGGCGATGTCCTTGGCGCGCAGCAGGGTGTCGCGGATGCCCAGCTCCGCGCGCGTTCCATTTGGAAAGCGCACTGGAATCCAGGATTCGTCGATCAGGTTGAAGCGGCTCATTCGGCCTCCTTGTCGTGGTAAACCAGCCCCAGCTCACTTGAGAGCTGCACGCCGGGGTCGATGATCCAGCGTGATTCCGCGTCGAGCTGGAGCGGGTAGCAGTTGCGTAACAGCGTGCTTTTCTTCCAGCCTTCCGGCACACCTGCGCTTTGCAGCGGTTTGACGATGCCTTTGCGCGACACGCTTAGGGCGCGCAGGAACCATTCTTTTGCCTGCGCAAAATCGGGGGTGGCGGTGGGGTCGAAGGTGTCCGCTTCATGCAGCGGAATGACGACGGCGGAATCGTCGCCAAGACGGGTTTTGGCCTTGAGGCTGGCGTGGACGCCGGGCTCGTCGTCGTCATAAAGCGTGAAGGTGGCGCTGGTTTTCCACGAGCCGTCGTCGGGCAGGCCGATGATGGCCTGGTTGGCCACGCCGACGTGGGCGTAGTTGTCGCCCAGCGCTTTCTGCATGGCGCGCTCCAGGCGCGCTTGCAGCGATTCGGCCACGTCCACGTCTTCTTCGTAAACCTTGGCGACCAGCGTGTCGATCTCGTCCGGCAATTGCAGGGTGGGTTTGTCGCGAAGCAGGCTGTGAGTGCGCAGCAGCACGTCCTCGCGGTAAACCGCGCTCCACCACAAGGGCTTACCGAACGCGGGCGGCGGGTCTTCGGCCAGCCCGGCGACGATCAGCACCGGCTCGGCTTGCGGGCGCGCGCTGCGACGATGCCGCCACAAGCGACCTGCGCGCTGCAACAGCAGGTCGATGGGCGCGAGGTCGGTGGCGATCAGATCGAAGTCGAGGTCGAGGCTTTGTTCCGCGACCTGGGTCGCGATGAGGATTTTTCGCCCGCTGCGCGCGCCGGTTTCGCCGCCGGGTTCAGCCTTGTCGGGCGGGCCGAATACCTTGAGCACGGCGTCTTCGCGCCGCTGGCGCTGGTCGGCGGGAAAGCGGGCGTGAAAAAGATAAACCTCGGTGTCGTCCGCAAGGCGTTTGCCGACGGGCTCGCCGTCCACGATCAAGGGCTCGCCGTCGCCGTAGTCCCGGCACAGCTTCTGGGCGCGTTGCACGGTGTTGAGCAGCGCGAGCGCGTAACCGCCCGGCACGAGCCTTTCGTCGAGCGCGGTTTTGATGGCGGGCAGGTCGGCGGTGACGGAGGCGATGGTCAGACTCAAGCGCCGAGCGGGGTCGGCTTTGAAAGGAAGCTGCCTCACCGCTTGCCCGTTCTGGTAGACGGATAGGCGCGGGTACGCCGCTTCCTGCACGGGTGGCTGCGCGCCGGTCAGCGCGGCAACTTGGCGGCGAATCTGCGGCGGCAGCGTCGCCGACAGCAACACGACCGACGAGCCCAGCGCCAGCAGCCAGTGCAGGAGATGCAGCAGCAAGGTGCCGGTGTAGGCGTCGTAGGCGTGGATTTCGTCGAACACGACGACGCGGTTGGCCAGCCCCCACAGGCGCACGAACTGATGCCGCACCGGGAGGATGGTGAGCAGCGCCTGGTCGATGGTGCCGACGCCGTATTCCGACAGCAGGGCGCGCTTCTTGTGGGTGAACCATTCGCCGGCGCGGATTTCGCCGCCAGTAGTGGCGTCGAAAATGCCGCCGGGCTTGAGCTGCTGGTAGCTGTCGTTGAGCAGCGCGCCGCCGTGCAGGAGTTGCAGGTCGAGTGGCCGGTTGCAGTTCTGGCTCTTCAGGAATTTCAGCACGCGGCCAAACATGGCGTTGCCCGTCGCCTTGGTCGGCAAGGCCACGTACAGCCCGCGATGCCCGAGCCGCCGCTGCAATTCCAGATGGGCGTAGAGCGCGGCTTCGGTCTTGCCTTCGCCCATGGGGGCTTCGACCAGCAGGATCGCGGGCTGATCGATGTTGGCTAGCGCATCGACCACGGCTTGCTGCAAGGGGCGCGGGGCGAAGCCGAACACCGTGTCAAATGCCTGATGCGCCGTGGCCAACGGCAAGCGCGGCAGCCAGCCGGTTTTGTCCAGCGCCTCTTCGGCGTTGTGCTGGCGTCGTGTCTCGAACCAGCCGGACAGGTCGGCGCACTCGTCGGGTGTGCCAAATGGAAAATACTGCTCGTTGGAACCGATCCAGTCGGCAAAGCTGGTCAGCCCGGCGAGCAGCATGAAATCGGGGCCGCTGAGCGTGGGTTTGGTCGGGGGTTCGGTTGGCGCGAAGACTTCGATCAGCGCTTCGAAGATGGCGCGCCGGGCGGCGTGCCATTCGGGTTTGCCGAGAGTGCTTTTGAACGGATTGGCTTCGATTCTTTCAATTTCTCTGGGGCTCGCACGCTCGCCGTGATGACAGCCCACCGCATCCGCCACCAGATCCGCCGCGTCGCCCGGCCAGCCGAGTTCGGTCAGCAGGGACAGCAATTCGACCTGGCTGACAAACGCGTGATTGACCGATGTGTCCGGGCTCGCACCCGCATCCATGCCGGAAAGGTTTTTCCATTTGCACTGGAAGCCGGGGCAGCCCTTGCCAAGATCGTGGCAGGCGATCAGCAGCAGGAGCCACGGTCGGGCACGCGCCCAGCCCAGTCCCAGCACCGCCGCGAGCCGATCACGAGAGCGCTGCGGTTCGCGCGCCAGGATCGCTTCGGCGCAGGCGGCGACGTCGAGCAGGTGCAGGATCAGCGGATGCCAAGACTCGCGTTCATTCTGGGAACTCTTGGCCCACAAATGCGGCTGGCAATATCGGGTTGATGCGCTCATGTTGCTTTTATATCAGTCCCCGTTATCAAAACCTGATAACGCCTGTAACCCTTTCTGGTACTGGCTCACAGCCTCCCCAAGCGTTTTTTGAATGGCTTCGCGCAATTCTTCCGGCCCCACTACCTCCACATCCGCCCCGTATTTCAAAACATCCATCAGCAGCTCGCGGTCATCCGAATACGGAATCCGCAGTTCATATCGCCCGTCTTCCAGCCAGCGTGCTGCTTGTTGCGGATGCCAGATTTCTTCGGCCACCCAGCGGGCGCGATGGGCGGTGAAGACGAGGACGGCGGTGGCGCGGGGTTTACCCGCGAAGATGCCGTAGCTGCTGGCCAGTTCGCGGTTGAGGGTGGCTTCGGGGACGGCCTTGGCGCGTTTGGCGAGCGGTTCCACGCTGCGTATGCATTCGACGGCAAATATGCGCAGGCCTTTCTTCCGGTGGCACCAGGCGTCGAGATACCAGTTGTCGCGGTAGTGGGCCAGACGCTGGGGTGAGATTTCGCGTGTGCTGGTGTCATCGCGTTCGCGGTTGTAGTACTCGACTTTGAGCCGGTGGCGTTGCAGCATGGCGCCGGCGACGATCTGGAAGTGGCGGGGGTTTTTGCGACGTGCCGCCATGCTGAGCAGGCGGATGCGGCCTGCTTCGCCTGCACCAAGGTGGCGGCTGGCGAGTAGCTGGTCGATGCGGGCTTGCAGGGGGCGCAGGTGATCGTCGAGCAGGCCGGGTTCCAGATTGGCCAGCAGGTGTTTCAGGGTGACGAGTGCGAGCAGTTCATCGGAGGTGAGCCACAGGCCGGGCAGGGCAAAGCGTCCGTCGGTAGTGTCGTAGCGGTAGCCGCCGCGTTCCTTGTCGTGGATGAGCGGGGCGTTGAGCTTGTCGCGCAGGTCGGCAACCAGGCGCGCGAGGGTGGCGCGGGCGAAACCATGCGTACCGATCAGGTCAGCACGCGAAAGCCCGGTGCGGCGCCCGTCAAGCAGGCGGTGCAGGCGATAGAGGTCGTCTAGTTTGCTCAAGTCCGGTGTGCATGTTTTTGCGTTCTCCGCACCGGTTTTGCTTGTTATGCGATGGAGTGTGCGTGATGCCGGCTTGGCTGGCAAGCCGGGCTGGGGTCAGGCGGATGGCGGTTTGTTTTTTGCGCGGGCCAGGCTCTGGTCCAGCCGGTTCAGAAGTTCTTTGGCAGTGATGTAGGTGTTGGATGCGCGAGCCTGGTCGCGGGCCAGCAAGGCACGGGCGATGAAATTTTCGCGTGTTTCTTTTGCGTGGATGGGCGACTGGAGCAAGTGGGTGATGCGTGGTGGTTTGTCCATCAAGTAGTCATCCGGCTGTTACTCCGCTCGCCCAGAACTCGCGTCCCTTGGTGATGAATTCGTCCCACGGCAGGTAGTGCGAGCCGTCGCAGGAGAAGGTGAGGCCGACCATGCCATTCATGATGTTGAGCGAGCCGGCGCGCAGGTAGAAGGTCTCGTCGATGAAGCGCAGCGCGGCGATGGCGTCGAGGATGGGGCGGATTTTTTCGCGGGGGACGACGGCATCCTGGGGGTAGGGCTGCACGGGGTAGATCAGGCAGGTGTCGGGGTCGGTGAGGGCGTCGATGTCGAGCAGGCGGTAGCGGTAGGGGTCGTCGTAGAGCCATACGGTGGCGCGGCTGCTGGAAAAGTGCAGCTTGCCATGGAACACGCCCCGGTCGGTCATGAGTTCTTCCATCACGCCGACCACGGTGTCGAGCGTGCGGTCCATGGCGGACTCGTTGCGGGTTTGCTGGAAGACTGCGCTGCGTATGGCGGGGTCGCCCTTGATCTGTCGCCAGGTGGTGGGTTCGTCGTAGAGCTTGCCGGTGAGCGGCAGGTTGCGCAGGTCGAAATCGGCGCCCACAAAGCCGAGTGCGCGGCCGTCGGCGTCGCGCACGATCTGGATGGCGGTGAGCGAGGGACGTTTGGCGCGCAGGCTGATGTAGGCCTGGGACAGGAGGAAGCCCTGGGTGGGCACGGCTTCGATCATGTAGGGGCGGTCGGAGCGGTCGCGCCCGTAGTCGGTTTCGATGAGGCCTTCACGGCTGATGTTGTCGGAGAGTTGCCGGGCGTGGGTGTCCAGGGCGTACAGGTATTTGCAACTGGGCAGGCCGACCAGCGCGTCGGTGAGCACGCCGTTGAGGGCGGCGCGGTTGGGCCACACGCGGCCGCAGGCGTCGGCGGCCAGGGCCAGGGGTTCGCGCAGCAGGTTAGCCAGCACGTCCCGCTGACGGGCCACGGCTTCGGCGAGGGCGGGCAGGCTCATGTCAGCGAGAAATTCTTGGGAACAGGCAGGTTGGGGTAGGGCGGCAATACTTTGCCGCCGCAATGGTAGGCGGGTTGCTGGGGTGTCGGCAAAGTGTTGCCGACCTACGGCAGGTACGCGGTTTCATGCTTTGGTGTGTCCAGGGCAAGAGCCATGATTGTCAACGCAGCGAGATGACGGGCCAGCCGTGGACTTCGGCGTGGGCACGCAGGGTGGGGTCGGGATCGACGGCGACGGGGTGTTTTACTTTCTGCAGCAGTGGCAGGTCGTTTTGCGAATCGCTGTAGAAGCGGCTGTGGGTCAGGCAGTCGAAGCGGGTGCCGCGCGCTTCCAGAAACTGTTCCAGACGGGTGATCTTGCCTTCGCGAAAGCAGGGGGTGCCGGCCACTTCGCCGGTGAACTGGCCGTTGATTTCCTCGGGGTCGGTGGCGATCAGGTTGGGGATGCCGAAGGCGTGCGCGATGGGTTCGGTGACGAAACGGTTGGTGGCCGTGATCACGGCGACGAGGTCGGCTTCGTCGAGGTGCCTGTTGACGAGGTCGCGCGCGGCGGGGGTGATCATGGGCAGGATGCGGGTATCCACATATTCGGCGCGCCAGGCGTCGAGCTGGGCGCGCGGGTGGGTGGCCAGGGGACGCAGGGCAAATGCCAGAAAGGCGTGGATGTCCAGCCGCCCGGCCTTGTAGTCTTCGTAAAAGGCCTGATTTTTTGCTTCGTAGTGGGCGCGGTCGACCACGCCCTTGGCGATGAGGAACTGGCCCCACTCGTAGTCGGAGTCACCGGCGAGCAGGGTGTTGTCGAGGTCGAAGAGGACGAGGTTCATCAGCGGCAAGTTACAGGGGGCAAGTGACAAGATTCAAGGGGGGCACGATCAGGGTTGGTCTGATCCGCAGCATTTTTTGTATTTCTTTCCGCTGCCGCAGGAGCAGGGATCGTTGCGGCCGGGTTCGGCTGCCTTGCGGAGGGGCTCGCGGGGGCCCAGGCCGCGGTCGAGCCAGAATTCGCGCAGGTCGTACACGGCCCAGATGGCGTTGGCGACGTGGGATTCGCGGCTGAGTTTCTTTTCTTCCGGCGTCCATTCGGCGCGCGGGGTAATCAGGGTGTAGAAGGGGTCCAGGCAGCCGTCGACGTAGGCTTCGTCCTTGCTGTCGGTGGGCAGGGCCCACAGGTCTTCCCACTGCTCCACCACCTGCAGGAAACCGGCGGCCCAGATTTCGCCATAAAGCGGCACGCCATGCGCCTTGAGGGCGGCGGCTTCGTCTGCCGGCATATCCTTGAGGATGCCCTGCCAGTCGAGTATCAGCGGGGAATAGGCCTTGGGGTCGGCCAGGTTGTCCACGGGTGCGGCCAGTGCGCGCTCGATTTCATGACGGCGGCGGGCAAAGCAGGTGTCGAACAGGCTGCGTTCGGCCTCGGATTCAAAAACGGCCAGGCCGCGCGGTCCGAGTAGCACGGGCAGCCAGTCGGCGTCATCAATGGCGTGCGGGGTGACGATCAGCGCAGCGGTGAAGCCGTCCAGCCCTTCCACCGACAGGCCGAGGTCGGCGCGCTCTCCGGCAAGCTGGAGCAGGTCGTCGTAGGCGGCAAGTTCGTCGTCGGTGAGCGGGCGGGAGAGGTCGGCGGGCATGGGATGGCAAGGCATCGCGTAAAATTCGCCCATGAATTCTACCGCGCTCAACCCCGTTGCACTGGCTCTTCCCGAAGCATGGCTGCTGGCCGGCTGGGCCGGACTGGCGTTTCTGGGCTGGCGCTGGCTCATGTCGGGCGACTGGCGTGCGCTGGGGGAAGCCAGCCGGCTCAATCTGTTTCTGGCGGCCGCCGTGGCGGTGCTGGCCTTGTGGCAGATCAAGACCGGGGTGAAGCCGGGCCTGAGTTTTCATCTGTTCGGCATGGCCGTGCTGACGATGATGTTCGGTTTCTGGCGCGCCACCTTTGCCGGCGTGCTGGTGCTGCTTGCCAATGCCGCCTTCGGCAAGGGCGCATGGGGCGCGCTGGGGTTCGATGCCTTGCTGACCGTGGCGCTGCCGGCGGCGGTGAGCTGGAATCTCTACCGCGTGCTGGACCGCCGGCTGCCCAACCATTTTTTCATCTACGTGCTGGGTAACGGCTTTGCCGGTGCGTGGCTGTCGGTGGTGGCGATTGGCCTGGTTACCACGCTGGTCATGGCGGTGAGCGGCACCTACAGCACCGAATACCTGTTTGCCCATTACACCCCCTACGCCACGCTGCTCATCAGCTGGGGCGAAGCGTTCATGAGCGGCATGGCGGTCACGGTCATGGCGGTATACAAGCCCGGCTGGCTGGAGACCTTTGACGACGCGCGGTATATCCAGAACCAGTAATCCAAATTTTCAACAGGGCGGCAAGGGCGGCAAGAGAGGAAAGCGTCTGTTTTCTGGTTTTTCCTCCCCCGCCTCCCTTGCCTCTCTGTGAATCCTTGTTTCAGTTGAATGCCTTGAACATCCACTACCCCGACCTGCCCGTTTCCGCCCGGCGCGACGACATCCTCGCTGCGCTCCGCACGCATCGCGTGCTGATCCTGTGCGGCGAG
This sequence comes from Hydrogenophilales bacterium, assembly GCA_041639515.1. Classification (GTDB taxonomy): domain Bacteria; phylum Pseudomonadota; class Gammaproteobacteria; order Burkholderiales; family Thiobacillaceae; genus Thiobacillus. The sequence goes on along the minus strand of JBEQCD010000019.1, from coordinate 6,757 downwards.
ACCGGTTCGGGCAAGACCACGCAGATTCCCAAGATGTGCCTGGAGGCGCGCAGAACATCCCGCACGCCAGGGCCGGCGAAGCTCATCGGCTGCACCCAGCCGCGCCGCATCGCCGCGCGCTCGGTGGCGGCGCGCATCGCGCAGGAACTGGGCGGCGAACTCGGCGGCATCGTCGGCTACAAGGTGCGCTTTACCGACAAGGTGCGCGAGGACACGGCGATCAAGGTGATGACCGACGGCATCCTGCTGGCCGAAAGCCAGGGCGATCCGCTGCTGAGTCGCTACGACACGATCCTGATCGACGAGGCGCACGAGCGCAGCCTCAACATCGATTTTCTGCTGGGCTACCTGAAAACGCTGCTGGAAAAGCGCAGCGACCTCACCGTGGTGATCACGTCCGCCACCATCGATGCCGAGCGGTTTTCAAAGCATTTCAACGACGCGCCGGTGATCGAGGTTTCGGGCCGCACCTATCCGGTGGAAGTGCGCTGGCGGCCGATCGAACGCAGCGAGCGCGAGGACGTGCCGGCCAAGCCGGAACGCGCCGCCAGGAAGGACAAGGACGCGCCCGACCAGATTGCCGCGATCCTCGACGCCACCGACGAACTGGCGCGCGAAGGCCCGGGCGACATCCTGGTGTTCCTGCCGGGCGAGCGTGAGATCCGCGACACCGCCGAGGCGCTGCGCAAGCACCATCCGCCGGGCACCGAAATCCTGCCGCTGTTCTCGCGCCTGTCGGTGGCCGAGCAGGACGCGATCTTCCGGCCGACCTCGGCGCTGCGGCGCATTGTGCTGGCCACCAACGTGGCCGAAACCTCGCTCACCGTGCCGGGCATCCGCTATGTGATCGATCCGGGCACGGCACGGGTCAAGCGCTATTCGGCGCGCAACAAGGTCGAGCAACTGCTGGTCGAGAAGGTGAGCCAGGCTTCGGCCAACCAGCGCGCCGGCCGCTGCGGCCGGGTGGCCGACGGCATCTGCATCCGCCTCTACGACGAGGCCGATTTTGCCAACCGGCCGCGTTTTACCGATCCCGAGCTGCTGCGTTCGTCGCTGGCGGGTGTGATCCTGCGCATGAAGTCGCTGGGACTGGGCGACGTGGTGAATTTCCCCTTCATCGACCCGCCCAACGCGCGGCTGATCGCCGACGGCTACCAGCTGCTGGCCGAACTGCACGCGCTCGACGAACAGGGCGCGCTGACGAAAACCGGCCGGCAACTGGCGAAGCTGCCGCTCGATCCGCGCGTGGCGCGCATGCTGCTGGCGGCCGAACAGCAGCGCTGCGTGCGCGAGGTGCTGGTCATCGCCAGCGCCCTGTCGGTGCAGGACCCGCGCGACCGGCCGATGGAGCGAGCGCAGGCGGCGGACGAAAAACACAAACTCTTTGCCGACGAGCGCTCCGACTTCATGGGCTGGCTCAAGCTGTGGACGTGGTACGACGAGCAGTTGAAGCACAAGAAGACCAATCGCCAGTTGCAAACGCTGCTGCAGGAGCATTTCCTGTCGCCGCGCCGGATGCGCGAATGGCGCGACATCCACGGCCAGCTTCATGCCCAGGTCAGTGAACTGGGCCTGAAGGAAAACGAGAAGGACGCCGGCTACGACGCCATCCACCAGGCGCTGCTGACCGGGCTTTTGGGCAACATCGGCTTCAAGACCGACGACGGCCGGGTTAAACCGGGCAGCCGTCCGCGCACCGGCGAAGGCAACTATCAGGGCGCGCGTGGCATCAAGCTCGCCGTGCATCCAGGCTCGGCCCTGGCGAAGAAACAGCCCAAGTGGATCGTCGCCGCCGAGCTGACCGACACCGGCCGCCTGCTCGCGCGCACTGTCGCCGAGGCGCGACCGGAATGGATCGAGGCGGCGGGCCGGCATCTGCTCACGCGCATGCATATCGAGCCGCACTGGGAAAAGGACAGCGCACGCGTGATGGCTTTCGAGCGCGTGAGCCTGTATGGCATCACGCTGGTGCCGCGCCGCCGCATCCATTACGGCCCCATCGATCCGGTGTTGTCGCGCGAGCTGTTCATACGCGGGGCGCTGGTGGCGGGGGAATACGACACGCAGGCGCCGTGGCTCGCGCACAACCGGGCGCTCGTCAAGGAAATCGAAACGCTGGAACACAAGGCGCGCAAGTCCGGCGTGTGGCTGGACGAGGAACGCCTGTTCCGCGTGTTCGACGCGCGCATTCCGGCAGGCCTGCACAACGGTGCCGCACTCAAAGACGCCATTCACAATGGCGCGGCATTCGAGCAATGGCGGCGCGAGGCCGAAACGGCGAATCCCCGCGTGCTGTTCCTCACGCGCGAGGACATCGTGGCCGAAGGCATCGGCGCGGACCACGCGCTGTTTCCCGAATCGCTGGCGGTTGACGGTGTGACCTGCGCACTCAAATACCGCTTCGAGCCGGGCCATGTGCTCGACGGCGTGACGCTGAAGCTGCCGCTGTATCTCCTGAACAAGCTCGACCCGGCCCAGGTCGACTGGCTGGTGCCCGGCCTCATCCGCGAAAAACTCACGGCGCTGCTCAAGTTCCTGCCCAAGGACAAGCGTCGCCCGCTGATTCCGCTGCCCGATACGGTGACGGCGTTTCTCTCCGTGGCGCAACCGGGCGAATCGGAATTGTGCGTCGCGCTGGCGGCCTGGATCCGCAGGAAAACCGGGACCGACATTCATCCCGACGACTGGAAGGGCGAACTGCCCCCGCACCTGCGCATGAATCTTTGCGTGGTCGACGACGACGGCCAGGAACTGGCCAGCGGCCGCGACCTGGCCGCGCTGCGCGCGCAACTCGGTGGTGCCGCGCGCATTACCTACGGCGGCGGCGCGGCGGACAACGCGTTTGAACGCACGGGGCTCACGGAATGGAATTTCGGCGACCTGCCCGAGCAGGTGAAATTCCATCGCGATGGCCGCGAGCTGGTTGGCTACCCGGCACTGGTCGATGCCGGCGAGGTGGTTGACCTTCGCCTGCTCGACACCGCGCCGGCGGCGGAGGACGACACCCGGCGCGGGGTGATCCGTCTGTTGCGCATCGCGCTCGCCACGCAGTTCAAGCAGCTCGACAAGGACCTGGCGCGCGAAACCGCGCTGGCGCTGAAATATCGCAGCTTTGGCAGCGCCGAGAAACTGCGTGCCGAACTGCTGGATGCCATCGCCAGCCGGGCCCTGCTGGGCGATGACGAGGTGCCGCGCAGCCAGAAGGCTTACGACAAGCAGCGCGAACGCGCCAAGCCGCGCGTGGCGGTGGTGAAGCAGGCCCTGCTGCGCGACGTGGCGGAGATTCTCGATCTCCATGCGCAGGTGGCCGCAAGGCTGGCGGCCAAGCCGCAGTTCACGGCGGTGATGCGCGATGAATCCGCTCATCTGGCGGCGCTGGTGCCGGCGGATTTCATTGTCGCCACGCCGTGGTCGCACCTGAAGGAACTGCCGCGCTATCTCAGGGGCATTCTCAAGCGGCTGGAAAAATTACCGGCTGCCGAGCAGCGTGATGCGAGGGGCCAGGCCGGCGTGCTCACGCTGCAAAACAAGTATCTGGCGCGTTGCACCGCCGCACGCCGCGTGTCGCCCGAGCTGGCGGCGTTTCGCTGGCAGCTGGAAGAGCTGCGGATATCGCTGTTTGCGCAGGAACTGAAAACGCCTTATCCGGTGTCGGTGAAGCGGCTGGATAAAACCTGGGACGAACTGGCCCGGCAGCCGCTCGAATAGTGGGGGTATGCAGGATCTGGCGCGCCGCACCCCGTGCGCACAGGGCACGTTGCGGCGTGAATCAGAACGGCAGCGCGGCCTGCTGGCGCGAGGTGCCGCCGGATTTCATGCGATACATGGCGGCGTCGGCGGCGCGGATGAGGCTGTCTTCGTCGCTGCCGTCGGCGGGGTAGAGACTCTGGCCGATGCTGGCCTCGACGTCGATCTGCCAGTCGTTGAACAACGCATTGCTGGCCAGCGCTTCCTCGATTTTCTGCGCGGCTGCGATGCAGTCCTGGCGGCCCTGCACGCCTTCGAGCAGGATCACGAACTCGTCACCGCCCAGGCGTGCCACGGTATCCGAATCGCGCACGCACGATTTGAGCTGGCGTGACACCTCCACCAGCACGTTGTCGCCCACATGGTGGCCATGCATGTCGTTGATGATCTTGAATCGGTCGACATCGACATAGAGCAGCCCCAGGCGGCCGCCATACCGCTGGGCGTGCCGGATGGCCTGTTGCAGGCGGTCATAGAAAAGGCGGCGATTGGCGAGGCCGGTGAGCGGGTCGTGGGTCGCTTCTTCGCGCAGGGCGGTGCGTGATTGTTCCAGTTCGCTCAACTGGGCGTGGATCTGTGCGCGATACAGCCGGGTCTGGCGCAGGGTGTGCCAGGCAATGCCCAGTGCCAGCAACACGGCACCCAGTCCCAGCCCGAGCGTGAGCAGCAGGGTCTGCCGGTAACTGGCCTGCGCTTGCGACTGCGCGGCAAGGTTGGCCGCGTGATAGCGCGCGCGCATGTCGGCCAGCTGGGCATTGAAGCGATCCTGGATCGGGATCACCCGTGTGACGAGCATTTTGTGTGCTTCCGCCCGTCGGTCTGCCATGAGCAGGTCGATGACGCTTTCCTGCTGGGACTGGATATGTTCCACCAGCCGGGTCTGGGCATCGAAAACTGCCTGTTCGTCGCGGGTGAAGCCCAGTTCGCGCAAGGCCTTGCGGCCACTGCCCACCTGGAAACCGGCGCGGTTGAAGGCCAGGAAATGGGTGTCACGCTCGAACGGGTCGGGCTCCAGCGCCATGTGGAAGAGGCTGTCGGTGCGCACGTGCGCGGCGACCTGGGTCTGGGTGATGAGGTCGATCTTGCGGTTATGGTGTTCGACCACCGTGCGCATGTGTTCGCCGAGTGTGCGCAACTGCCACAGGCCATTGAGCGTGAGTCCGCCGATCAGGGCGATCAGCGCCGCAAAGGCGGCACCGGTGGAGACATGGGGCAGGCGCGGTGTGCTCATCGGTCATCCTGCCCCTTGCAGATGCCGCAGGGCGTCCGCAACTTCACGGGCATGGCGGGCCGGGGCCACCTGGTCGAACCTTTCGGCGATGCGGCCATCCGGCGTAATGATGAACGTGTGGCGGCGGGCGAAGCGCATCAGGCCCAGGTTGAGCAGTGCGCCGTAGGCGGAGGCAGTCGTTCCCTGCCGGTCGGCCAGCAACGGAAACGGCAGACTGAACTTGCGGGCAAACGCGGCGTGGGACGCGGAATCATCCACGCTGATGCCCACGATGGCAGCGTTGAGGTTGCCGAATATGCCGATGTCGTCGCGAAAGCGGCAGGCCTCCTCGGTGCAGCCCGGCGTGTCGTCACGCGGGTAGAAATACAGCACCAGCCAGCGTCCCCGGTAGTCGGCGAGCTTATGCATGCGGCCGTTCTGGTCCGGCAGGGAAAAATCCGGTGCCACGCTGCCCGCCGGCAGGCGCATCGACGGGCGCAACATCCACAGGCCCGCACTTCCAAGCAGCAACAGAACCGCCAGGCTCCCAAGTATCCATTTCATCGTTCTTCTCCGCTTCCCGCATGATAGCCGCAGGCGGCCCAAGCGGTGGGCCTTTGGGTAGAATGCGTGCCGCGCCCCCGTAGCTCAGTGGATAGAGCATCCCCCTCCTAAGGGGAGGGTCACACGTTCGATTCGTGTCGGGGGCACCACAAATGATTTCAGTCCGGCGGGAATCAATCCGTTAATCTGCCTGGAACAGGGATCGATACAGGGTCGAACTTGATGAATACTATATTTGCACCGATGCAGTGGATGAGCGGCCAGTCCGCCCGAATGGCCTCGCTGGTCCTGTTGGGGGCCCTGGTGGCAGGTTGCTCCTCCGTGCCGGTGGCCGAGCGCGACCCCGGTGACCGCTTCGAGGCGGGCAACCGCGAGGTGTATGCCTTCAACGACAGTCTCGATACGGCTGTGCTCAAGCCGGTTTCCAGCGCCTATGTCCGTACCGTGCCCGAACCGGCGCGCAATGCAGCCGGGCGCTTCTTCGACAACCTGCTGTATGTCGACACGATCCTCAACGGCTTCCTGCAGGGCAAGGTGGGGCAGGGCTTTTCCGACCTGGCCCGATTTGGCGTGAACAGCACGTTCGGGCTGTTGGGGTTCTTTGACGTGGCCACACCGCTGGGCTTGCCCCAGCACAAGGAAGATTTCGGCCAGACCCTGGCAGTGTGGGGGGCGGGTAGCGGCGAATACCTTGTTTATCCGGTACTGGGCCCGAGCGGAGTGCGCGACACCGGCGGCGTGGTGGTGAGCCTGCTCACCAACCCCATCGTCTATGCCGCTCCCCCCGTTGCCATTCCGCTGGGGGTGCTGAACATCATCGATCTTCGGGCACGCAAGGAAGGCTTTGCCCAGTTCCGCGACCAGGCAGCGCTCGACCCCTACATTTTCACGCGTGAGTCCTACCTGCAGAACCGCACATTCGAAGTCTATGACGGCAAGCCGCCCAAGCAGAAGTTCGAGCTTTTCGATGACGTGGCCGCACCCGCAGACCAGCCGGCCAAGGAAGAGCCGGCACCGGCCAGACGCGCCTGAAGCAGGCGAGTGCCGTCCCTGGGTCGGCATGCTGCTGAGCAAATTCTGATACTGGTTTGATTGCGTGCACTGAATCGTGCATTTGCCAGCCTTACAGGAAGTAAGGTGGCGTCCCCACGGGGATTCGAACCCCGGTTATCGCCGTGAAAGGGCGGTGTCCTAGGCCTCTAGACGATGGGGACCCGGACGACGGCATGGCCGTCT
>JBEQCD010000018.1:0-33721 GCA_041639515.1 Hydrogenophilales bacterium | reverse complement strand
AGTACGCATTGCGCGACATGCGCGCCTTGCGCGAGAGGCCGCCGGCCGACATGCCGCAGCCCGTGAAAATCCGCGTGACTTCGCGCGCTTGAGAAGGAATGAGAGATCGTTGCGGCGGCAAAGGATTCCCGCCCTACGTCTATCGCCCGTGATGCCGCAGGTCGGCATCCCTTGCTGACGAACTTGGTATGTTGAAAAGAGGAAAGATGAAACTGCGCAAAACCCTGCTGGCGCTGGCCGTCGGCACAGCCTGCTCCGGCCCGGCCTGGGCTGCTGATGACGACCGTGCACGCGTGGAAATGCTGCACGAGACCACGCTCAACCTCATCCAGCTATTGGTGGAGCAGGGCGTGCTCAAGCAGGACGCCGCCGACGCCATGCTCGCCAAGGCGAAGCAGCAGGCCGCCGAGAAGGTCGCGCAGCAGCAGGCCACCGAGGCGCAGGCGGAAAAGGGCGTGGTGCGCGTCACCTACGTGCCGGAAACCGTCAAGCGCGAAATCCGCGAGCAGGTGCGGCAGGAAGTGGTCGCGCAGGCCAAGCTCGAACGCTGGGGGGATGTGAATGCCGTGCCGGAGTGGCTGGATCGGCTGAAGTGGGAAGGTGATATCCGCCTGCGCTATCAGGGCGATTTCCTCACGCCTGGCACGATCATTCAGGGCGGCACCCCACGCAAGGTCAACGAAGCCGATTTCGCAGCATTTGGCCAGGATGTCGATTCAGTCGAAGATCGCCACCGCGAACGCCTGCGTTTGCGCCTGGGCCTCAATGCCAATATTGCCGGCGGGGTGGATGCTGGCGTGCGCATCACCACGGGCAATACGTCCGACCCGGTCTCGACCAACCAGACACTGGGCAACACCGGCGGCAAATACAGCCTGGTGCTTGACCGAGCATTTCTCAAACTGCGCCCCGTCGACGACTTGACTCTGTGGGGTGGTCGCCTGCCCAATCCCTTCTTCTCGACTGACCTGGTGTGGGACGACGATCTCAACTTTGAAGGCGCAGCGGTGACGTATGCGCCAGGGGCACTCGATCCGCAGCGCGCCGTGAAACCTTTTGTGACCGCCGGCGTTTTCCCGTTGCAGGAAATCCAGGAAAGCCTCAGCAACCGTGCAGACGACAAATGGCTGTTCGGCGCGCAGGTGGGGGTGGAATGGGTACCCAGCACGCGCATGCGCTTCAAGGCGGGCGCAGCTTATTACCAGTATGAAAACGTTACGGGCATCGCCAATCCAACGATTAACGACACCTTTAACAACGCGACCGCCCCCCAGTTCAAACAAAAAGGCAACACGCTGTTCGACATTGACCAGAATGCGGGTACCGCGCTGTGGGCACTGGCCTCGGATTTCCGTATCGGCAACATCACCCTGGTGGCTGATTTTGCCGATTTCTATCCTGTTCACATCATCGGTAGCTTTGATTGGGCGCGAAACTTCGGATTTGATGAAAGCGCAGTTCGCGCACGTGCCACGACCTACAACAGCTTTGATCTGGGCGCAGACGGCTACCAGGCCAAGCTGACCATCGGCCATCCCAAATTCACCTATCAGGAAGATCACGAATGGCAGGCATTCGTCGGTTATCGCTACGTTGAATCTGACGCCGTGCTCGATGCCTTCACCGATTCGGATTTTCACCTGGGGGGTACCAACCACAAAGGCTATTTCATCGGCGGCTCGTATGCGCTGTTCAAGAACACCTGGCTGACGGCCAAATGGATGTCGTCGGATGAAATCAGTGGTCTGCCCCTGTCCATCGACGTTTTCCAGCTCGATCTCAATGCCAAGTTCTGACAAGGGTTTCGGGATGATTAGCCGGTTGCGGCGGGAAAGTGTTCCCGCCCTACGTCTGCTTTCCGTAGGTCGACAACACCTTGCCGACTTCCCGTTGATATTGGCGCTTGCCTTCGTCCCCGCTGCTGCCTGTTCGCAGCCGCTGGCCGACGGTGAACTGGGCTGGCTGGTGCAGGAAGAGTCTGAGCGCCCGCCGCGCGAGGCGCGCCTGCGTCCACCCCCCGAGCGTTTCGCGTTGATCGCGCAAGACGGCAATTTCGTGCTTCCGCTGGAGGCGCGCGGCGACGAGGCGAAGTTGATGGACGCCGCGCGGCGCGGCGATCTCGAGGCAGTGAAAGCGCTGCTCAAGGCCGGAGCCAGCCCCAATATCGGCGACTACTGGCGCGACACGCCGCTGGTCGAAGCGGCACGGCAGGACAATCTGGAACTCGCACAGACATTGCTCGACGCCGGTGCCGTGCCGGATGCCAAGGGACGCGGTTATACACCGCTGGGCCTGGCCGCGAAGAACGGCAATGTGCGTCTGGTCGAAATGCTGCTGCGCTTTGGTGCCCACCCCGACCGCAAGAGTGATGACGGTGACACGCCTGCTCACGCCGCCGCCCTGATGGGTAAACCCGAGGTGATCGCCGCGCTTGCCAAGGCCCGCCCTGACTGGCGTCTGTACAACCGCGAGGGCCTGTCGCCGCTGGCCGTGGCATCGGCCAACGGCCAGCTCGCCGCCGCCGAGGCGTTGGTGCGTGCCGGCGCACCGCTGGAATGGGGCGACAAAAAATTCCGCCCCCCGCTATGGTGGGCCTTCTCGGTCGCCGATCTCGACATGGCCCGGCTGCTGGTCAAGCTCGGGGCCGCCCCCGGCCAATTGCCCGTGGAGACCCTGCAATGACACGTCATTTTCTGATTGGAAGCTTGCTCATCACCAGCCTCGCCTCGCCCGTCTGGGCGGCCGATGAAAGCCGCGAGAAGCAGATGCTGAGACGCATGCAGCAGCAGATGCAGCAAATGGAGCAGGCGAGGGGTCTGGCCGAGCAGGAAAAAAACACGGCGCTGGCGGACAAGGACAAACTGGAGCGTGAGCTTGAACAGGCCAAGTCAGCCGGGCGCAAGCTCTCCAGCGAACGCACCGCGCGCAGCCGCGCCGAACGCGCCCTGAAAGCAGCAGAGGAAGAAATCGCGGCACTTAAAGTCCGAATAGCCGAAACCGATGCTCAACTCGCCACCAGCCAGGCAACGCTCCAGAGCACCACTCAGACTCTGACACGAACTGAAGGCGAAAAGCGTCAGGCCGAATCCAGCCTGGTCGCCACACGCAAGGATCTGGGCCAATGCCGAAGCCACAATGGTGAGCTATACAGTCTGTCGCGCGAAATGATGACGAAATACCGTGACAAGACCTGCCAGGATGCCTTGGTCCAAGCCGAACCATTCAGCGGCATCCGCAAGGTGCAAATCGAAAATCTGCTGGAATCCTGGCGCGATGCGGCCGACCGCGAACGCCTGTCAGTTGGAGAGATTGAGGGATCTCGACCAAGGCAACGCTGAACTAGCATCGCCATCAGTCTGGCGCACAGACCGGTCAAAGCGATGGTGCGAATTGAACGAAACACGTCCGTCTTGCTGCCATTTCACGGGGCGGATTCATTGATTCAATGGGGAGCTTGTTCAGCGTTGCTTTAAGCTGGCGTTTCGGATAGGAATTGTTGGCTGACTGCACGGATACAGCATCACGCCACATCGTGGCCGCATGTGGTCGATCAAGACATGCATGTGCGGCCAACGTCTACCCCCTAAATCTCAGTCTGCTCCGATATCTCCAGCGCATCATCGACCTCGATCCCAAGGTATCGAACTGTGCTCTCCAACTTGCTGTGGCCAAGCAGGAGCTGGACAGCCCTCAGGTTCTTGGTCCGCTTGTAGATCAGTGTCGCTTTGGTCCGTCGCATGGTGTGCGTGCCATAGACCGTCGAATCGAGTCCGATGGCTGCAACCCACTGATGCACGATGCGAGCGTACTGGCGGGTAGAAACATGTGGCGATTTCGCCAGGCGACTGGGGAACAGGTAGTGCTCGGGCTTCAAGTTTGCCATCTCGACCCATGCCGAAACGGCAGCCCTGGTCGGCTCGGTCAATTCAAACTGCACCGGACGTTGGGTCTTTCGCTGTACAACCATCGCTCGCGGCAATATCTGGTTGCCATGCGTCACGTCCCGAACGTGTAGATTCACCAGATCGCAGCCACGCAGCTTGCTATCGATCGCCACGTTGAACATGGCCAGGTCGCGAACGTGATGTTCGTTGGAGGTGGATTCGGATGGCCCAGATGTCCTTGGGCTTGAGTGGTGGCTTTTGGCCGACCAGCCTGCCTTTGTTCCAGGGCTCCCGGGATTGATGGGCTTCCATGTCAGTCTCCTTCGTGGTTGATGGGAGCCAGATTGTCCTGCTGAGTAGAGGGTGGTTGTTATTAAGGGGCGCGCGTTAGTTTGATAGGAAAGCAGCCGTTCGGCTGAATCCTGCTCAGGGACCGTTTATGGCCACATAGCGGACTACTTTGGGTAACGTCGCACCGACTGCAAAGGCCGATTAACCGCCTGTGCGAATGCGAAAGTCAGCGCGCAGCCAGCCGCTGGCTGCACAGCGCCCCCGCTTGTCAGCGAATGATTTTCTTCCTGAGCTTGAGCCGCACGTAAAGCAGCACGATCACGGCGACGACGCCCAGGGTGATGAGGGTGATGAGCTTGAGGTTGTCGCGCAGGGCGGCTTCGTTATGGCCGATGGTGTAGCCGAGCACGGCGAGGATGGTGACCCAGATGCCGGCCCCCAGGCTGGTGTAGAAGCTGAACGCGGCGAGGTTCATGCGGGCGAGGCCGGCGGGCAGGGAAATGTACTGCCGCACGGCGGGAATGAGGCGGCCGGTGAAGGTGGAGATGTGGCCGTGGCGGACGAAGAAATCTTCCATGCGCTGCAGTGACTGTTCCTTGAACAGCACGTATTTGCCGTAACGCAGGATGAACGGACGGCCGAACTTCATGGCCAGCCAGTAGTTGAACAGCGCGCCGGCGAGGCTGCCGCCAATGCCGGCCAGTATCGCCAGCACGATGTTCATTTCGCCCTTGTAGGCCAGGTAGCCGGCCGGAATCATCACCACTTCGCTGGGGAAGGGGAAGAAGCTGGATTCCAGCGCCATCATGAGGAAGATACCCAGGTAGCCCCAGGCACCGACGGTGTCAACAATGTACTGGATGATGTCGTGGAGCATGCTGGGGGCGGGTGAGTAGCTAGGGGCCGCAGATTCTATGACCCCAAGCCCTTAAACGACTGCTTCTTCCTTCTTTTCCACCGGCTTGATGAAGTGTTCGCGCTTCACGCCCAGCATCAGCAGCAGGGGGCTTGCCACCAGCACCGATGAATAGATGCCGAACATGATGCCGATGGTGAGTGCCAGCGCAAAGTTGTGCAGGGCCTCGCCGCCAAAGAACAGCATGGACAGCACCATGATCTGGGTGGAGCCGTGGGTGATGATGGTGCGGCTCATGGTGCGGGTGATGGCGTTATCGATGATGTGGGGGATGGTGGCACCGCGCATCTTGCGGATGTTTTCGCGGATACGGTCGAACACCACCACCGATTCGTTCACCGAATAGCCAAGGATGGCGAGCACGCCGGCCAGCACGGTGAGGGTGAATTCCCACTGGAAGAAGGCAAACACGCCCAGGATGATGACGATGTCGTGCATGTTGGCGATCATGCCGGCCACGGCAAAGCGCCATTCGAAGCGGATGGCCAGATAGAGCATGATGCCGATGGCAACGACCAGCAGGGCCAGCGCGCCGCTGTCGTAGAGTTCCTTGCCGACAGCGGGGCCGACGAAATCGACTTTCTGCAGGGTGATTTTCGGGTCGTCGGCCTGCAATGCGGCCATGACCGTGTTGCTGGTCTGAGCGGCGCTGGCACCGGCCTGGGCCGGCAGCCGGATGAGCACGTCGCGGCTGCTGCCAAAGTTCTGCACCGAGATTTCCGGCAGGCCGGTTTTCTCCAGCGTGGACCGGATGCGGTTGAGGTCTGCCGTCTGTTCGGTGCGCACCTCGATCAGCGTGCCGCCGGTGAAGTCGACGCCGAGGTTGAGGCCACGATCCCACAGTGCCCACACCGAGAACAGGAAGGTGACGAGCGAAATGAAAGTCGTCGTCTTCCCCCAGCTCATGAAGGGGATGGTTTTCTTGAACGGGAAAAATTCCAGCATGGCGGGGCCTTAGATGGAGACCTTGGACAGACGAGCTTTACGTCCGTAGGTGAGGTTGACCATGGCGCGCGACACAGTCACGGCGCTGAACATGGACGTGAGGATGCCCAGACACAGCACCACGGCAAAGCCGCGCACCGGGCCGGAACCCAGCCAGAACAGGGCGACGCCGGCGATGAGGGTGGTGAGGTTGGAGTCGAGAATGGTGCCCCAGGCGCGGTCGTAACCGGCGTGGATGGCTGCCTGCGGCGTGGCACCGTTGCGCAGTTCTTCGCGGATGCGTTCGTTGATCAGCACGTTGGCATCGATGGCCATGCCGAGCGTGAGTGCGATGGCGGCCATGCCGGGCAGGGTGAGCGTGGCCTGGATCATGGACAGCAGTGCGATGAGGAAGAAGCCGTTGATGGCGAGCGCGGCCGAAGAGAACAGGCCGAAGATGCGGTAGTAGATCGTCATGAAGGCCACGACGGCGACGAAGCCCCAGATGTTCGAATGGAAGCCCTTTTCGATGTTTTCCGCGCCCATGCTGGGGCCGACCGTGCGTTCCTCGATAATGGACATGGGCGCGGCCAGCGCGCCGGCACGCAGCAGCAGCGCCACGTCTGAAGCTTCCTGGGCGTTGGCCATGCCGGTGATCTGCACGCGGCCGCCGCCGATTTCTTCACGGATGACCGGCGCGGTGATGGCTTCGGCGCGGCCCTTTTCGATGAGCAGGATGGCCATGCGCTTGCCGACGTTTTCGCGCGTGACTTCCTTGAAGATGCGCGCGCCCTTGCCGTCCAGGTTGATATGCACGGCGGCCTGGCCGCTGGTGCTGTCGAACCCGGGTGAGGCGTCGGTGATCGAATCGCCGGTGAGCATCACGTCCTTTTTGACGGCAATCGGAAAGCCTTCGCGGCTGGGCACGATGTCGTCGCCGAAGGGAGCCTGACCCTGGCTCACCAGGGTGGGGTCGGCCTGCTCGTCGACCATGCGGATTTCCAGGGTGGCGGTACGGCCCAGAATGTCCTTGGCCTTGGCGGTGTCCTGCACGCCGGGCAGCTGCACCACGACGCGATTGGCGCCCTGCTGCTGGATCACGGGTTCGGCCACGCCCAGTTCGTTGACGCGATTGCGCAGCGTGGTGATGTTCTGCTGCAGGGCAAAGGTTTCCACCTGCTTGATCGCCTCGGGCTTGAGGCGGGCGGTGAGGCTGAAGCCGTCAGCCTGGTCGGCCGGGGTATAGGTCAGGTCGGGGAAGGTGCCGGCCAGTTTTTCGATGGCGGCATCACGCTGGTCGCGGGTGGCAAAGTGAACCACCACCGCCTCGCCTTCGCGGGTGATGCGGCCGTAGCGGATTTTTGCGCCGCGCAGTTCGGTGCGGAAATCACCCTGATAGCGGATGGCGGCCTTGTCCAGTGCCGCCTTCATGTCCACTTCCAGCAGGAAATGCACCCCGCCGCGCAAGTCCAGGCCCAGATACATCGGCAGGGAGCCGATCGACGTGAGCCAGCGGGGGGAGGCCGACACCAGGTTGAGCGCCACGGTGTAGCCGTCGCCCAATGCAGTCTGCAATACATCCTTGGCCTTGATCTGCTCGTCGGTGCTGGCCAGCCGCACCTTGATCGAATTGCCTGTGAGTTCCAGCCCCGAATAGGCCAGACCGGCCGCCTTCAGCGCCGTTTCCGCCCGTCCCAGCAGCGCCGTGTCGGCCTGCTCGGTGGCTCGGGCCGGCGAGGCCTGCACGGCGGGCACCTCGCCAAAGAAATTCGGCAGGGTGTACAGGAATGCGACCACCAGCGTGATGCCGATGAGGATGTACTTCCAGAGCGGGTAGCGGTTCATGTGGGTAGGGCCAGGTGGCTAGGATTCAGGGACCAGGGTGAAGCAGGGGCAAAGCGGGTTTCCCCAGCCCCCGTTCCCTGGACCCTAGATGCTCTTGATCGTGCCTTTGGGCAACAGGGTCTGAACCGACTGCTTCTGAACGTGGGTGATCACGCCGTCGGCGATTTCCAGCGACACATACTGCTCGCCGAGCTTGGCGATCTTGCCGACCTGGCCGCTGGAGGTGACCACTTCGTCGCCCTTGGCCAGTTCGGACAGCATTTTCTTCTGTTCCTTGGCGCGCTTCATCTGCGGGCGGATGAGCATGAACCAGAACAGGATGAAGATGATGATGAGCGGCAGGAAATCAGCAATACCGGGGGCAGCGGCGGGCGCGGCGGCCTGGGCGTGGGCGAGGGAAATCATGCAGAAACTCCGGAGCTAAGGACTATTGAGAATCGTTCGATTCTACCATCCGCGTGTGGCCTGCTCATGAAAGCGGGCAGCGAAGTCGGCGAAACGCCCGACCTCGATGGCAGCGCGCATGGCGGCCATGAGGCGGTGGTAGGTGTGCAGGTTGTGGATCGTGGCGAGCCGCGCACCCAGAATCTCGTTGGCGCGGATCAGGTGGTGCAGGTAGGCGCGCGAGAAATTTTGGCAGGCGTAGCAGTCGCACTCGGGGTCGATGGGCAGCGGGTCGTTCTTCCAGCGCGCGTTCCTGATGCGGATTTCACCGCGCGAGGTGAACAGGATGCCGTGGCGGGCGTTGCGCGTGGGCAGCACGCAATCAAACTGGTCGATGCCCTGGCCCACGGCGGCGACGAGGTCGGACGGCGTACCGACGCCCATCAGGTAGCGCGGTTTCTCGACCGGCAGCTGCGGCGCGGTGTGGGCGAGGATGCGCTGCATGTCGTCCTTGGGTTCGCCCACCGAGAGGCCGCCGATGGCATAGCCGTCGAAGTCCATGCCGATCAGTTCGCGCGCCGATTCGTCGCGCAGGCCTTCGTACATGCCGCCCTGCACGATGCCATAGAGCGCGTTCGGGTTGCCGGCGTGCGCGGCCTTGGAGCGTTCGGCCCAGCGCAGGCTCATGCGCATGGAATCCGCCGCTTCGCGTTCGGTGGCGGGGTAGGGCGTGCACTCGTCAAAGATCATCACGATGTCGGAATTCAGCGTGCGCTGGATCTGCATCGAGATTTCGGGTGTGAGAAAGAGCTTGTCGCCGTTGATCGGCGAAGCGAATTTCACGCCCTCTTCGGTGATCTTGCGCAGCTTGCCGAGGCTGAAGACCTGGAAGCCGCCGGAGTCGGTGAGGATGGGTTTGTCCCAGCCCATGAAGCGGTGCAGGCCGCCAAAGGTTTCGATCACCTCCAGCCCCGGCCGCAGCCACAGGTGGAAGGTGTTGGAGAGCACCATTTCGAAACCGATGCCGGTGATTTCGGCCGGCGACATCGCCTTCACCGTGCCGTAGGTGCCCACGGGCATGAAGACCGGGGTTTCCACGGTGCCGTGGGCGAGGTGCAAGCGGCCCCGGCGGGCCGCGCCGTCGATGGCGAGGAGTTCGAATTTCATGTTGGGCACTTCAGGTTGGCCGGCCTTTCCAGAAAGGTCGCGTCACCGTAGCTGAAAAAGCGATAGCGGTTCTGGATGGCGTGGGCGTAGACGGCGCGAATGGTGTCCAGGCTGGTGAAGGCGGACACCAGCATCAGCAGGGTCGATTTCGGCAGGTGGAAGTTGGTGATGAGCGCGTCGACCACCCGGAACGCGTAGCCGGGCGTGATGAAGATGTCGGTTTCGTCGCTGCCGGCTCGCAGCGGACCGGCCCGGGCGGCCGATTCCAGTGCGCGCAGGCTGGTGGTGCCCACGGCCACCACCCGGCCGCCGCGCGCGCGGGTTTCGGCAATGGCGTCCACCGTGGCCTGCGGAATGGTGTAGCGCTCGCTGTGCATCCGGTGGTCGGCCACTTCGTCCACCCGCACCGGCTGAAAGGTGCCGGCCCCCACGTGCAGCGTGACCCGTGCGGTGCGGGTGCCCTGCGTGGCCAGCCGGGCCAGCATGGCGTCGTCGAAATGCAGGCCGGCCGTGGGGGCGGCAACTGCGCCGGGTTCGTTGGCGTACACCGTCTGGTAGCGCGTGTCGTCGTCGGCTGTGGGATCGTGCTCGATGTAGGGCGGCAACGGCAGCCGTCCCAGCGCATCCAGCACATCCAGCACCGCACGCGGAAAGCGCAGGCGGGTGAGGTCGTCCTGCCGCGCCAGCACCTCGAGTGCCGTGCCATCGGCCAGCACGATCCGGCTGCCGGGCTTGGGCGCGTGGCTGGCGCGGATGAAGGCCAGCGCCTCGAACGCATCCGTCACCCGCTCCACCAGCAGTTCAACCTTGCCACCGCTGTCCTTCTGGCCGAACAGCCGGGCCTTGATCACACGCGTATCGTTCAGCACCAGCAGGTCGTTGGGCGTGAGCAGGCCGGGCAGGTCGGCAAACTGCCGGTCATGGCAGCAGCCGGCCGGGTCGACATGCAGCAGCCGGCTCGCGCCGCGCGTGGCGGGCGGAAACTGGGCAATCAGTTCGGGGGGCAGGTCGAAGTCGAAATCGGCAACACGCATGGGGCGCGATTATAGCGGTCGCCTTGCCCGGCCCCTTCGGCTTGGGCCATAATGCGCGGCTTCCGACCCGGCGCGTTCGTGCCGGATCCTGTAGCCCAGGTGGCGGAATCGGTAGACGCAGCGGATTCAAAATCCGCCGCCGCAAGGTGTGGGGGTTCGAGTCCCCCCCTGGGCACCACACATCCCCCTACGTTATTCCTGGCTTGCGCCTGCTGGCCGCGCACTGCTTTGGCACCCCGCACCGTTCGGGTGCATTTCCACCGTGCGTCGCTTCCATACGGTGAATTTTCCGGTGCATCGCACGCTTGCGGGTGCGCGTTGTCACAGGAAAAGCACAGACATTTCTTATAGTTAATCAGGGCTGTCCTACATTGTCAGGACAAGGCTTTGGATATGGTACAGGCGTTGCTTAACAAGCTTTAGATGGCGCTTTAGATTACGGCCCGGCCCGCCAACCAGACAGGAGAGGATGATGTCGGCAGTACAGGCAATACGCGAGACCATGGACGAAGGTCCTTTGCACCGCCCGGTTTGCCAGAGCCTTCGGGCGCACCAGGCGGAAATGGCGGCCATACACATGCGCACGCTGTTCGATGCGGATCCGTTGCGTTTCGAGCGCTTTTCGATCCATACCGGCGAACTGCTGCTGGACTATTCGAAGAACCGCGTCACCGACGAAACCATGAAGCTTCTGGTCAAGATGGCAGAAGAGGCGGATCTGGCCGGCTGGCGCGAGCGCATGTTCGCGGGCGACAAGATCAACCACACGGAAGACCGGGCGGTTCTGCATACGGCGCTGCGCAACCGCAGCAACACACCGGTGCGGGTGGACGGCGAGGACGTGATGCCCAAGGTGAATGCGGTGATTGCGGCCATGGGCGCGTTCGCCGAGAGGGTGCGCAGCGGCGACTGGCGCGGTTACACGGGCGAGCGCATCACCGACGTGGTGAACATCGGCATCGGCGGTTCGGATCTGGGGCCGCAGATGGTGTATCAGGCGCTCAAGCCTTACCGCCACCCGCGCCTGAAGGTGCATTTCATTTCCAACGTGGACGGCGCGCACGTGAAGGAGGCGCTGGAAGCGCTGAACCCGGAGACGACGCTGTTCGTGGTGTCGTCCAAGACCTTCACCACGCAGGAAACGATGACCAATGCGCACTACGCGCGGGACTGGTTCCTGGCACAGTCGCAGGCGGTGAAGCACATTGCGAAGCATTTCGTGGCTGTGTCCACCAACCGCGATGCCGTGGTGGGCTTCGGCATCGATCCGGCCAACATGTTCGAGTTCTGGGACTGGGTGGGTGGACGCTATTCGCTGTGGTCGGCCATTGGCCTGTCGATCGTGCTGGCGGTGGGGGCGGAGCGGTTTATCGAGCTGCTGGAAGGCGCGCACGAGATGGACACCCACTTCCGCACCGCGCCGCTGGCGGAAAACATGCCGGTGGTGCTGGCGCTGCTGGGCATCTGGTACAACAACTTTTTCGGGGCTGAGTCACAGGCCATCCTGCCCTACGACCACTACCTGCGCAGCCTGCCGGCGTACCTGGAACAGGCCGACATGGAATCCAACGGCAAATCCGTGGACCGCAACGGCAAGACGGTCGACTACGCCACCGGGCAGATCATCTGGGGGGCCACCGGCATCAACGGCCAGCACGCGTTCTATCAGTTGCTGCATCAGGGCACGCGGCTGATCCCGGCGGATTTCATCGTGTCGATGGAGCCGCACACGCCGGACATGCAGGCGCACCACGACATTCTCATCGCCAATTTCCTGGCGCAGACCGAGGCGTTGATGCGGGGCCGCACGCTGGAGGAAACCCGGGTGCAGACGGGGCAGGCTTCGCCGCACAAGGTGTTCGACGGCAACCATCCGTCCAATGCCATTTTGCTCAAGAAGCTCACGCCGCACGCGCTCGGCATGCTGATCGCGCTCTACGAGCACAAGATTTTCGTGCAGGGCGTGATCTGGAATCTGGATTCCTACGACCAGTGGGGTGTGGAACTGGGCAAGCAGCTGGCCAGCCGCATCCTGCCCGAACTGCACGCCGATGCGCCGGTGGTGGGCCACGATGCCTCGACCAATGCGCTCATCAACTATTACCGCCGACTGAGCACGCCCGGCACAGGCCGCTGACTTATAGTTCAGGTATGGAGCTGATCGCGGGCGATATCGGGGGAACCAAAAGCTGGCTGGTCTGGATGCGGGACGGGGCGGGCACGCCGCGTTTCGAGAAGATTTACCCCAGTGCGGATTTCGATTCGGGCGAGGCATTGCTGAACCACTTCATGGCTGAGGCCGATCAGCCGCACCGCCCGGATGTGCTCAATCTCGCCCTGCCCGGTCCGCTGGATGCGCGGCGCGTCACCCTCACCAATCTCGACTGGACGCTGGATGCCGATGCCCTGGGGTCGGCGCTGACCATTCCCCGCGTGCAGTTCGTCAATGACTTTCAGGCACAGGCCGCCGGCGTGGCCACGCTGGGTGCGGACGATGTGCTGACGCTGAATGACGCGCCTGCCCGCGCGGGCGGCGTGCGCGCCATCACCGGCGCGGGCACCGGCCTCGGGCTCGCGTTCATGACGGCGGACGAAGACGGGCATTACGCCAGCCACGCCACCGAAGCCGGCCACGCCGACTTTGCCCCGGCCAATGCGGTGCAGGGTCGCCTGCTCGATCACTTGCGGCAGCGCTACGGCCATGTGTCGTGGGAGCGCGTGGTGTCCGGTTCGGCTTTCGGCGATCTCTACCGCTTCGGCTGCGTCGAGGCCGGTGTGCCGCAGCCGGATGCTCCGGTTGATGGCGCGGTCCTGGCCGAGCGTGCGGCGGCGGGTGATGCGCTTGCCGTGGCCACGCTTGATCTCTTCATCGACCTGTACGGTGCCTGGGTAGGCAATGTGGCGCTGCTCTACCAGCCCTTTGGCGGGCTTTACATCGGCGGCGGTGTGGCCACGCATCTGGTGGACCGTTTGCGCGCACCGCGCTTCATGGCGGCCGCGCGCGACAAGGGGCGGATGCGCCCGGTGGTCGAGCGCACGCCAATTCATCTCATTACCTGCGCCCGGCTGGGTGTGCAGGGCGCCATCGAACTGGCGCGTGCCCGGCCTCAACAAGCTGCAAGCAATTCCAATACTGCCGTAACAAGGAGTGGGACATGACCCTATCGAAAGACGAACAGGCGCGGCTATACCGCTATTACACCGAACCCAAGATGGTGACCGACCTTACCCGCAAGACGCTGGCCCTGGTGCTGGCCGGCGGCGAAGGTTCGCGGCTGAAGGACCTGACCGCATGGCGTGCCAAGCCGGCCGTGCCCATCGGCGGCAAATACCGCATCATCGATTTTCCGCTGTCCAACTGCGTCAACTCGGGCATCCGCCGCATCGGCGTGCTCACGCAGTACAAGTCGCACTCGCTGATCCGCCACCTGCAACGCGCCTGGGGTTTCATGCGCGCCGAAATCGGCGAATTCGTGGAAATCCTCCCGGCCCAGCAGCGCACCAACAAGAAGGAGTGGTACCAGGGCACGGCCGATGCGCTGTTCCAGAACATCGACATCATGCAGCGCCATCATCCCGAATATGTGCTGGTGCTGGGCGGCGATCACGTCTACACCATGGACTACTCGGAAATGCTGCTGCACCACGTGCAGACCGGTGCGGATTTCACCGTGGGCGCGATCGAGGTCTCGGAGGAAGAAGCCAGAAGCTTTGGCGTGATGTCGGTCGACGAGACCCTGCGCATCACCCAGTTCACCGAAAAGCCGGCCCAGCCAGACTGCATTCCCG
This sequence comes from Hydrogenophilales bacterium, assembly GCA_041639515.1. Lineage (GTDB taxonomy): Bacteria > Pseudomonadota > Gammaproteobacteria > Burkholderiales > Thiobacillaceae > Thiobacillus. The sequence continues at coordinate 19,487 of JBEQCD010000018.1, read as the reverse complement.
GCAAGCCGGGCGTGGCGCTGGCGTCGATGGGCATCTACATCTTCTCCAAGGATTTCCTCTACAAGACGCTGATCGAGGATGCCGGCAAGACCGGTTCCTCGCACGATTTCGGCAAGGACATCATCCCCGCCAACATTGCCGAGGCGCGTGCAATGGCCTTTCCCTTCCGCAACCGGGAAGGGCTGCCGGCCTACTGGCGCGACGTGGGCACGCTGTATTCCTACTGGCAGACGAACATGGAACTGTGTTCGGTGGAGCCGGAACTCAATCTCTACAACCGCGACTGGCCGATCTGGACCTACCAGCCACAGTACCCGCCCGCCAAGTTCGTGTTCGACGATGAGGGCCGGCGCGGCGAGGCCATCGATTCGCTCATTGCCGGCGGCTGCATCCTGTCCGGCGCACGCGTGAAGCGCTCGGTACTGTTCTTTGCCACCACGGTGGAAAGCTACAGCCTCATCAAGGACAGCGTGATCCTGCCCAAGGTGAGCATTGGACGGAATTGCCGCATCAGCCGCGCCATCATCGACAAGGGCTGCGTGATCGAGGACGGCACGGTCATCGGCGAAAACCGCGAGGAAGACGCCAAGCGCTTCCACGTCACCGCCGAAGGCATCGTGCTGGTCACTCCGGCCATGCTCGGACAGAACCTCTACGCGAGACTACACAACGACTATGACGGCTAAACCGCTCAATGTGGTGCTGTGCTGGCACATGCACCAGCCGTATTACCGTGAAGGCCTCAAGGGTGCCTATCACCTGCCCTGGGTGTACCTGCACGGCATCAAGGATTACAGCGACATGGCGGCGCACCTCGAACGCTATCCGGCGATGCGGGCGGTGGTGAACTTTGCCCCCGTGCTGCTGGAGCAGCTGGATGACTACGCGCAGCAGATGGATGCCTTGCTGCGCCAGGGCAAGCCTACGCAGGACCACATGCTCAATCTGCTCGCCGGCATCGAGCGCATTCCCTCGGATGTGGCCAGTCGCCTGCGCATCGTGCAGGACTGCCAGCGCTGCCATGCGCCGCGCATGATCCATCCCTATCCCGCCTTTCATCGCCTGCTGCGCATGATCGGGGCCACCGACGCGGCTGGTGTGGGCAGCGCCGGGCTCGAAGACCATCTGCGCTATCTGTCCGAGCAGTATTTTCTCGACCTGCTCACCTGGTATCACCTCGCCTGGCTGGGCCATTCACTGCGCGGCCTGCCGCTGGTGCAACGCCTGATGAAGCAGGAAAAGGATTACAGCGCGGCGGACCGCCACGAACTCCTGCATCTCATGCAGCACTGCATGGCCGGCCTGATTCCGCGCTACCGCGTGCTGGCCGAACGCGGCCAGGTCGAGCTGTCGATGACGCCGTATTGCCATCCCATCGTGCCGCTGCTCAACGACTTTGCGAACATGCGCGACGCATTGCCCGATGCGCCCGCACCGCGCGCCCCGGGTTACCCCGGCGGAGCCGAGCGTTCGCGCTGGCATCTGGCGCACGGCGTGGAAGTGTTCCAGCGCTATTTCGGCATGAAGCCTTCCGGCGTGTGGCTGTCCGAAGGCGGGGTGAGCGAGGACGCGCTCGCCCAGCTCGACGAAATGGGCTTTGCCTGGACCGCCACCGGCGAAGGCGTATGGCGCGGCAGCTGCGCCAAATCCGGCGTCCGGGAAGAAGACATCCACAGCAAGCGTGGACTCTTTGCCCCGGCGAAGATTGATGGGCATTCCACCCGGGTGTTCTTCCGCGACGATGGACTCTCCGACCTCATTGGCTTCAAGTACAGCGACTGGCACGCCGACGACGCGGCGGCAGACTTTGTGCAGCATCTAGAAAACATCGCCGGCTTCTTCGGCAAGGATGCGGGCAGGCATGTGGTGTCGGTGATCCTCGACGGCGAGAACGCCTGGGAGTACTACCCCGACAACGGCCACCATTTTCTTGACGCGCTGTACGCGCAGATGTCGAGCCGCAGCCTGATCAAGCCCGGTACCTTTGCAGAGCAGGCAGCCAGCGTGCCTGCGAAGCCGCTCGCGCGGCTGGCGGCGGGCAGCTGGGTCTACGGCAGCTTTTCCACCTGGATTGGCTCAGACGACAAGAATCGCGGCTGGGATTACCTCGTCTCTGCCAAGACCGCCTTCGATACTGTGATGGCATCCGGCCGGCTGTCGTTCGAGCAGCGGGAATCCGCCCTGCATCAGCTTGCAGTATGCGAAGGATCGGACTGGTTCTGGTGGTTCGGCGATTACAACCCGGCGGGCAGTGTGTCCGATTTCGAAACCCTGTATCGCACGCAGCTGCGCGAACTGTACCGGCTCATCGGCGTGGCACCGCCCGCGCTCCTCGATGTGCCGCTGTCGCAGGGCGGCGGCTGGGCGGAAAACGCGGGCACCATGCGCAGGAACGCCGGATGAATCTCGCCACGCGCCGGGCCGGCCTGTTGCTGCATCCCAGCTCGCTGCCTTCGGGCACGCTGGCCGATGCCGGGCGCTGGCTGGATTTCATGCAGGCAGCGGGGATGGGTGTCTGGCAGATGCTGCCGCTCGGCCTGCCGCTGGCAGGCCTGTCGCCGTATCAGTGCGCTTCGGCTTTTGCCGTCAATCCCGCCCTGTTCACCGACGAGGGCGTTGACGAGGACGGCTTCGAAGCGTGGCATGCCAGCCAGGTGCACTGGCTGGATGATTTTGCCCTGTTCATGGCGATCAAGCAGCAACAGGGCGGGGCCAGCTGGACCGTCTGGCCGCAGCCCCTGCGTGACCGCAAGCCGGAGGCGCTGGCCGCGTTTGCCCGCGAGCGCGGGCCTGTGCTCGATGCGATCATGCGCGCGCAGTACCGCGCTGCCAGGCAATGGCAGGCGCTGCGTGACGCAGCGCGCATGCGCGGCATCCAGTTTTTTGGCGACATGCCGATTTTTGTCGCGCACGACAGCGCGGACGTGTGGGCGCATCGTGATCTGTTCCTGCTGGATGAAACCGGCGAGCCCACCGTGGTGACCGGGGTGCCGCCGGATTATTTTTCCGAGACAGGCCAGCGCTGGGGTAATCCACACTACAACTGGGCAGCCATGCAGGCCGATGGCTTTCTCTGGTGGCGGCAACGGCTGGCGGCGCATTTCGAATGGTTCGATCTGGTGCGGATCGACCATTTTCGCGGGCTGGCTGCCGTCTGGTCGATTCCGGCCGGCGAGCCGACCGCCATGCAGGGCGTGTGGGTCGATGCGCCCGGCGAAGCCCTGCTCCAGGCGCTGATTGACGCCCTGGGCCGCCTGCCCCTGGTGGCGGAAGATCTGGGCATCATCACACCCGACGTGGTGGCGTTGAAGGAGAAGTTTGGCCTGCCCGGCATGGCCGTGCTGCAATTCTCGTTCGACGACCATGACGACAACCCGCACAAACCCCGGAACATGACCCCGGCGACGGTGGCCTACACCGGCACCCACGACAACGACACCACTGCCGGCTGGTGGGCGTCGCTGTCGGACGGCGCTCGCCAGTACGCCATGCAGCAACTGGGAGTGAGCGATCCGGCGACCATGCTCGACAGCATGATCACCACCGTACTCGACAGCGCGGCCGCCCTGGCCGTTCTGCCGTTGCAGGATGTGCTGGGACTTGGCAGTTCCGCACGCATGAACATCCCCGGTACCGAGAGCGGGAACTGGACCTGGCGTTTTGACTGGTCCCAATTGCCGCCCGACCTGGCACCGGGTTTGCTAAAAAAACTACAGAAAGCCCATCGATGGAAGACGCCCCCGCTGTGAATGCCCTCCTCAAACGCCCACCCGGTCCCAGCCTGCCTGCGATCAGCGCGCCCATCATGCGGGTGCAGACGGGCACGCACCACGATCCCTTCGAGGTGCTGGGTGTGCATCCCCAGCCAGACGGCACGACGGTGGTGCGCGTCTTCATGCCCCAGGCCGAAGCCGTCGAGCTGGCCGGAACCCGCATGATCCGGGTGGCCGGCACCGACTGCTTCGAGCTGACGCTGCCGGCGGGCCAAGCGTGCGAGGCGCATCCGCTGCTCAAATGGCAGGACAAGGGCGTGGGCAACTGGCAGACCGGCCGCTGCCCCTATACCTTCGATGCCCAGATCGGCGAAATCGACCTGCATCTCTTTGGCGAGGGCCGGCATTTCAATATCTGGCGTGTGCTCGGTGCCCATCTCAAAACGCTCGATGGCGTGGCCGGCTGCCAGTTTGCGGTGTGGGCGCCGGCGGTGCAGCGCGTGAGCGTGGTCGGTGACTTCAACGACTGGGACGGGCGTCGCCATCCCATGCGCTGTCGGGGCGCGTCGGGGGTATGGGAAATCTTCATTCCCGATATCGGCCCGGGCTGCGCCTACAAGTTCGAGATTCTCGGCAGCCAGGGCCAGCTCGCGAAAAAAACCGATCCCTACGCGCGGCAGATGTTCCTGCGTCCCGAAACCACCAGCCGGGTGGTCGACGACGCCACGCCCTACGCCTGGCAGGACAGCGGCTGGCTGACAGCGCGTGCGCAGTTCGACTGGCAGCATCGTCCGGTTGCCGTCTACGAACTCCATGCCGGGTCCTGGCGCCGTCACGAGGACGGCAGCTTCTACACCTGGGCCGAACTGTCGGCCGAGCTGATTCCCTACGTGCGCGACCTGGGCTACACCCACATCGAACTGCTGCCGGTGGCCGAGCATCCGCTCGACGCATCGTGGGGCTATCAAATCTCCGGCTACTACGCGCCCACTGCGCGCTTCGGCACACCCGACGATTTTCGCGGCTTTGTCGATGCCTGCCATCAGGCCGGCATCGGCGTGCTGCTCGACTGGGTGCCGGCGCATTTCCCCAAGGACGACTGGGCGCTGGCCCGCTTTACCGGCGAGGCCGTGTATGAACACGAGGATCCGCGCAGGGGCGAACACCAGGACTGGGGCACGCTCATCTTCAACTTCGGCCGCAACGAAGTGCGCAATTTCCTCGTCGCCAACGCCCTGTACTGGATCGAGGCATTCCACATCGACGGTCTGCGCGTCGACGCGGTCGCCTCCATGCTCTACCTCGATTATTCACGCAAGCACGGCGAATGGCTGCCCAACCAGTACGGTGGGCGCGAGAACATCGAAGCCATCCACTTTCTGCGCGAGATGAACACCGAGGTGCACGGCCGCTTTCCGGGTGTGCTGACCATTGCCGAGGAATCCACCGCCTGGCCTGCCGTGTCGCGGCCGGTCGAACTGGGGGGGCTGGGTTTTTCCATGAAATGGAACATGGGCTGGATGAACGACAGCCTGAGCTACATCGAGAAAGATCCGGTCTACCGCAAGTTCCAGCACAACCAGCTCACCTTCAGCCAGATGTATGCCTGGACCGAGAATTTCGTGCTGCCGCTCTCGCACGACGAAGTCGTGCACATGAAGAAGAGCCTGCTCGACAAGATGCCGGGCGACGTGTGGCAGCGCTTTGCCAACCTGCGGCTGTTCTACGCCTGGCAGTACGCCCACCCCGGCAAGAAACTGCTGTTCATGGGCAGTGAATTCGGCCAGTGGAACGAGTGGAAAGAAGCCGGCCAGCTCGACTGGGTGCTCACCACCTTTCCGGCGCACGACGGACTCCGCGCCCTGGTGCGTGACCTCAACCGCCTGTATGTGGATGAATCCGCGCTGCACACATTCGACCACGACCCGCGCGGCTTTCGCTGGATCGATTGCCACGATGCCGACCAGTCGGTGCTGAGTTTCGTTCGGCACGGCGGGGAGGGCGATGCACCTGTGGTGGCACTGTTCAACTTCACCCCGGTGCCACGGCGTGGCTATCGCATCGGCGTGCCGGCGGCGTCGGCGTGGTGCGAAATCCTCAATACCGATTCCATGTTTTACGGCGGCAGCAACCTGGGCAATGGTAAACCGCTGCAGCCCGAGGCGCGGCCGTGGATGGATTTCGAGCATTCGATCGAAGTGACCCTGCCGCCCCTGGGCGCGATTTTTCTTAAACCCTGTTGAAAAGGAGGGGCCGGATTCAGGGGGACGTGTGCTCTGCCCATTTTGACCAGGTGCGGCGAAGGCCGCACAAACCCTGACCCCTGACCTTTAGCCCCTGAAAAGAATGAAACGCGGCGCGATGAAAACCCTGTTTGTGGCAAGCGAAGCCTACCCGCTGGTGAAGACCGGCGGCCTGGGCGACGTGACCTATAGCCTGCCGCACGCCCTGGCGGCGCGCGGTGCCGATATCCGGCTGTTGTTGCCGGGCTACCGTTCCCTGCTGCGCCAGCTTGACCAGGTGCGCATCCTGGGCTGGCTGGATGTGCGCGGCGCGGAAGGCATCCTGTCGGCGCGCATCCTCGAAACCCGGCACCCGGATTTCACTTTTCCGTTGTGGATCGTCGATTGCCCGCCGTTGTTCGACCGCCCGGGCAACCCCTACGTCAACGCCAGCGGACAGGACTGGCCGGACAACGCCGAGCGATTTGCCGTGTTCGCGCGGGTGGCGGCGCAACTGGCTCAGGATGCGCTGGAGCTCGACTGGCAACCGCATGTGGTTCACGCGCACGACTGGCAAACCGGCCTGGTGGCGGCTTTCCTCGCTGATGTGCCGACCCGGCCGAAGACCGTGTTCACCATCCATAACCTGGCCTACGGCGGCTATTTCGCGCATGGCGATTTCGTGCGCCTGCACTTGCCCAGCCACTGGTGGTCAGCCGAAGGGGCGGAGTTCCACGGCGGCTTTTCCATGCTGAAGGCGGGCATCGTCTATGCCGACGCCGTGACCACGGTATCGCCCACCTACGCGCAGGAAATCTGCACGCCGGAATACGGCTACGGCCTCGATGGTTTGCTGCTGTCCCGGCAGTACAAGCTGCACGGCATCCTCAACGGCATCGACACCTCGATCTGGAACCCGTCGACCGATGCCTTTCTGCCCGCGCACTATTCGATGAGCCGCATCAATCCCGGCAAGCGCCGCAACAAGCAGGCGCTGCTCGGACGCTTTCTCGAAACCGTCGACGACGACACCTTGCAGGCCCCGCTCATCGGCCTGGTGGGCAGGCTGGTTGAACAGAAAGGCATCGACTGGGTGCTGGCCGCCCTGCCGGTGTTGCTCGCCGAGACCGACGCGCGTTTTGTGTTCCTGGGCAGCGGCCAGGCAGTCTACGAGCAGAAGCTCTCGCGCCTGGCAAAGTTGCATCCCACGCGTATCTTCGTCGAGATCGGGTATGACGAACCGCTGGCGCACGCCATCGAAGCCGGCTCGGATATTTTCCTGATGCCGTCGCGTTTCGAGCCCTGCGGTCTCAACCAGATGTACAGCCTGCGCTACGGCACGCCGCCCGTGGTTTTCCGCACCGGTGGGCTGGCCGACACCGTGGTCGACACACATGAAACCACGCTGGCCGACGCCAGCGCGAACGGCTTCGTGTTCGACGTGCCCACAGTCGAAGCCTTCATCGATGCCGTGAACCGCGCGATCGCGACGTATCGCCAGCCGGCCGTCTGGCGGCGCATCCAGCAGGCCGGCATGGGCCGTTCCTTCGACTGGCACGACAGCGCTGGACACTATCTCTCGCTTTACTCGATTTGATCTGCACCACTCAACATTGCCACGCAAGGGAGCCCCACCATGCCATCCAGAAAAACCGCCAAGTCCTGCAAGAACCCCACGCTGACGCCGCTGTCGGGTGATGCCGGGACCGTTACCCAGGATTTCGAGCGTTACCAGTACTACCATCTCGGCCGTTTCCAGGGCTGCCCGCCGGTCTACACCTACCAGGCGCTGGCGTGGACGCTGCGCGACCGCATCATGACCGACTGGATGAACACCTATGCGCGCCGCGATGTGCCGGGCAACCGGCGCGCCTACTATCTGTCGCTGGAATTCCTGATCGGCCGCGCGCTGTCCAACCACGTGCTCAACCTCGGGCTGGACGAGGCCTCGCGCACGGCTTTGCAGGGTTTTTCGCAAACGCTCGAAACCATCGCCGAGGAAGAGCCGGATGCGGGTCTGGGCAATGGCGGCCTCGGCCGGCTCGCCGCCTGCTTCATGGACAGCTGCGCCAGCCTCGACCTGCCGGTGATGGGCTACGGCCTGCACTACGAATATGGCATGTTCCGCCAGCACATCGAAAACGGCTACCAGGTGGAGGAGCCTGACAACTGGCTGCGCGACGGCAACCCGTGGGAAGTCGAGCGTTCCGAGTTCACCCGCCGCGTGCCCTTCGGCGGCCGCACCGAGCACTACCGGGACGAAACCGGAGCGGAACGCGTGCGCTGGGTCGACACCCGCGACGTGCTGGCGATTCCCTACGACATGCCGATCACCGGCTACCGCAACCACGCGGTCAACACGCTGCGCCTGTGGAAGGCGGCGGCCACCGATGAATTCGACCTCAACGAATTCAACGCCGGCAGCTACATCGAATCGGTCACCGCCAAGAACACGGCCGAGAACATATCGATGGTGCTCTACCCCAACGACAGCAGCGAGAACGGCAAGGAGCTGCGGTTGCGCCAGCAGTATTTCCTGGCGTCGGCCAGCCTGCAGGATGCGCTGCGGCAATGGCGCGCGGCAGGTAATACGGACCTGATGAAATTTGCCGAAGACAACGTGTTCCAGATGAACGACACGCATCCCACCATTGCCGTGGCCGAGCTGATGCGCATCCTGATGGATCTGGAAGACATGGAATGGGATGCGGCCTGGGCGATCACCACCCGCTGCATGGCCTACACCAATCACACGCTGCTGCCCGAGGCGCTGGAGCGCTGGCCGGTGGCCCTGTTCGAGCGCCTGCTGCCCCGGCTGCTGGAGATCATCTACGAAATCAACGCGCGCTTCCTGCGCGAGGTGTCGATGAAATGGCCGGGCGACATGGATCGCCAGCGGCGCATGTCCATCATTGAGGAAGGCCACGCCAAACAGGTGCGCATGGCCTGGCTCGCCATCGTCGGCAGCTTCTCGGTCAACGGCGTGGCGGCCCTGCATTCGCAGTTGCTGAAGGACGGCCTGTTTCTCGATTTCTACGAACTGTGGCCGGAAAAATTCAACAACAAGACCAACGGCGTCACCCCGCGTCGCTGGGTGGCGCACGCCAACCCCGGCATGAGCGCGCTCATCACCAGCAAGATCGGCGAGGACTGGGTGGCCGACCTGTCCGAACTGGAAAAACTCAAACCCCTGGCCGCAGCCAAGAACAAGAAATTCCACACCGACTGGCGGGCCGTGAAGCGGGCCAACAAGGAACGCCTCGCGGCGCTGGTCAAGGCCGAGTGCAACGTGGACTTCGATCCGGATGCGCTGTTCGACGTGCAGGTGAAGCGCATCCACGAATACAAGCGGCAGCTGCTCAATGTGCTGCACGTCATCCATCTCTACAACCGCATCAAGAAGGGCAAGCTCGATGGCTGGGCCAACCGCTGCGTGCTGATCGGCGGCAAGGCTGCACCGGGTTATTTCATGGCCAAGCGCATCATCAAGCTCATCAACAGCGTGGCCGAGGTGGTGAATCACGATCCTGACGTGGACGGCCGCCTGAAGGTGGCTTTCCTGCCCAACTATCGCGTGTCCAGCATGGAAATCATCGCGCCCGCGACCGACCTCTCGGAACAGATATCCACCGCCGGCAAGGAAGCCTCGGGCACCGGCAACATGAAGTTCATGATGAACGGCGCGCTCACCATCGGCACCTACGACGGTGCCAACATCGAGATCATGGAAAACGTCGGCGAAGAGAATTTCTTCCTGTTCGGCCTGCGCGCCGAGGAAGTGGACGCGCTGCGCCCGCGCTACCAGCCCTTGTCCTACATGGACCACGATCCGGCGCTGCGCGAGGTGATCGACCTCATCGCTTCGGGCCATTTCAATGCCTGTGAACCCGGCATTTTCGATTCCATCATTGGGGCCCTGCTGAGCCCGCACGATCCCTGGATGGTCCTGGCCGACTTCACCAGCTACGTGGAGGCGCAGGAACGGGTAGCGGCGGCCTGGCAGGACACGGCGGGGTGGACGCGCATGAGCATCCTCAATACCGCCTCGTCCGGGTTCTTCTCCACCGACCGCACCATGGCCGAGTACAACAGCGATATCTGGAAACTCAAGCGCAGCTAGCAACAGTTCCGTACCGTGCGGTGCGGACTGGGTGTTTTGTACTGTCGCGGTTTGGCAACGGGTGTCGCATTCAGTCGCCCTGTGCCGGGGTGCCCTGGGCGGAAAGGTGGGGGTTTGCTATATAATCAATCCCTAATATTTTCCGTGTCTGTCGATCAACTAGCTTTATCCTGATCGGGGGCGCGATTTCCAGCGTTCTACCCTTGATACCCACCCCGGAGCATTCCATGCAGACCCAGTCGCTCACCCTTGCCGTGTCGCTCGCCCTTGCCGGCGGCCTTGCCCACGCCCAGTCCCAGCCCACGCCGTATCCTTCGCCGCTGCCCCAGGCTGCGTCGACCGCGATTCCCAAGACGGCCGACCAGTGGGTGGGTCGCATGACCGATTTCACCCAGAACGCCTCGGCCTTCAAGGATCCCGCTGCATTCGCGGCCTGGACCAACGCCATGAGCGACCCGTCCATGATCGCGGCGATGGGCACCCAGATGATGGAGCCGGGCAACATGCTGCGCTCCATGACCACCATGATGCAGCCCGGCACCACCGGCAACTTCATGCAGTTCTCCGACCCCAGCATCTACATGAAATGGGGCACCGCCATGATGAACCCCATGTGGTACACCCAGATGGCGACCAGCATGGCCGATCCCGGCAAGATGATGCGCTGGGCGATGCTCCCCATGGATCCCAAGATGATGAACATGGGCATGCAGATGATGAACCCCAATCTGTACATGAAATGGATGATGACGCCGACCGATCCGCGCGCCATGTCCCTCATGTTTGCCCCCATGAACCCCCAGCTCTACGGCAGCATGATGGGCGGCGTGATGAACCCGAACATGGTCGGCGGTGCGAACTCCACCTGGGGCACCTTCATGTTCCCCAGCCAGCCGGTGGTGCAGGTTCAGGGTGCGGCCCCGGTTGCCAGCCCCATCAACGTGTTTGACCCCAGCACCTGGTTCAGCATGATGAACATGTTCGGCGGCATGCCCACCATGCCGACCATGAGCATGCCGTTTGCCATGCCCGGGACCAATGCCTACGCAGCGTCGCCTGCTGCGCCCGCCGCAGTCCCTGCCGCGCCTGCGCCCTTTGCCGTGCAGGCGGGCGCACCCTCGACCCTGAGCCTGGGTGGCGATGCCCTCTTCAAGACCGGCAAATCCTCGGTCAAGGACCTCACCGCAGAAGGCCGTGCCAAGCTCGACGATCTGGTCGCCAAGGCCAAGGCCTTCGGTGCCATCGACACCATCAAGGTGACCGGTCATGCCGACAAGATGGGCAAGGCTGCCGCCAACAAGAAGCTGTCGCTGGCCCGCGCCAATGCCGTGGCAAGCTACCTCAAGTCGAAAGGTGTCAAAGCCAAGTCCTTCACCACGGCTGGAGTGGGTGATACCCAGCCCGTGGTCAACTGCGACATGGCCCAGCCCAAGGAAGCGCTTAAGGCTTGCCTGGCACCGAACCGCCGCGTCGACATCGAAGTGACGGGTGCCAAGAAGTAATCTGTACGCTGCGCCCCGGGTGGGCGCACACGCAAAAAAGGCCGGGATTCCCGGCCTTTTTTGTTGGCAGTGCAGGGTGATTACGCGGCCTGGACAGGAATCGTCTGGCGCGTATCCACAATGCGGTTGTCGGCGTTGACGTACACCAGTTCGGGTTCGTAGCGCGCCAGTTCGATCTCGTTGTAGACCGCGTAGGTGGCAATGATCACGAGATCGCCCGGGTTGGCCTGGTGAGCCGCGGCCCCGTTCACCGAAATGATCCCGGAATCGCGCGCAGCACGGATGGCGTACGTGGTGAAGCGCGCACCATTGGTGATGTTGTAGATCTGGATCTGTTCGTATTCGTGGATGTTCGCTGCATCGAGCAGGGCTTCGTCGATTGCGCACGAACCTTCGTAATGCAGTTCGGAATGCGTGACGGTCGCCCGGTGCAACTTGGATTTGAGCATCGTTCTTTGCATGACGGCGCCCTTCATAAGCAAGGCTGCATATTATAAAACGTCAGCCGGGATCGCCCAAGGGCAAATTGGGCAGGGCACATTCGAGATTGTCGATCAGGCGTGTCTTGCCGAGCCAGGCGGCACCCAGCACCACGGCGTGGGTCGTGGCCACCGTGGGGGCCGTCAATGTCGCCGCGTCACGAACCGTGATGTAGTCCACGCGCCAGCCTGCCATGTTGAGGCGGCGACGGGCGGTTGCAACCAGAGTGTCGTAGGCGCGCTCGCCCGCCCCGACAGCTGCGGCCAGCGTGGCCAGTTCACGATGCAGTTGCGGAGCCTGTGCCCGTTCGACAGGGGTGAGATAGCCGTTGCGTGAGCTCATGGCGAGGCCATCCGCCTCGCGCAGCGTGGCCCCCGCCACGATCTCGATCGGCAGGTTGAACTGCTGCACCAGATCGCGGATCACGCGTAGCTGCTGGAAATCCTTTTTGCCGAACACCGCCACGCGCGGCTGCACCAGGTTGAACAGCTTGAGCACCACGGTGGCGACGCCGTCGAAATGGCCCGGACGGAACGCGCCGCACAGATCGTCGGCAATCGATGCCGGCACTTTCACCGTGAAGGTCTGTGGGCTCGGATACATCTCGTCCACCCCGGGCGCAAAGAGCAGGTCGCAGCCCGCGGCGGCGAGCTTGTCGCAGTCGGCCTCCAGGGTGCGCGGATAGCGCTCGAAATCCTCGCCCGCGCCAAACTGCAAGGGGTTGACGAAGATGCTGGCGACCACAGGCTGGCCCCGCTGCCGGGCGGTTTCCACCAGCGAAACGTGCCCGGCGTGCAGGTTGCCCATGGTGGGCACGAAGACGGTGTCATGCGCGTCGGCGAGTGCGGCACGCAGGTCGGCGGCAGTGTGGATGAGGCGCATGGAGTTTACAAAGAGGACAGGAGGACAGGCGTGTGGGTCAAGACCTTATCTCCCGTCCTCCTGTTTGTTGAAATGCATCATCGCCCATCAAAACGCATGTTCGGCTGACGGGAAGCTGCCGCCTTTCACCGCAGCCACGTAAGCCTGTACGGCAGCCTCGATACTGTCCGCGCCGGCCAGGAAGTTCTTCGAGAATTTCGGTGCGCGGGGGTACAGCCCCAGCATGTCGTAAAGCACCAGCACCTGGCCCGAGCAGTCTGCCCCTGCACCGATGCCGATGGTGGGAATCGTCAGCGCGTCGGTCACTGCCCGGGCGAGGGGGGCGGGCACCATTTCCAGCACGATGAGTCCGGCCCCGGCGGCTTCCAGTGCGCGGGCGTCGGCGATCAGCTGGGTGGCCGTGCTATCGTCGCGTCCCTGCACCTTGTAGCCGCCGAGCTGGTTGACCGACTGCGGCAACAGGCCCAGGTGCGCGCAAACCGGTATGCCGCGTGCGGTGAGGAATGCGACGGTTTCGAGCATGGGCGCGCCGCCTTCGAGCTTGACCATGTGCGCGCCCGCCGCCATCAGCCGCGCGGCTGCCGAGAAGGCGTGCGCGGTGGAAGGCTGATAGCTGCCAAAGGGCAGGTCGGCCACGATGAAGGCGCGTTCGGTGCCGGCGGCGACGCAACGCGTGTGGTAGCTCATCTCGGCGAGCTTCACCGGCAGTGTCGAATCGTGGCCCTGGATCACCATGCCGAGCGAATCGCCCACCAGCAGTACCTCCACGCCGGCGGTGTCGAGCGCGCGGGCAAAGCTGGCGTCGTAGCAGGTGAGCACGGCGATTTTCTCGCCGCGTTCGCGCATGCCTTTCAGGGTGGTAAGCGTGGTGCGCATGTCAGGCGGCGCGGCTGAAGAACTCGCGCGGACCGCGCAGCTTGCCGATGCGTTCGACGAGCAGTTCGAAGTCGGCGTCGCTTTCGGCAAAGTTCAGGTTGGCGGTGTTCACGATCAGGAGCGGCGCGGCGTCGTAGCGATGAAAGAATTCGCTGTAGCTGTTGGCCAGCCGCTGCAGATAGCCCGCGTCCATGCCGCGTTCGAATTCGATGCCGCGCCGGTTGACGCGGGCCTGCAGGGTGTCGAGCGGGGCCTGGAGATAGATGACCAGGTCGGGGGTGGGGGCCTGCGGCGCGAGGTCGTTGTAAACCTTCTGGTACAGCTCGAATTCGTCGTCGTCCAGGTTCAGGCGCGCGAACAGCATGTCCTTGTCGATGAGGAAATCCGACACCGTCCCGGCGCGGAACAGGTCGCCCTGCGCCAGGTCGCGCAACTGGCGCGTGCGGTCGAACAGGAAATGCAGCTGGGTGGCCAGCGCGTAGCGGCGCGGTTCCTGGTAGAAGCGCGGCAAAAAGGGATTATCGTCCGCGTTTTCCAGCAGGGTGTCGGCATTCATGCGCTCGGCGAGCTTGTGGGTGAGGCTGGTCTTGCCCACTCCGATGGGCCCCTCGACCACGAGGTAGCGATACCGTTCAAGACTCATGCGTTGACGACAGCGGCAAGCGGCGGGAGGGGAACCACGCTCTGGTCGGCACACGCTGCAAGCTGATCGGCTGCGCGCCCGATGCCGGGGATCAGCGTGTCGGGCGCGATCTCGATCAGCGGCAGCAGCACAAAGGCCCGCACATGCATGCGCGGATGCGGCAGGGAGAGGCCGTCTTCGTGGAAGCGCGCGTTGCCGTAGAGCAGCAGGTCGAGATCGAGCGTGCGCGGGGCGTTGCGAAAGCTGCGTTCGCGCCCGTGCCGGTGTTCGATGTCCAGCAGCGCGGCGAGCAGCGCACGTGGCGCGAGCGCGGTTTCCACCTGCGCCACGGCGTTGACGAAATCCGGCTGGTCGACATATCCGACCGGTGCTGAGGCATAGAGGCCCGAGCGTGCGACGAGGCGGGTGTGCGGCAGGCGGTCGAGTTCGGCAAGCGCGTATTCGACCTGCGCCGCCGGGTCGTTGAGATTGGCCCCGAGCCCGACGGTGGCAAGGACGGTCATGCCGGTTGCGCCTCGTTGCCGGATGATTCGCCCGGTTTGCGGCGACGGCGTTTGCGACGGGGTTTCGGGCCGCTGTCGGCCATCAGCATGGCGCTGCGTTCGTCGTCGTCTACTTCCTGGAAGCGCGTCCACCATTCACCGAGTTCACGCTCGACCTCGCCGGATTCGGCGCGCAGCAGCAGAAAATCGTAGGCGGCGCGAAAGCGCGGATGCTCCATCAGGCGATACGGACGCTGCCCGCCACGCTGTTCGAAGCGCGGCTGCAGGGCCCAGATTTCCTTCATCATGCCGTCGTAGCGACGCGGGATCGCGAGCTGGTTGCGCTGCGCATCGAGCACGTCGTCCATCGCCAGGAACAGGGCCGGCTGCGGCTTTTCGCCGGTAGCTTCGAGGGCGTGCCAGCGGGTGACCACCTGCGGCCACAGCAGGGTGGCAAACAGGAAGGCCGGCGAGGACGGCCGGTCGGACTGGATGCGCTGGTCGGTGCTTTTCAGCGCGGCGGTAATGAAGCGTTCGCCGGTCGGATCGTCGAGGATGGTGTCAAGCAGCGGCAGCATGCCGTGGTGCAGGCCTTCGGCGCGCAACTGATGCACCCCGGCGAGCGCATGGCCGGACAGCAGCAGTTTCAGGGCTTCGTCGAAAATGCGCGCGCGGGGAATGTTGGCCAGCAGCGGCGCCAGTTTGGCGACGGGCGCGCGCGTTGCGTCGTCAAGGCGGAAGTCGAGCTTGGCAGCAAAGCGCGCCGCACGCAGCATGCGTACCGGGTCTTCGCGGTAACGCGTCTCGGGGTCGCCGATCATGCGCAGCACGCGCTGCTTGCAGTCGGCCACGCCGTCGAAGTAATCGTGTACTTCTTCGCGCAGGGGATCGTAATACAGTGCGTTGATGGTGAAATCGCGCCGCGCCGCGTCGTCGGCCATGCTGCCGAACACATTGTCGGAGAGCAGGCGACCGTGCTCGTCGGTCGGGCGTTCGTCTTCCTCTTCGCTTTCCTTCTGGCCGTTGGCGCGGAAGGTGGTGACCTCGATGGTTTCGCGGCCGCACATCACGTGCACAATCTGGAAGCGGCGGCCGATCAGCCGCGAGCGGCGGAACAGTTTGCGCACCTGCTCGGGCGTGGCGTCGGTGGCCACGTCGAAATCCTTGGGGGTCAGGCCGAGCAGCAGGTCGCGCACGGCACCGCCCACCACATAGCCCTTGAAACCTGCCGAGCCCAGTGTTTCGCACACCTTGAGTGCGCAATCATCGATGCCGTTCTTTTGAATGCCGTGCTCGGCGTGCGGCAGGATGCGCGCGCCGGTGCCGGAAGCGCGTCGCTTGCGGCCGAAAACCTTGCTGATGATGCGTCGGATCATGAAATGCGCGGGGACGGGGCGGTTCAGGCAAAGCCGGATTATACAGGCTGGTTCGGAGTGCCCCGTTGCCACAGCGCGGCCGTGCCGGGCCCGTACAAGGCTTCGAGCGAGGCGGGGGTGAGCAGTTCGGCGGGGGTGCCCAGCTGCCAGCGCCCGTCGCCGAGCAGGAACAGCAGCCGGTCGCAGTGGCAGGCCGCCCAGTTGGGGTCGTGCAGCGTCAGCACCAGTGTGCGGCCGCGTTCAGCCTCGGCGCGCGTCCAGGCGAGCAGCGCCGCCTGATGCGCGGGATCCAGATGCGTCAGCGGCTCGTCGAGCAGCACGATGCCGGCTTCCTGCGCGGCCAGCTGCGCCAGACGTGCGCGCTGGCGTTCGCCGCCCGAGAGGGTCGCGAGCGGGCGTGTGGCCAGCGCGCTCAGCTCCCACGCCGCGAGCCAGGGGGCGACATCGAGGTGGGCATCGCCATGGGGAAACCGTCCGAGCGCCACGAAGTCCGCCACGCTGCCGAAATAGCCGCCGGCTTCGTCCTGCGGTAGCAGCGCAATGGTGCGCGCACGGTCCAGCGGGGCCAGTTGCACGACTGGCGTGCCGTCGAGCTCAACCGTGCCGGTCGCCGGTTCGGTCAGCCCGGCCAGCGTCGCCAGCAGAGTGGACTTGCCGGCACCGTTGGGGCCGAGGATGCCGAGGACTTCGCCCGGTGTCAGGGAAAGATCGAGTGTCTCGACGAGCGTGCGCTGGCCTGCGCACAGCACGAACTGTCGGGCAAGCAGGGTTGCGCGCGCATTCATGCGGGTTTGCGTAGCAGCCACAACATCACCGGCACGCCGATCAGGGCGGTGAGTACACCGACCGGGAGTTCGCGCGGGTCGAGCACGGTGCGGGCCAGCGCATCGGCGAGCACCAGCAGGCTGCCGCCGGCAAGTGCGGCGGCAGGCAGCAGCAGGCGATGGCTGACGAGGCCGAGGCGGCGCAGGGCGTGCGGGACCATGAGGCCGACGAAGCCGATGCTGCCGGCCTGGGCGACGACGAGCGAGGTGCAGGCACCGGCGAGCGCGAACAGCATCCAGCGCGTGGGCGCGACGGAGACGCCCAGCGAGGCGGCTTTGAGCGGCGAGAGTTGCAGCACGTCGAGCCGGCGCGCGAGCGTGAACGCGGCGAGGCTGGCGATGGCGAGGGCGATCCACAGCAGGCCGGGCCGGTCGGCCCAGGCCAGGTCACCCATCAGGAAGAACAGCATGCCGGGCAGGCGTTCGGCCGGCGCGATGGAGAGCACCAGCGAGATGAGCGCGCCGAAGCCGGCGGCAAGCATGACACCGGCGAGCAGCAGCGGCGTGTGGTCGCGTGCGAGCATATGGCCGCCCAGCGCGGCGGCGAGCGCGAGTGCGCCGAGGCTGCCGGCGAAGGCGGCGAGCGAGACCCACGGCCACGCCAGCCCGGCCGCCATGCCGAGCAGGGCGGCGAAGCCCGCGCCGCCGGACGCGCCGAGCAGATAAGGTTCGGCGAGCGGATTGCGGAACAGGGTCTGCATCAACACGCCGGCGAGCGCGAGCAGACCGCCGCAGGCGAAGGCGGCGGCGACGCGCGGGCCGCGCAGCTGGGTGAGAATCTGCATCGCCAGTGCCTGATCATCGGGCAGTGCGCCGACGATCAGGCCGAGCACCAGGATGACGGGGGCGAGCGCGGCGAGTGCGAAGAGGGTGCGGGTGGGGTGCAGGGCAGACCTCAGGGCTGGGCGTTGGATGAGGCGGCAGCGGCAGGCAGCACGCTCACCCGCTGCATCACGACCGGCGTCTTCGGCACGTCGTCGTGCGGGCCGGCGCGGCCGCGCGGCACGGCGACGATGGCGTCGACCACGTCCATGCCATCGACCACCTGGCCGAACACGGCATAGCCCCAGCCTTCGACGCTCTGGCCGCGATGGTTGAGGGCGTAGTTGTCGGCGACGTTGATGAAGAACTGCGACGAGGCCGAGTGCGGGTCCATGGTGCGTGCCATGGCGAGCGTGCCGCGCAGGTTCTTCAGGCCATTGTCGGCTTCGTTGCGGACGGGCGCGTTGTTGGGTTTTTCGGCCATGCCGGGGGTCATGCCGCCGCCCTGGATCATAAAGCCGGGGATGACACGGTGAAAGATCAGGCCGTCGTAGAAACCGCTCTGCGCGTAGTTGAGGAAATTCCCCACCGACTGGGGTGCCTGGGCGGGGAAGAGCTCGACGACGATCTTGCCCATGCTGGTCTCGATCTGCACACGCGGGTTGGGCGACTGGCCGGCGGCCGGCGCGGTGGAGACGGATTGCTTGCCGGGTTCGCTGGCCCCGCAACCGGAGATGCCAAGGGCAAGGAAGCCGGCGACGAGCCCGGCGGACAGGAATCGGGCGGGAAGGAACAACAGGCGTGACATCGTAAGGCTCCGTTGGGGAAACGGAAGCATTCTACGGGTGGCCGGGCGCGGCGGGAAACGCGTCGAACAGCTGCGCGGCATTGTCGTGCAGCAGACGGCGCTGCAACCCGGGCGGCAGGCTGCCGGTCCAGTGGCGGATGGCGTCGACGACCTCGCCGTAGTGGTGCCAGCGATGCGTGCTGAAGGTGTCTACGGCAGCGACAAAGCGCGTGGGATGACGTTCGAACAGGGCGCGCCATTCGGGCAGCAGCCGGCCATCGGGCGCGATGCGTTCGTCGCGCACCGAGGTGTCGATCCAGAGCTGGGCATACTGCGCCAGCAGGGGTTCGAGAGCTTCGGGTCGCGGCTCGGTGCCGAGGTGCGCCCACAGGATGCGCACGCCCGGCGCGATGGCGAAGGCATGGCGGACGATGTCCGCGTCACCGTGCAGCAGCAGGACGAGCTGCTGCTGTGCCGCCAGTTTCACCAGTGCCTCGAACACCGGCTGCTGCGCGTCGGCGGCAAAGAGATGCAGCTCGCCAAGCCCGGCCCAGCGGTCGGCGTCGAGCGCAGCCTCGACGCGCGCCGGCAGGGTGGCGTCGTGCACCCAGCGGGCCTTGCCGAGGCCGTGATCGTACACACCCAGCAGCGGCAGGATGCGCGCAGGGGCATGTCGGTACAGCGTCTGGGCGAGAGCGGGCGGCTGGCTGGTGACGACCAGGCGTGACACGCCGGCGCTGTCCAGCAGCGCGAGCACGGCTTCGGGCGAGAAGACCAGGCTGTCGGGCAGGGCGTAGTGCGCGTGGGCATCGATCATG
>JBEQCD010000017.1:0-37581 GCA_041639515.1 Hydrogenophilales bacterium | reverse complement strand
ACCGCTTGATCGACTTCAGGAACTGCTTGGGAATGATGGCATCGGTGTCGACGTTGGCCCGGTCGAGCGGACACACCAGGCCGTTCAGCGTGGTGAATGCCTGCACTTTATTTGCTTCCCGCGCGCTCGATCGCGCCGCCGGCCTTCTGGATGTCCTGGCCCATGCCCTGTACGGTATTGCATCCGGCCAGCGTCAGCATGGCGGCCATCAATGCGGCAATCATCGGTTTCATGGTGTTCTCCTGTTGATTAAAAAGTGCGTACATCGACGAAATGCCCGGCGATCCCGGCAGCGGCAGCCATGGCGGGGCTGACCAGGTGGGTTCTGCCGCCCTGCCCCTGCCGGCCTTCGAAATTGCGGTTACTGGTCGAGGCGCAACGCTCGCCCGGCTCCAGCCGGTCGGCGTTCATTGCCAGGCACATCGAGCAGCCCGGTTCGCGCCATTCGAAACCGGCATCGAGAAATACGCGATCCAGGCCTTCGGCCTCGGCCTGCTGCTTCACCAGGCCCGAACCGGGGACAACCATTGCCAGCTTCACCGTGGCGGCCTTCTTGCGGCCCTTGACCACGGCAGCGGCCTCGCGCAGGTCTTCGATGCGGGAATTGGTACAGGAACCGATGAAGACCTTGTCGATACTGATCGCCTCGATGGGGGTGGCGGCCGTCAGCCCCATGTATTCCAGCGCGCGCGTCCAGTCGTGGCGCTTCACCTCGCTGGGCGCAGCGGCGGGATCGGGCACGCGGCCATGCACGGTGGTGACCATCTCGGGCGACGTGCCCCAGGTCACCTGGGGTTCGATGGTGGCGGCGTCGAGCTCGACCACGCTGTCAAACACGGCGTCGGCGTCGGAATGCAGCGTTTTCCACCAGGTCACGGCCTGATCCCAGGCTGCGCCCGTCGGGGCAAAGGGACGGCCCTTCACATATTCGATCGTGGTGTCGTCGACAGCAACCATGCCCGCGCGCGCGCCGGCTTCGATCGCCATGTTGCACAGCGTCATGCGGCCTTCCATCGACAGGCCGCGTATGGCCGAGCCGCCGAATTCCATCGCATAGCCGGTACCGCCAGCCGTGCCGATCTTGCCGATCACCGCGAGCGCGATGTCCTTGGCGGTGACGCCCCGTCCCAGCACACCCTCGACCTTGATCAGCAGGGTCTTCGACGGCTTCTGCCACAGGCATTGCGTGGCGAGCACATGCTCGACCTCCGAGGTGCCGATACCGAAGGCCAGCGCGCCGAACGCGCCATGAGTGGAGGTGTGCGAGTCGCCGCAGACGACAGTCATGCCGGGGAGCGTGAGCCCTTCTTCCGGACCGATGACGTGGACGATGCCCTGGCGGATGTCGCCCATCTTGAATTCACGGATGCCGAAAGTGGCGCAGTTGGCGTCCAGCGTTTCCACCTGCAGGCGCGACACCGGGTCTGCGATGCCCTGCGAGCGGTCGGTGGTCGGCACGTTGTGGTCGGGCACGGCGACAGCGGCATCCACGCGGCGCGGCGTGCGGTGCGCCAGTTTCAGCCCCTCGAACGCTTGGGGGCTGGTGACTTCGTGCACCAGATGGCGGTCGATGTAGAGCAGCGTCTGGCCATCGGGTTCGACGTGGACGACGTGGGCATCCCACAATTTCTGGAACAGGGTAAGGCCGGGCATGCGTAGACCGTGACAATCAGCGGAAAAGCCGAATTATTTCATAGCTTGGCCGGTTTACCCTCATGCCGCGAACGGGGTCTGCCCGCCAGCGCATACACCCCCCAGGCCAGCGCGGCACTTCCCGCCGCCAGGGTAAAGGTCCAGTCCGCACCCAGGCCTTCCCAGGTCACGCCACTGACCAGCCCGCCCAGGGTGCCGCCCACACCGTACGACAGGCTGGTGTAGAGCGCCTGCCCCCGCGCCTGGTGCCGCCCCCGGAAATGCTGGTGGATGAGCGCCACCGCCGCCGCGTGATAGGTGCCAAAGGTAAAGGCATGCAGTGTCTGCGCGCCCCACACCACCCAGGGTGATTCCACGCCCCAGGCAATCAAGAGAAAGCGCAGCACCGCCAGCGCGAAGCTGGCCAGGATCAGCGTGTGGGGCGTCACCCGGGCAAAAATGCGCGGAATGACCAGGAAGATGCCGATTTCACAGAGCACGCCCAGTGCCCACAGCCAGCCCACCGTGGACTTGTCGTAGCCATGGTCGACCAGATAAATCGAATAAAAGGTGTAGTACGGCCCGTGGGTAAACGCCATCAGCAGGCAGGCCACGAGCAGCGCCGCCACTTCCGGACGCTTGACGATGACCCAGATGGAATGGGCATCACTGGGATGGGCAAGGATTTCTGCTTCGGGGATCACCCGTGCAAACACCGCGATGCCCAGCATCACCGTCAGCACGGCCCAGGGCAACCAGGCGATCGACACCGCGTCGAAGGCATAGCCCAGCCCCACCACCATGACGATGAAGCCGATCGACCCCCACAGCCGAACCCGACCGTACGCGCCGATATGGTCCCCCAGATGCGACAGGGTCATGGCCTCGACCAGCGGCAGCGAGGCGCTCCAGAAGAAGCTCAGTGCCGCCATCACCGCAAACATCCACCAGAAACTGCTGCCGAAGAACACGCCGATGAACGCCAGCACGCTGCCAAAGGCCGCCAGTTGCACGATGGCCGTGCGGCGGCCGGTACGGTCGGCGATGTGGCCCCAGATATTGGGGGCAAATATCCGCATCACCTGCAGCAGCGACATCAGCACGCCGATCTCGACGGCGCTGAACGCCAGCGATTGCAGGTACAGCCCCCAGAACGGCGACATCGCCCCGACAAAGGCAAAGTAGAAGAAATAGAAGCCTGACAGCCGCCAGTAGGGAACCGCATTCATGCGGCGGCATTATCCACGAGGCCACGCTCCCCATCAGGGGAATCTGCTTGTGCCCGCCCCGGTCTGGCCTACGCTGAGAGTCTGGACAAACCCCATGAGGAGCCCGCCATGCTGCACCTTTCAACCGACATCACATCCTGGCTGCGCGACGCCGCCACCGATCCACAATTCCCCGACGCGCCGTTCGACTGGACGCGCGTCGATGCCGAGCGCATCTCCCGCGAAGAAGAGCTGTTGCTGACCGCCGACCACTGGGAGGTGATCCGCGCACTGCACCACTATTACGCACGCCATCAGGACCTCGGCCCGATCAGCCTGCGCGCCCTGCACGACGCCCTGGACGAGCATTTCCATGCCCAGGGCGGCCTCAAGTTCCTTTACACCCTGTTTCCGGCCGGGCCCATCGCCCAGAGCTGTCGTCTGGCCGGCCTGAAAGCGCCCTTTCTCGCCACCGACCGGGGTTTTGGCAGCGCCGCCTGACGGGGACAGGCCCGGGCGCATCCTTCGCGTCGCCCGGGCTTGCTCATTGCCCGCAATCCCCACATACTCGGGCCATTCCGTTGACAGCCCGGTTTCACCGTCTTGACGTCATTGCCTCCCGATTCGCTCGTCGACCTGCACGCCCTGCAACTCGACGATGCCCGCGCCCTGCTCGAACATGATGCGCAGAACGGCGACCGCGAGACTGACGAATCCGCAGTGCATTACCTGCAACGCGTCATCGATGGCCTGTGTGACCTGTCCCTGAAGGATCCCCTCACCGGGCTGGGCAATCGCCGCCATTTTCACGGCGTGCTGGCGCGTGCCATCGAGACTGTGGCGCGTTCGGGCGATTCAGTCCTGCTCCTGCTGCTCGACATCGACCATTTCAAGTCCATCAACGACACGCACGGCCATCTGGCCGGCGATCAGGTACTGCGCGCCATCGCCGACTGTCTGGCCCGATGCGTGCGCCCTGTGGACACCGTGGCACGCTACGGCGGCGAGGAATTCGCCGTGATCCTGCCGCACTGCCGCCCGGCATTCGGCCGGGCCGTGGCGGAACGCATCCGGGCCGGCGTGGCCGCGCTCGCCATCGATGTCGCTCCGTTGCAGACGCTCTCCGCCACCATCAGCATCGGCGGGGCCTACGCACCGGAGTGGGTGCGCTCGACCGCCGACCTCTGGATCGAGCGTGCTGACCAGCAGCTCTACCGTGCCAAGACCGAGGGCCGCAATCGCGTATGCCTGGATCAGCCGCGCGAACTGGCCGTCAGCGCCGAGGAAAAAGGCCTGCTTTTCAGCCAGCTCGAACTGGATGAACTGGCTCTGCCCGGCCCCGCCCCCACCCGAGTCAACGCATGAATGCAACCCTCACGCCTGCCGCGCCCGATGCGGCCGACAACCCGCCTGTGCAACCCATAGGCAAGGTCATCGCCGTCACCAGCGGCAAGGGCGGCGTCGGCAAAACCTTTGTGTCGGCCAACCTGGCCGCTGCACTCGCCAAACGCGGGCTCAGGGTGCTGGTGCTCGATGCCGACCTGGGCCTGGCCAATCTCGACGTGGTGCTGAACCTCTACCCCAAGCTCACCCTGCACGATGTGTTTACCGGCAAGGCCACGCTGGACGAGGCGATCCTGCCTGCCCCCGGCGGATTTTCGGTCTTGCTGGCAGGATCGGGCATGGTCGAGTATTCCCGGCTCACGCCCGAGGTGCGCGGCGAGTTCCTGCGGGTGGTGCACAGCCTGGTGCCGCGTTTTGACGTGATCGTGCTCGATACCGGCGCAGGCATATCGGACGTGGTGCTGTTCGCCGTGTCGCTCGCCTCGGAAGTCCTGATGGTGGCCACGCCGGAACCGACTTCGCTCACCGACGCCTACGCCACGATCAAGGTTCTCGTCGGGCAACAGCAGCGTGACCGGGTGCGGCTCGTCGTGAACCAGACAACCCGGGCGGGATCCGGTGTCGCCATCACCCATCAGTTGCAGCAGGTGCTCGACCGTTTTGTGGTGAGCAGTCTGGGCAGGCCGTTCACGCTGTCCCATCTGGGCGACATCCCGGCCGACCCGGAAGTGCGCCAGGCCGTGATGCGCCGACAGTTGCTCATGCAGTCGCAGCCGACTTGCCCCGCATCGACGGCCATCAGCCAGATCGCCCGCGTGATGGCAGAAAAATTTGTCTCGAAAGCCGGCTGAGCCGGGTCAGTGCGTGTCAGCCGCGTGCATGACCAGTGCACGGACCCGGTCGGGTTCCATGCGCAACAATTCACCAATGGCCTGATAGTCGTCCGGCAGGGCGGCATCATCCCATCCCGCCGCCGAGTGGCGCGCCAGACTCACCGCCAGCATCACGTTGCGCACCCGCAGTGAATGGGCCTCGGCCGGGTCGAACAGGTTGAGCAGCAATTCCGGCAAGCGCCACTCGATCGCCAGTTGTCGTTGCAGTTCCACCCCGGTGAATCCGAGCACCTGCTTCTGCGCTTCTGCACTGCGCAGGCCCGGATCGGCCTGCTGGCGGCGGCGAATCTCAAGCATGGGCCCGGGGTTGAAGCACCACATCAGCATTTCGGCCGAATGCGTCAGCAGGGCTGAAGCCTGCACTTCTTCGGCATGCAGGTCGTGCAGGCGCAAGGCCCAGTCAAAGGCGTAATGTGCCGAACGCTGCGCGCGCCTGACCGTGCGCAGCAGGTGCAGCAGCGCATCCATGTGGCCATGCAGCATGTCCTCCACGATGGGTTGGGCCGGCACGTCACGGAAAAACGTATCCATGCCCATCATCAGCAGCGTTTGCTTCACGTCGATCAACTCGACCTGCTGATGGGCGCGCTTGCGCAGTTGCATGTAACGCAGCAATTTCACGGTCATCAGCGGGTCGTCGGTCACCACGCCCGCCACCGCACGGGCATTCAGTGCAGATTCGTCGCTGCGCAGCCGGTCCAGCGCGCGTGCGCTGGATTTGAGTACCGGCAGTTCGGCCTGGCTGAACAAGGCTATCCAGCCTGCCAGGGTGGTCGGGCTATCCATGAGTGTCTGACCTGTATTGGGCGGGGATCGCCCTATCCGCTGTATCGGTTGAAAGCTGCGGGCCTTGAGCACACCCCCGCCTGGCCGGGACAGCCAGCGCATTACGAACATTATTGACAATTATTCTCATTTGCTGCATGATGACGCTATCGGAGATTCACCTGAGGCTTGCACCATGTACGTCTGCCTGTGCCATAACGTTACCGATTCGGACATCCATCGCGTCGTGCGCGAGGAAGGTGTCTGCACCGTGCGCCAGCTGGGCGAGCGGCTGGGCGTAGCCACCCAGTGCGGCAAATGTGGCAAGTGCGCAAAGGATGTCCTGCGTGAAGCGCGCCAGTGTGCGCATGCGGAACGGGCCTGCCCCGCCATGATGGCAGCGGCCTGATCCGGCCTGCCCCCCTTCAGTCGGGTCGATCCTGCCCGACCGGCTGCAAAACACATCCATTCTCATTTTCACTCGTGCCCTCGAAACCCGCGTATTTGCTTGCTTTGCGCAGATGTTTCCCTAGAATGACGGCAGCCCGTCCGCCTACTAGCCAGTGAAAAAGCCAGCCAACGGCCCCCGGGCTCCCTCATTACCCCAGGAGAGAGCCATGAAAGGCGACAAAAAAGTCATCCAGTATCTGAACAAGGCCCTCACGGTCGAACTCACCGCCATCAACCAGTATTTCCTGCATGCCCGCATGTACAAGAACTGGGGCCTGATGGCGCTGGGCAAGCACGAATACGACGAGTCCATCGAGGAAATGCACCACGCCGACAAGCTGATCGAGCGCATTCTCTTTCTGGAAGGCCTGCCCAACCTGCAGGACCTGAACAAGCTGATGATCGGCGAGAACGTCGTCGAGTGCATCAACTGTGACCTCAAGCTCGAACTCGGCGGCCGCGCGCTGTATGTCGAAGCCATCGCCCATTGCGAGTCGGTCAAGGATTACGTCTCCCGTGAAATCCTCACCGGCATCCAGTCCGACACCGAAGAACACATCGATTACCTGGAAACCCAGCTCGAACTCATCAAGCGCATGGGCGAACAGAACTACATGCAGACCGCCGCCGGCCCCATCGAAGGCTGACCCGGCCCGCTTACAATGAACGCCCCCGAGTGGGGCGTTTTTTATTGCCATGACCCACATGACCTTTGATCCCGACTGCCGTGCCTGCCCCCGCCTCGCGGAATTCCTCGATGAGGTTCGCGCCCGGCACCCCGGCTACCACGCACGCCCCGTCCCGCCCTTCGGCGACGCCGCGCCCCGGCTGCTCATTGTCGGCCTGGCCCCGGGCATGCACGGGGCCAACCGCAGCGGTCGGCCCTTCACCGGCGACTATGCCGGCGTGCTGCTGTACGCCACCCTGCACAAATTCGGCTACGCCAGTGCGCCGGAATCTGTGGCCGCAGACGACGGCCTGATCCTCACCGGCTGCCGCATCACCAACGCGGTGAAATGCCTGCCCCCCGCCAACAAGCCGGAACCCGGCGAAATCCGTGCCTGCAACAGCTTCCTGGCTGCCGAGCTCGCGACACTGCCCGACCGGGCCACCCTCCTCGCGCTGGGCCTGATCGCCCATCAGGCCGTGTTGCGCGCATACGGCCTCAAATTCAAGAACCATCCTTTCGCGCACGGCAGCGACCACCGTCTGCCCAACGGCCGGCGGCTGGTCAGCAGCTATCATTGCTCGCGTTACAACACGCAGACGCGGCGACTCACGCCCGAGATGTTCGAAGCCGTGTTCCGCCAGATTCAGGAGACCTGACATGCCCGTCGTCACCATCAAGCTCGCCGGCAGCCTCAGCCGCGAACAGAAGCAGAAAGTGGCCGAGGAAATCACCGCCACGCTGGAACGCCACGCCGGCAAGCCGGCCTCATACACCTACATCGCGTTCGAGGAACTGCCCGACGAAAACTGGGCGATTGCCGGAAAACTGCTCGACGAAGCCTGAGCCGGCGCGCGTGAGCATCACCCGGGAATTCCTCGCCTCGCTGCCCACCCTGCC
Source organism: Hydrogenophilales bacterium (assembly GCA_041639515.1). Taxonomy (GTDB): domain Bacteria; phylum Pseudomonadota; class Gammaproteobacteria; order Burkholderiales; family Thiobacillaceae; genus Thiobacillus. The sequence continues at coordinate 29,722 of JBEQCD010000017.1, read as the reverse complement.
CGGCGTCTATCGCATGATCGACGCCAGCGACGCCGTGCTTTATGTCGGCAAGGCCAAGGATCTCAGGAAACGCGTATCCAGCTACTTCCAGAAGAATGATCAGAGCCCGCGCATCAAGCTGATGCTGAAATCGGTCGCGCGCATCGACACCACCGTCACGCGCACCGAGGCCGAGGCGCTGCTGCTGGAGAACAACCTCATCAAGGGGCTGAAACCGCGCTTCAACATCCTGTTCCGCGACGACAAGTCCTATCCCTATCTGCTGCTCACCGGCCACCGCTACCCGCGCCTGGCGTATTTCCGTGGCACGCCGAAAAAAACCGATCAGGCCTTCGGCCCCTATCCCAACAGCTATGCCGTGCGCGAAAGCATCCAGTTGCTGCAGAAGGTCTTCCAGCTGCGCAGCTGCGAGGACACCGTGTTTGCCAACCGTTCCCGCCCCTGCCTGCTGCACCAGATCCGGCGCTGCACCGCACCCTGCGTGCAGGCCATTGCCCCCGAGGCCTACGCGCGCGATGTCGCCGAAGCCGCCCAGCTGCTGCGCGGCGAGGCCACCGCGTTGACCGAAACGATCACTGCCCAGATGAACGCGGCCGCCGAACAACTCGATTTCGAGACCGCTGCCTTTCTGCGCGACCGCCTGCGCATGCTGGCAACGGTGCGCGAAAAGCAGTTCGTCGACACCACCGGTAGCGAGGCCGACGCCGACGTGGTGGCTGTGGCCGAAGCAGGCGGCGTGATTGCAGTCAACCTCACCATGATCCGGGGCGGCCGCCACCTCGGCGACCGCAGTTTCTATCCCCAGCACAGCGAAGGGGCCACGCCGGCCGAGGCGCTGGAGGCCTTTATCGCCCAGCATTATCCCGGCCACCCGGTTCCACCGCGCCTGCTCGTCAGCGAGGCCCTCGACACCGACATGCTGGAAACACTGCTGTCCGACTTGGCACAAAAGAAAATCAGTGTGCACCACCGCGTCACCGCCCAGCGCCGCGTCTGGCTCACCATGGCCCAGGCCAATGCCCGGCTCTCCGCCGAACGCCGCAGCAGCGAGCGCGCCAACCAGTCGCAGCGGCTTGCCGCGCTGGCCGACACCCTCGACCTGCCGGCGCTGAAGCGCATCGAGTGTTTCGACATTTCGCACACGATGGGCGAAGCCACCATCGCGTCGAACGTCGTCTACGAAGGCGACGACCTGAAAAAAGCCGACTACCGCCGCTACAACATCTCCGGCATCACCCCCGGCGACGACTACGCCGCGATGCGCGCCGCACTCACCAAGCGCTTCCACAAGAGTGTCGAGGAGAATGGCGTACTGCCCGACCTGCTCCTGATCGACGGTGGCAAGGGACAGATTTCCAGCGCGGTCGAGGCCATGGCCGAACTCGGTCTCTCCGACGTATTGCTGCTTGGCGTTGCCAAGGGCGAATCGCGCAAGCCCGGACTCGAAACCCTGATCTTTGCCAACGGCCGTGAACTCAGGCTTGCCAAGGACCACCCCGGCTTCCATCTCATCCAGCAGGTACGCGACGAAGCGCACCGTTTCGCCATCACCGGGCACCGCGCCAAACGTGGCAAGGCCCGCATGCAGTCCACCCTCGAAGACATCCCCGGCATCGGCCCCAGACGGCGCAAACAGCTGCTGGAACACTTCGGTGGTCTGCAGGGCGTGCGCGACGCCGGCGTCGATGCGCTTGCCTCGGTGAACGGTATCAGTCGAGAATTGGCGGAAACCATCTACGGTGCCTTGCACTGATGCCGCTCAATCTCCCCAACCTGCTCACCTGGCTGCGCATCCTCTTCATCCCGCTGATGGCCGGCGTGTTCTACCTGCCCGACGGCTGGGTCACGCCGCAGGAGGCCAACCTGCTCGCCGCCGCGTTCTTTGGCGTGGCCGCGCTGACCGACTGGTTCGACGGCTACCTGGCCCGCGCGCTCAGCCAGACCTCGGCCTTCGGTGCCTTCCTCGACCCCGTCGCCGACAAGCTCATGGTCGCCGCCGCGCTCATCGTGCTGATCGACATCGACCGCGTGGCCCCGCTCATCGGCCTCATCATCATCGGGCGCGAGATCACCATCTCCGCCCTGCGCGAATGGATGGCCAAGGCCGGCAAGTCCGCCAGCGTCGCCGTCTCCTTCGTCGGCAAGCTCAAGACCACCGCGCAGATGATCGCCATCGTCCTGCTGCTGTATTGGGATTCGGTCGCCGGCCTGCCCATCGCTCTCATCGGCGAAGTCCTCATCTGGATCGCTGCTTTGCTTACCCTGATCTCCATGGCCTACTACCTGGCAATGGCGGCCCGGGCCCTGCAAAAAAGCACGTGAAGGTGTTGACAGAAAAAACCGGAATCACCATAATGCGCAGCCTTCAACGCGGGAATAGCTCAGCTGGTAGAGCGCAACCTTGCCAAGGTTGAGGTCGGGAGTTCGAACCTCCTTTCCCGCTCCAGAATTTCGGGGAAAACGGTCAAACGTTTTCCCCTTTTCGCTTAAGCTGTTGTGGCTTTGCCCTTCAGGGCGCGGTAGCAAAGCGGTTATGCACCGGATTGCAAATCCGTGTAGGTCGGTTCGACTCCGGCCCGCGCCTCCAGACACCTCCGCTGTCCGCTTTGCCCGGATGGTGAAATTGGTAGACACAAGGGACTTAAAATCCCTCGCCAGCGATGGCGTACCGGTTCGATCCCGGTTCCGGGCACCAACCTTTCCCTTCCCTGTAAGCGCGCGCCGGTGATACAATGCTGCGGCTTGATTCTTGAACAAATGGGCGTTTTGCCCATTTTTTATTTGTGGTGCCCCTTGGGAGTGTCCCGCACGCGATGATGGATTTGAACACCCGACTGGAGCCTGTGCTTGCCGGACTCGGTTACGAGCTGGTGATGCTCGAACGCGCCGGACGCGGGCTGATGCGGATTTTCATCGACAAGCCGGATGGCATCACCATCGACGACTGCGTCGCGGTGAGCAACCACCTGACCCATTTGTTCACGGTCGAGAACATCGAATACGACCGGCTGGAGGTTTCGTCCCCGGGACTTGACCGCCCGCTGGTCAAGCCGCAGGACTATGTGCGCTTTGCCGGTGAAATGGTGACGCTGAAACTGCGTGTACCGCTGGACAACCGCCGCAAGCTGGTTGGTCAGCTGGTCGGGCTGGAAGGCGACACCATTCGGCTGGCCGTCGACGGCAAGGACGTATCGGTGGATTTGAGAAACGTGGACAGTGCCCGCCTGAAACCGGTGGTTTAGGCGAGAGACTGGAGGAATGATGAGCCGTGAAATGCTGATGCTGGCCGATGCACTGGCCCGCGAAAAAAACGTGGACAAGGAAGTGGTGTTCGAGGCGCTGGAGCAGGCGCTCGCGCAGGCCACCAAAAAACGCTTCAAGGAAGAAGCCGACGTGCGCGTGTCGATCGACCGCGAGAGCGGCGATTACGAATCCTTCCGCCGCTGGCAGGTTGTCACCGAAACCGAGCTCGAATCCGAGGATTTCCAGATTCTGCTGATCGACGCCCAGGATACCCACCCGGACATCGAGGTGGGCGACTACATCGAGGCCCCGCTGGAAAACGTGGAGTTCGGCCGCATTGGTGCACAGGCTGCCAAGCAGGTCATCCTGCAGAAGATTCGCGACGCCGAGCGCGAGCAGATCATCCAGGACTTCCTTGCGCGCAAGGAACATCTGGTCAACGGCGTGGTGAAACGGGTTGACCGTGGCAACGTCGTCATCGAATCGGGCCGGGTGGAAGGCTTCCTGCACCGCGACCAGATGATTCCGCGCGAGAACCTGCGCGTGGGTGACCGTGTGCGCGCCTACCTGCTGCGCATCGACCGTGGCACACGCGGCCCGCAGGTGATCCTGTCGCGCACCGCGCCCGAATTCATCATGAAGCTGTTTGAGCTCGAAGTGCCGGAGATCGAGGAAGGCCTGCTCGAAATCAAGGCGGCTGCCCGCGACCCCGGACTGCGTGCCAAGATCGCCGTCGTCTCGCACGATCCGCGCATCGACCCCATCGGCACCTGCATCGGCCTGCGCGGTTCGCGCGTCACTTCGGTGACCAACGAGCTCGCCGGCGAGCGCGTCGACATCATCCACTGGTCGGCCGACCCCGCGCAGTACGTGATCAACGCGCTGGCACCGGCCGAAGTCAGCTCCATCGTCGTCGACGAGGACAAGCACGCCATGGACGTGGTGGTCGACGAGGAACAGCTGGCCATGGCCATTGGCCGGGGCGGTCAGAACGTGCGCCTCGCGTCCGAGCTGACCGGCTGGGAACTGAACATCATGTCGCGCGAAACCGCCGACGAGAAGCAGCAGTCCGAAAGCCGCAAGACACTCGATCTCTTCATCGCCAAGCTCGATGTGGACGAGGAAGTCGCACAGATTCTGGTGGATGAGGGCTTCTCCACGCTGGAAGAAGTGGCCTATGTGCCGCTCAACGAAATGCTGGAGATCGAGGCCTTCGACGAAGACCTGGTGAACGAACTGCGCAACCGCGCCCGTAATGCCCTGCTCACCGCCGCCATCGTCGGCGAGGAACAGGTCGAGGCCTCGGCCGGCGACCTGCTGTCGCTTGAAGGCATGGATGCGGAGACCGCGCGCATGCTTGCCAGCAAGGGCGTGCACACCACCGAAGACCTGGCAGAGCTTGCAGTCGACGAGCTCACCGAAATGGCCGCGATGGACGCCGAACGCGCCAAACAACTGATCATGGCCGCACGCGCGCCCTGGTTCGCTCAGGGCTAACCGACCATCCGGTTGAACAGGCTACACGCCACGAGGATTGCATGAACGTTGAACAATTCGCACAGGAACTGAAACTGCCGCCCCAGCTGTTGCTGGAACAACTCAAGGCAGCGGGCGTCGACAAGAACGATGCGGCCGATTCCGTGACCGAAGCCGACAAGGCGCATCTGCTCGACTATCTGCGCAAGATGCACGGTGGCGGCGATGCCGGCAAAACCAAGATCACCATCACGCGCAAGCAGACGGGCGAAATCCGCAAGACCGACAGCACCGGCAAGTCGCGCACCATTCAGGTCGAGGTGCGCAAATCGCGCACCTACGTGAAACGCGACCCCGCTGCACTCGCTGCAGAAGCCCAGGCCGAAGCGGCCAAGCTGGTGGCCGAGCCGGTTGTGGTGCCGGAACCCGAACCGGTTGTGGTGCCGGAGCCGGTTGCCGTGCCCGAACCCGTCATCGAAACCCCGCCCGAACCCGTTGTGGCCGAGGCTGTTGTGGCTGAAGCGCCCGTGGTTGAAGCCCCGCCCGCAGCCGAGGTGCCCGCCGCGCCCGAGCCTGCCCCGGCAGCCGAGGCCGAGCCTGTCGTCAAGAAAACGACCCGCATCAAGAAAGCCACCATCCTCAACGAAGCCGAGATCAAGGCACGCGAGGAAGAAACCCGTCGTCATCAGGCACTGCTCGAACGCCAGGCTGCGGATGCCAAGGCGCGCACCGAACGCGAAGCGCTGCGCAAGCAGGCCGAAGCTGCCCGCGAGGCTGCCAAGCTCGCCGAAGCCCAGAAGGCTGCTGCACCGGCCGCACCGGCTGCGCCGGGTGCCAAGACCCTGCACAAGCCCGACAAGCCGGCTGGCAAGGACGACAAGAAGCCCGCCAAGAAAGCCGACAACTGGAAAGACGACAATGCCCGCCGCAAGGGCGCATTGAAAACCCGTGGCGGTGCCACGCCGGATGCCGGCTGGCGCGGCCGCAAGGGCAAATCCAAGGGTGGCCAGGACGACAGCAATTTCGTTGCCCCGACCGAACCCGTGGTGCGCGAGGTGCTGGTGCCCGAAACCATCACCGTCGCCGACCTGGCACACAAGATGTCCGTGAAGGCCGCCGAGGTCATCAAGGCCCTGATGAAACTCGGCAGCATGGTCACCATCAACCAGGTGCTGGACCAGGAAACCGCCATCATCGTGGTCGAGGAAATGGGCCACATCGGCAAGCCTGCCGCGCTCGATACGCCCGAAGCCTTCCTGCTCGACGAAACCCCGTCGACCGAACACGCCCTGCAGCCGCGTCCACCCGTGGTCACCATCATGGGTCACGTCGACCACGGCAAGACCTCGCTGCTCGACACCATCCGCCGCACCCGTGTGGCCAGCGGCGAAGCCGGCGGCATCACCCAGCACATCGGTGCCTACCACGTCGAAACCGAGAAAGGCATCATCACCTTCCTCGACACGCCGGGCCACGAAGCCTTTACCGCCATGCGTGCGCGCGGTGCCAAGGCCACCGACATCGTCGTGCTGGTGGTCGCTGCCGACGACGGCGTGATGCCGCAGACGATCGAAGCCATCCATCACGCCAAGGCCGCAGAAGTGCCGGTTGTGGTCGCGGTGAACAAGATCGACAAACCCGAAGCCAACCCCGAGCGCATCCGCCAGGAACTCTCGCAACACGGCATCACGCCGGAAGAATGGGGCGGCGAATCGCAGTTCGTCGATGTGTCGGCCAAGGCCAACACCAACATCAACGGCCTGCTCGACGCCATCCTGCTGCAGGCCGAAGTGCTCGAACTCCAGGCCCCCGCAGATGGCCCGGCCAAGGGCATTGTCATCGAAGCCCGCCTCGACAAGGGCAAGGGCCCGGTCGCCACGCTGCTGGTGCAATCCGGCACGCTGCGCCGTGGCGACATGGTGCTGGCCGGCCAGGTGTTCGGCCGCGTCCGTGCCATGCTCGACGAGGCTGGCAAGCCGGTGCTGGAAGCCGGCCCCTCGATCCCGGTCGAAATCCAGGGTCTGTCCGACGTGCCGCACGCCGGCGAAGACATGATGGTGCTGCCCGACGAGCGCAAGGCGCGCGAGATCGCGCTGTTCCGTCAGGGCAAGTTCCGCGACGTGCAACTCGCCAAGAAACAGGCGGCCAAGCTCGAATCCATGTTCGAGCAGATGGGCGAAGGCGAAGTCAAACAGCTGCCGGTCATCCTCAAGGCCGACGTGCAGGGCTCGTACGAAGGTCTGGCGCACGCGCTGGCCAAGCTGTCCACCGATGAAGTCAAGGTCAACATCATCCACAGCGCGGTCGGTGCCATCACCGAATCCGACGTCAACCTGGCGCTGGCCTCTAAGGCCGTGCTCATCGGCTTCAACGTGCGTGCCGATGCACAGGCCCGCAAGCTCGCCGAGTCTGGCGGCGTGGACATCCGCTACTACAACATCATTTACGAGGCGGTGGACGAGATCAAGGCTGCGCTCTCCGGCATGCTCTCTCCCGAGAAGAAGGAAAGCGTCATCGGCACCGTCGAGGTCCGCCAGGTCTTCGTCATTTCCAAGGTCGGCACCATCGCCGGCTGCTACGTCACCGACGGCGTGGTCAAGCGCAACGCCGGCGTGCGCCTGCTGCGCAGCAATGTGGTCATCCACCAGGGCGAACTCGATTCGCTCAAGCGCTTCAAGGACGACGTGAAGGAAGTGAAAGCCAACTTCGAATGCGGCCTGTCGCTGAAGAACTACAACGACATTCAGGAAGGCGACATCCTGGAGGTGTTCGAGGTGGTCGAGGTGGCGCGTACTTTGTAAGGAACACCAGGGACCAGGATTCAGGGATCAGGGTTGGTGCGCGGCATTGCCGCGCGCCTGACCTCAGAACCCGGGCCTTCTCCCTGAATCCCGACCCCTGAATCCTGGCCCCTGACAAATGCCAAAAGACTTTCCCCGCGCCCGCCGCATCGCCGACCAGATCCAGCGCGAACTGCCGGAGCTGATCCGTCAGGAAGTGAAGGATCCGCGCGTCGGCATGCTCACCATCACCGAAGTGGACGTGAACCGCGATATGGAGTTCGCCAAGGTCTACTTCACCACCCTCGGCGGCGAACCCGAGCACGCAGCCTGCCTGCAGGGGTTGCAGCGGGCCAGCGGTTTCCTGCGTTCTCAGTTGTCGCATCGCATGCAACTGCGCGTGGTACCCCGGCTCACTTTCGTCTACGACCGCTCGGTCGAGCATGGCATGGCGCTCACCCAGCTGATCGAAACCGCCATCGCCGAGGATGCCAGGCATCCTCACGATGAGGACAGCACGCAGTCTCCCCTGGAAAACCCGCCTGCATCCCCGTCCAGGGACGCGTGAAGATCATCCGGCAACGCGTCGACGGCGTCCTGCTGCTGAACAAGCCCGTCGGCATCAGTTCAAACGCAGCGCTGCAAAAAGCCAAGTGGCTGCTGGCCGCCCTGAAGGCTGGCCACACCGGCACACTCGACCCTTTTGCCGACGGCCTGCTCCCGCTGTGTTTCGGCGAGGCCACCAAGTTTTCCGGTTATCTGCTGGAATCCGACAAGCGTTACCGCGCCACCATGCGGCTGGGTATCACCACATCGACTGGCGACCCCGAAGGCGAAGTGCTGGCCGAACGCCCGGTCGAGGCGGGCTGCACCGAAATAGCCAGCACCCTGCCCCGCTTCGTCGGCGAAATCGAGCAGATTCCGCCCATGCACTCCGCGCTCAAGCACCAGGGCCGCCCACTCTATGAATATGCCCGCGCCGGCATCGACATCGAGCGCCCTCCTCGCAAGGTGCGCATCGCATCCCTCGATCTTGTCGATTGCACGCCGCCACAGGTGATTTTCGACGTGGCGTGCAGCGCCGGCACCTACGTTCGCACGCTGGCGCAGGACATCGGCGAAGCGCTGGGCTGCGGTGCCCATCTCACCGGGCTCACGCGCATCGCTGCCGGGGGCTTTGAACTGGCGCGGGCCCACACACTGGACGCACTCGATGCCCTGCCAGCCGAAGCCCGCCATGCCCTCTTGATGCCGCCGGATAGCCTCATCACCCATCTGCCCGCCGAGCAACTCGATGCAACGGACGCCATGGCGCTGCGCCAGGGGCGGCAAGTCGCAGCCCGGCCCGGGCTCGCCGGACTGATCCGCGTCTATCTGAAAGACGATTTCATTGGCCTGGTGGACGCCGCAGAGGGACGACTGACGCCGCGCCGGCTCATGGCAACTTGAATTTGCAGGGCGTTTTCGCGTACAATTTCGCGTTTTCCAGAACGTGTCCCGCCCAGCCGCAGGCCACGCGATTACTCAAGGAGTACACCATGGCTGTTACCGTCGCTCAAAAAGCGCAGATCGTTTCCGACTATCAGCGCGCCGCCGCCGACACCGGCTCCCCCGAAGTGCAGGTTGCCCTGCTCACGGCCCGTATCAACGACCTGACCGAGCACTTCAAGGCCAACATGAAGGACCACCACTCGCGTCGTGGCCTGCTGAAGATGGTGAGCCGCCGCCGCAAGCTGCTCGACTACCTCAAGCGCACCAATCTCGAAGGCTACAAGACCCTGATCGACCGCCTCGGTCTGCGCAAGTAAACCCGAACCGCCACTGTGATGTTCCGGCATCTCTCGGCATCAGCACAGTGGATGGGGCATTTCGCCCCCTGACTCGTACGCCCCGCACTCGCGGGGCGTTTTTGCTTCGAAAGGAACCCGTGTGAGCGCTATCAAGAAAACCTTCACCTACGGCCGTCACCAGGTCACGCTGGAAACCGGCGAAATCGCCCGCCAGGCAGGCGGTGCCGTTATCGTCAACATCGACGACACCGTGGTGCTCGTCACCGTCGTCGCCAAGAACGAAGTCAAGCCGGGCCAGGATTTCTTCCCGCTGACTGTCGACTACCAGGAAAAGACCTACGCAGCCGGCCGCATTCCCGGCGGTTTCCTCAAGCGTGAAAGCCGCGCTTCCGAAGGTGAGACCCTGATCTCCCGCCTGATCGACCGCCCGATCCGCCCGCTCTTCCCCGAAGGTTTCTTCAACGAAGTGCAGGTCATCGCCACCGTCGTTTCGTCCAATCCCGAAGTCAGCGCCGACATCCCCGCGCTGCTCGGTGCCTCGGCTGCGCTGTCGCTGTCCGGCCTGCCGTTCGACGGCCCGGTGGGTGCCGCACGCGTCGGCTTCATCAACGGCGAATACGTACTCAACCCGAGCAATTCCGAACTCAAGGATTCCGCGCTGGATCTCGTCGTTGCCGGTACCGAAACCGCCGTGCTGATGGTTGAATCCGAAGCCATGGAACTGCCCGAAGACGTGATGCTGGGCGCGGTCGTGTTCGGCCACACCCAGATGCAGGCTGCGATCAACGCCATCAACGAACTCGCCGACGAAGCCGGTGCCGACGCCTGGGACTGGGAAGCCCCCGCCGAAGACGCCGTCATGACCGGCCGCCTCAAGGACATCGCCGAGGCCGGCTTGCAGGCCGCTTACAACATCAAGCAAAAGCAGGCCCGCATGGCTGCGGTCGATGAAATCCGCAACAAGGCCTTCGCCGAACTCATCACCGCCGACATGGACACCGTCGCCGCCAACGCGGTGAAGGACGCCTTCCACCGCCTGGAAGCCGGCGTGGTGCGCAACCGCATCCTCTCCGGCCAACCGCGCATCGACGGCCGCGACACCCGCACCGTGCGCCCCATCACCATCCGCAACGGCGTACTGCCGCGCACCCACGGCTCCAGCCTCTTCACCCGGGGCGAAACCCAGGCGCTGGTCGTCACCACGCTGGGCACCGGCCGCGACGAACAGACCATCGACGCGCTCGAAGGCAGCTATTCCGACCGCTTCATGCTGCACTACAACATGCCGCCCTTTGCCACCGGCGAAACCGGCCGCGTGGGTGCGCCCAAGCGCCGTGAAATCGGCCACGGCCGCCTGGCCAAGCGTGCCCTGCTGGCCGTGCTGCCGCCCAAGAGCGAGTTCGACTACACCATGCGCGTGGTCTCCGAAATCACCGAATCCAACGGCTCCTCGTCGATGGCTTCGGTGTGTGGCGGCTGCCTCTCGCTGCTCGACGCCGGCGTGCCGCTGAAAGCACACGTTGCCGGCATCGCCATGGGCCTGATCAAGGACGGCGGCAAGTTTGCCGTGCTCACCGACATCCTGGGCGACGAAGATCACCTCGGCGACATGGACTTCAAGGTTGCGGGCACCGAAAAAGGTGTCACCGCGCTGCAGATGGACATCAAGATCAACGGCATCACCAAGGAAATCATGCAGGCCGCCCTGTCGCAGGCCAAGGAAGGCCGCATGCACATCCTCGGCATCATGAAGGAAGCCGTCTCCAGCACCGGCCAGATGTCCGCCTACGCGCCGCGCATCATCGCCATGAAGATCAACCCTGAAAAAATCCGCGACGTGATCGGCAAGGGCGGCGCGGTGATCCGCGCGCTCACGGAAGAAACCGGCACCCAGATCGACATCCAGGAAGACGGCTCGGTGAAGATCGCCTGCACCAGCATCGAAGCCGGTGAACTCGCCAAGAAACGCATCGAGGAAATCACCGCTGAAGTGGAAGTCGGCAAGGTCTACGAAGGCCCTGTCATCAAGCTGCTGGACTTCGGCGCGATCGTCAACGTGCTGCCCGGCCGCGACGGCCTGCTGCACATTTCGCAGATCGCACACGAGCGCGTCAACGCCATCGGCGACTACCTCAAGGAAGGCCAGGTCGTGAAGGTCAAGATCCTCGAAGCCGACGAAAAAGGCCGCCTGCGCCTGTCGATGAAGGCGCTGCTGGATGCACCCGCCGCTGCACCGACGACCGAAAGCAGCCAGTAAAAGCTGATCCGGTTGCCCAAAAAACCCCCGCCATGCGGGGGTTTTTTGTTTCAGCCCATCCGTCCGGGAAACTGCACGATCACTGCCAGCCCGACTCCGTTTGTCCCTTCGGTCAGTCGCAGGTGAGCACCATGCAGATGTGCGATCCGCTGCACAATGGTGAGTCCCAGCCCTGCCCCCTCCGCTCCGGCCCCGAGCCGATGGAACGGCGCCAGCACCGCCACACGTTCGGCTTCCGGAATGCCGGGGCCGTCATCCGCCACACACCAGGCCACTCCCTGATCCTGGACGGCCTCCACGGCGACATCGATACGGGTCGCGCCATAGCGCAGGGCATTGTCGATGAGGTTGCCCAGCATTTCCCGGAGCAGCAGCGCATCACCCAGCATGGCCGTGTCGCCGCCCCCGGCGTCGAAACCGATTTCCACCCCGCGTTCGAGCGCGCGCGGTGCCCAGTCGCGCGTGCAGGCCTGCGCCACGGACGCGCCGTCCAGCGGGGTGAGATGTAGCGAGGTTTCGGCCGCATCCACCCTTGCCAGCATCAGCAGCCGGGTCACCAGTTCGCCCATGTTGCGGGCGGCTTCGGTGATTTTTGCCAGGGCATTTCGATTGTCGCCCCCCGCGAGTGCGGTTTCGGCCTGCGCGCGTATGCCGGCAATCGGCGTGCGTAACTGATGGGCGGCATCCGCCACAAACCGTGACTGCGCATCGACCGCCTCGGACAGCCGGGCCAGCAGGGAATTGATTTCGTCTAGGAAAGGGCGCATCTCGGCCGGCACGTCATCCTGCGGAACCGGGCTCAGGTCGAACACCTGCCGGGCGGCGATGCGGTCGCGCAAGCGTTCGACCGGCTGCAAGCCCCGGCGCACGCCGTAGGCCACGATGCCCGCCGCCGCCAGGGTCAGCAGGATCAGGGGAATCATGATCGCCAGGGTTGCCCGTTCCGCAGCGGCGGTCCGGCGCGAGAGCGTTTCCCCCACCTGGATCAGCACATTGCCCCGCGCGCTGGTTCCCTTCAGCGACAGCGCAAACGCCGCCACGCGCACCGGTTCGCCGGCGCGCGTGCCGTCATAGACGATGAGCTGTCCCGGCAGCAGCGACCGTCCCCTGGGCAGGCCGGGCATGCGCTGCTCACCCTCGATGACCCGGCCCAGGGGGTCCAGCACGCGATGGAACAGCAAATCTTCCTGGTCGAACACCAGGATTTCGCGTGCGGCCACGGGCAAGTCCACCCGTGCCTGTCCCCGGACGACTTCGACCTGATCGGCCAGCGCATAGGTCCGCCGGATCAGAGAACGATCGAATGCTGCGTTGATGAAATAGTGTGTGGCAAAGTGCGCCCCCAGCCAGAGCAACACAAACAGCGGAATCATCGCCAGCAGCAGGCGCACCACAAGCTGGCGGCGCAGGCTAGGCAACAGTCGCATCAACGTTCACCCTCCAGCAGGTAACCCAGCCCGCGCAGGGTCCGGATGCACGCGCCCGAGCCTTCGAGCTTGCGCCGCAGGCGGTGGATGTACACCTCGACCGCATTTTCGCCCACGCTATCGTCCCAGCCGGTGAGGCGGTCTGCGATGGCCTCCTTGGCTGCCACACGTCCGGCATGATTGAGAAGAATCTCTAGCACTTCGGTTTCGCGTGCCGAGAGCGCCAGGGTGCGCTCGCCTATCCATCCCGCACGCTTCAAGGTATCGAAGCGCAGCTGGCCCACGCGGATGTCGGATTCGGCCACGCCATGCGCGCGGCGCAGCAGGGCACGCAAGCGCGCCAGCATCTCGTCATGGGAAAAAGGCTTGAGTAGATAATCGTCCGCGCCGGCATCCAGTCCGCGCACACGCGCTTCCACACTGTCGCGCGCGGTCAGGATCATGACGGGCAGCGTCACGCCGCGTTTGCGCAGGCGCCGCAACACGTCCAGTCCTTCGCGCCGGGGCAGGCCCAAATCGAGCAGCACGGCATCGTAAGCGTAGGCATCCAGCGCATGGTCAGCCTGCACGCCATCGCGTGCCCAGTCGACACCAAAACCGGCCTGCTGCACCGCACGCATCACAGCATCGCCCAGGATCAGATCATCCTCTACCAGCAAGATTTTCATGCCTGCCAGTCTGACACAAAGCCTGGTTCCCGGATGCGCCGACCACCAAGCCTGGTGCGATGTTGCGCCCGGTTCACGCTGTAAGGTTCATGTAAGCCTGCGGGCACACAGTACGCACATGCAAGGCATCCCGCCGGGCATGAACCCACACCATCCTCAGGAGCATTGTCATGAGCAAACTGTTGTCCACCCTGGTTGCCGCATCCATGATCGGCGCATTCAGCCTGTCCGCCACTGCCGCCGACACCACGCACAAGGCTGCGACAGAAAAACCCGCAGCGGCCCCTCATGCAGCCAGCAAGATGCATGAAACCGGCAAGCACCTGGAAAAGAAAGCAGAGTCGAAAACCGAATCCGGCAAGAAGTGAAGCGTCAATGAAAAAGCCGCGCCCGAGGGCGCGGCTTTTTCATGCGGGTGTGCCGAGCAGGCTCTCCCACCATCGCTTGCGCTGCCCGGTCACGGGAATGCGTGTTTCCAGTTCGCGCGGCAGCGTCCTGCTCATCAACCAGCCCGGCAGGACCGAAGATTTCGTCGCGCTGGAGCCACACGAACTCCCCAGATGATTGGGGTCGTAGATCTTGATGAAATTCGGCGCGTCCAGGTTGTCGGCGTAGACAATCGCGCAGTAATCCTCGTGATGCTCACGCCGCAACAATTCGTCGAGCTCACGCATGAACTGCTTCACTTTATCGGCAGATGCGGGGGCGTCGGGCACGCCCTGGCCAACCGCATACAGATACCAGCCGGCATCGGCTTCCACCTTGTTCCAGAAAGCAGTGAGCTGGTCCCAGCGCATCACGCTGTAGAGCAGGCCATCGTAATAGCGGTCGAATTCGGAAGTGTCAGTCATCGTGGGATCTCCGCAGGGCCGGCAGGCCGACTGGTTGTTGTTCAGGCATTTTGCCAGAAGTGGCGGACTGGCACGATTTTCGGCTTTCACCGCCGCACGCAATTTGAGAAAATGCGTCCGCCCCCGGTTTTTCATCGGGCGACCCCGGCCACAGGCCTGTCGCCTCCACTCTCGCTATCCATCATGACACTCAACGCCCTGCTCTTCGACGTGGACGGCACGCTTGCCGATACCGAACGTGACGGCCACCGTCCCGCCTTCAACCAGGCATTTGCCGACGCCGGGCTCGACTGGCACTGGGACGCGGCACTCTACGGCAAGCTGCTCGCCGTCACCGGCGGCAAGGAGCGCATGAAACACTATATCGACCAGTACCGGCCCGACTACGTCAAAGCGCCCGACTTTGACGAGATGGTGGTCAACCTGCACAAATCCAAGACCCGGCACTACAGCGCACTCGCCGCGCGCGGCGGCATTCCCATGCGTCCCGGCGTCCGGCGGCTGCTGCTGGAAGCGCGTGCCGCCGGGCTGCGGCTGGGCATCGCCACCACCACCACCCCGGAAAACGTGACCGTGTTGCTGGAACACAGCCTCGGCCCCGGCACGCAGGACTGGTTCGAGGTCATCGCCGCCGGCGACATCGTGCCGGCCAAGAAACCCGCGCCGGACATTTATTTCTACGCGATGGAAAAAATGGGCGTCTCCCCCGCCGAATGCCTGGCGTTCGAAGACTCGGAGAACGGCATCCGCGCCAGCCTGGGGGCCGGCCTCAAAACCCTGGTTACCGTCAACGACTACACCCTGGACCATGATTTCAGCGGGGCCGCCGTCGTGCTGTCCGACCTGGGCGAACCTGACTCGCCCTGCCGGCGCATTGCCGGGGCCGATCTCGGGCGTCCGTTCGTGGATGTGGCGTATCTGCAGGCATTGCACGCCGCTTAGATCATTTGTAGGTCGGCAATACCTTGCCGACGCTCGTGCATGCATCGTCGGCAAGGTATTACCGACCTACGTTACTGAACAGCTTACCGCTCGCGGCTCACCGCTCACCCTCTCAAGGGTTGTGCATCAACGCCGCTTCCAGCGTGTTTTCCAGCAGTGTCGCCACGGTCATGGGGCCCACGCCGCCGGGCACCGGGGTGATCCAGCCCGCGCGCCGGGAGGCACTCTCAAAATCCACGTCGCCGCACAGCTTGCCGTCATCCAGGCGGTTGATGCCCACGTCGATCACGATCGCGCCTTCGCGGATCCAGTCGCCCGGAATCATGCGCGGGCGGCCCACGCCCACCACCAGCACTTCGGCCGAGCGCACAAAGCTTTCCAGGTCGCGCGTGGCGCTGTGGCACACCGTGATGGTGCAGCCGGCGAGCAGCAGTTCCAGACTCATCGGCCGGCCGACGATGTTGGATGCGCCAACCATCACCGCATTCTTGCCGCGCAGTGCCTCGTTGGTCGCACGCAATAGCGTCATGATGCCGCGCGGCGTGGAAGGCCGCAGCGTCGGCATCTTCACCGCCAGGCGACCGATGTTGTAGGGATGGAAGCCGTCCACGTCCTTGTCCGGGCGGATGCGTTCGATCACCGTTTCGGCGTCGATATGCGCGGGGAGCGGCAACTGCACCAGGATGCCGTCGATGGCGGCGTCAGCGTTGAGCGTATCGATCAGCGCCAGCAGTTCATCCTCTGTGGTGGACGCCGGCAGGTCGTGCGACACGCTGACCACCCCGGCGCGCTCGCAGGCTTTCTTCTTGTTGCGCACGTAAACGGCCGAGGCAGGGTCGCCGCCGACCAGGATCACGGCCAGTCCCGGGCGACGCTTGCCCTGCACTTCGCGCTCGGCGACCTTGTCGTGGATGACGGCAAGGATGGTGTCAGCCATCGCCTTGCCATCGAGTATGCGTGCGCTCATCGAGACGGCCCTGAAGCAAAAGCGTGATTTTCCCGGAAACCCCCGGTCCGACTCAAGTGAAAATTGACCCGCCCTGCCCGCCAAGGTATAGTCTCGCCTCTCCGAAACGCGGCTGCTCATGCGGCCGCGCGGATTTCGGGGTGTAGCGCAGCCCGGTAGCGCGCCTGCTTTGGGAGCAGGATGTCGGAGGTTCGAATCCTCTCACCCCGACCACCCCGAATTTGCAACGCCCGCAAGATAGAGTCTCTGCCCGTAGCTCAACTGGATAGAGCACCAGCCTTCTAAGCTGGGGGTTACAGGTTCGATTCCTGTCGGGCAGGCCACGGTTTCTGCAGTTGGTGAAGTCAGTGGTGGATGTAGCTCAGTTGGTAGAGTCCAGGATTGTGATTCCTGTTGTCGTGGGTTCGAGTCCCATCATCCACCCCAAAGTCATACAAAGCCCGCACATGCGGGCTTTGTTCATTCCGGCATCTCACACCAGAATCTCACAATGGCCCGTTCTGCCAGGGCCCGGTGATGGCGCAGGTCATGCCACTGTCGGGCGTGCCGTCGCCGAATACATTGACGAAGAGTGTGCGGCCATCCGGGCTGAAGCAGGCACCGGCCAGTTCGCTGTCGTTCAGCAGGTTGACCGCGAAGATGAAAGGCGCACCATCTGCGCCCAACCCCACCAGACGGTTCACGTTGTCGACGCCGCTCAGAGAATGGTGGTCTGCATCCTTCGGGCTGGCGTCGTCCTCGCACAGTAGCAGGCCACCTTGCGGCGTGACGCAGAGGTTGTCCGGCGAGTCGAGCACGCTGTTGCCGGACGATTCGAAGTGCAGGGTGAGCACGCCATGATCGGCACCCGTCGGCACGTAGCGCCACACCTGGCCGTAGCCCTGCACGAAGCCATCGGCGTTCACGTCCGCGCTCTTGGCGTCGCCGCCCGAGGTCGAGGTGAAAAACACCGTCCGGCTATCTCCCCCCAGCCACAGGCCTTCCAACCGATTGAACTGCGAGGCACCCTGGACCCGTCCCTGTTCGAAGCAGCCCGGTTGGCCGGCTTCCAGATCGGCATCCGGCTCGGGAATATCGACCCAGTCGCACACCAGCCCGACACCCTGAACGCGCCGCTGCCGCGCGTCGAGAAACGCTTCGCTCGCGCGCAGCATCTGCAGCCGACCGCCCTGTGCCAGATCGGCCCGGTCGTTGGGCAGAAAACGGTAGAAGCCGCTGCCGCGTGCGCTGCCTGCATCCTCGGTGAGATAGACCACGCCATCGGCGTCGGCACACGCCGCTTCATGCTTGAAACGGCCCATCGCAACAAGCGGGACGGGGGGCACGGCACGATCCAGATGCGCCGGCACGGCAAACACATAGCCATGCTTGCGGGCATAGCCCTGCTTCGGTCCGTCTGTCGTTTCCTCGCAGCTGAGCCAGGCCCGTTGCTGCCAGGCCAGGCCCCCGGCGCAGTTGACGTGGGTGCCGGCAAGGCCGACGAACTGGCGTTCAAGCCGGCCCGATGTGTCCAGGTCGAGTACCGTGCAGCCCCCGCCCGCAAGCGGATCGTAGCCAGTGCCCGGCACTGCACCCGCCGTCACACCGGGCTTGTTGCGCACTTCGTGGTTGCGGATCAGGCGCACGCCGCCTTCGGTGCGGGCAAAGGCGGCCATGCCGTCGAGGTTTCTGGGGATATGCC
The DNA here is from genome assembly GCA_041639515.1 of Hydrogenophilales bacterium. Lineage (GTDB taxonomy): Bacteria > Pseudomonadota > Gammaproteobacteria > Burkholderiales > Thiobacillaceae > Thiobacillus. Next base: position 11,640 of record JBEQCD010000017.1, on the reverse strand, counting down.
CGCCTTCGAACGCCTCGCCGATGCGGCTGAACGTGGCCAGCGTGAACCCCTGCGGCAAGGCCAGCACCGGCACCCCACGGGCATCGCGCACCGGACTCAGGCCGCCGTACCCGCTCCCGCCTGTCGCCATGCCGGCCTCGGCCCAGCGGGCGTGTGCCGCCAGCGTGCCCAGGGCGGCGGCACTCATCTGGCGAAGGAACTGGCGGCGTGATGTCGGCATAAGCCCAAACTCCCGGTGGCAAAACTTCAGTCTGCGCGCTTCAGGTTGCAGAGGCGTGAATCCCAACCGGGTTGGCCTTCCCGGTTTCGACCCGGTTGCTTATCCCGGCGACGCATCTCGCCCACCATGCAGTCATGGTCTCGCGCACGGTGCGCGGGCAAGCAACCAGGAGCACATCATGCACATTCTGACCCTTACTCTGCTGGCCGCCGGTCTTTTCGTGGGCAGCGCACACGCCGCTTCTGTCGACACCCGCCCCGGCTTCGATCGCGTGGGGCTGGCCAGCGACCGATCCGTTGCCGCCCAACCCGTCCGCCAGGTCGCACCGGGAGAAGATCGCCGCGCTGACCAGGCCACCTCGCCGGAGCAGCGCCGCGAAATGGCACGCCGCCTGGTCTGGCTGATGCTGAGCGCACGGTGAGCGCGGTGTGGCTTCCCATTGCCGGCGCGGGCATCAGCCTCGGTGTATTCAACCCCGGGGTATTCAATCTCGGGGCGTTCAACCTCGGTGCCTTCAGCCTCTGCGGCCATGGCCCCGCCGTATGCCCGCAGTGGTTTGCAAACGGTGCCCGGCTCATGCAGCGCCTGAGCCGCCAGTCTGCCGCCCTGGCCGTCGTCGATGCAGCGCCCGACTCGCACCCGGCAATCGGCCGGCGTTGCCTGCGCAGCGACCTCGAACAGCGCGACATCGTGATGCGGCTCGCCGCCCGCAAGGCACGTCTGGTGGGGCCCGCAGGGCATCATGCCACCGGGCCGGTTCCCGTGAAACGCGGCCGGCGTTTCGAATTCACGCGGGAATAAACCAGCGCGAACCCGCCCGCGGCTTCACTGACCGACATCACCGTCCACATAGAACCATTGCCCCTCGATGCGGACGAAGCGACTGGTTTCGGCGAGCCTGAACGCACGGCCGTTGAGTTTGTAACGCGCAACGAATTCCACCGTGGCGTGGTCGGTGTCCTGCGTGACATGGGATTTGACCGTGAGACCCAGCCACTGCGCGCGCGGTGTGGCTTGCAGATCCAGTTCGGCCGGCCGGGTATCGGCGTGCCAGGTGGCCAGCAGGTAATCCTCACGTCCCAGCACATAGGCGCTGTAGCGCGACCGCATCAGCTTTTCAGCGTCGGGCGCAGCTTCGCCGTCGTGGAACATTCCGCAGCACTGCGCACAGGCTGCGCCGGAACCGCAGGGACAAGGATCGTCTGCCATCGTCTTCACTTGGCGGGGCACCGCAGTTTCGGTTGCAGCGTCGGCCACACCGCATCGAGCATCGCCGCCTGCGCCTTTTCGTTGGGGTGGATGCCGTCGGCCTGCATCATGCCGGCCTTTACGCCCACGCCGCAGACAAAGCACGGCACCCGCGCCACTTTTTCCTCGCGCGCCAGATCGACATAGATTTTCGCCACGGCCTCGCCGTAGGCCTGGCCATAATTGGGCAGCACCGGCGCATCCAGCAGCACCACCCATGCACCCGCCGCCCTGGCCTGGCGGATCATGCTGCGCAGGTTGTCACGGATGGCCTGCGGCGGCGATCCACGCAGGGCATCGTTGCCGCCCAGTTCGATCACCACGCCCTGGGGCCGCTGCCGCAACAGGGCAGGCTTCAGGCGTTGCAGGCCGTTTTGCGTGGTGTCGCCCGATACGCTGGCATTCACCGCCCGCCAGTCCGGTGCCGACTTTTTCAGCCGTGCGTTCAGGCGATCGACCCAGCTTGTGCCGCTGGCGAGGCCATAGCCGGAACTCAGGCTGTCGCCAACGATCAACAGGGAGCACTGTGCAGCGGCCCATCCCGGCCAGGCCAGCAGGCAAACCAGTCCCCACACGCGATAATTCATTCCTTGCCATCCCCTTTGATCGAGTTCATCTCAATGACGCCATACGACAGCGCCCGGTTCCCCATTGTTCAGGCACGCGCGCTTTCGCAGCGGGTGTCCACCGCCGACGGCGAGCTTGCGATACTCAGCGATGTTGCGCTCGAGGTCAAAGCCGGCGACACGCTGGCGATCACCGGCGCGTCGGGCTCGGGCAAGTCCACGCTGCTGGGCTTGCTGGCCGGGCTGGACCTGGCCTCGTCGGGCGACATCCACCTGCTCGGCCAGCGCCTGGCCGATCTCGACGAAGACGCCCGCGCCCGCCTGCGTGCCGGCCGGGTCGGCTTCGTCTTCCAGTCGTTTCAGCTGCTGCCCGCGCTCACCGCGCTGGAAAACGTGCTGCTGCCGCTGGAACTCGCCGGCCGTACCGATGCCCGCGAGCGCGCCGCGCACTGGCTTGCGCGCGTGGGCCTCGCCGACCGCGCCGGCCACACGCCACGCCAGCTTTCCGGCGGCGAGCAGCAGCGTGTGGCGCTGGCGCGCGCGTTTGCCACCGACCCCGCCGTGGTATTTGCCGACGAACCCACCGGCAACCTCGACGCCGACACCGGCGCACGCATCATCGACCTGCTGTTCGAACTGAACGCGTCGGCCGGCACTGCGCCAAGACCGCACGCAGGGCGAGTGTCTGGCGGCGTCCCCCTTGCGGGGACCACGCTGATCCTCGTCACCCACGACGCCACCCTGGCCGCCCGCTGCGCGCGCCGCCTGCATCTGGTGGCCGGCCGCGTGCAATCGATGGTGGCGGCATGAGCATCGTCCGCCTGGCGCTATGGCTGCTGCGGCGCGAACGCGCCAGCGGTGAATGGCGGGTACTGCTGCTCGCGCTGGTCATCGGCGTGGGCAGTGTGGCGACCACCGGCTTCCTCGGCGACCGCGTCGCCCGCGCCATGCGCGACGAAGGCGCGCGTTTCCTCGGTGCCGACCTGCTCGTGACCAGCCCGCGGCCGGTCGAAGCCTGGCCCGCGCATACGCTCGCCACCAGCCAAGCGCTGGAATTCGCCAGCATGGTGAGCCGCGGCGACGCCTTCCAGCTCGCCACCGTGCGCGCGGTCGATGCCGCCTACCCCTTGCGCGGCAGTGTGCGCATTGCCAACCGCGCCTTTGTCCCCGGCACGCCGCAGCCCGCACAACCGCCGCCCGGCGCAGTCTATGTCGACCAGCAACTGCTGCCGCTCTTGAACGCCGCTGTGGGCGACACGGTGCAGATCGGCGAAGCGCGCTTCCGCATCGCCGGCGTGGTGGCCGAAGAACCTGGCCAGCTCGGCGGCGTATTCGGCCTCGCCCCGCGCGTGTTCCTGCGCGCCGACGAGGTAGCCGCCACGCGCGTGCTCCAGCCCGGCAGCCGCCTCACCTATCTGTATCAATTTGCCGGAGACCCGCAGGCCACCGGCGCGTTTGCCGCTGCCCTCAAAACCACGCTCGACGACACCCAGCGGGTGATCGGCGGGCGCGAAGGCGTGGAAAACCTGCGCGATGGCTTCGACAAGCTCGACACCTATCTCCAGCTCACCGCGCTGGTGAGCCTGCTGCTCGCCGTGGCGGCCATCGCCATCGCCGCGCATCGCCACGCGCTGCGGCACTACGACCAGGCCGCGCTGCTGCGCTGCATGGGGGCCACCACCGCGCAGCTGCGCACACTCTACCTCGCGCAGTTTCTGCTGCTGGGTCTGCTCGGCAGTGCCATCGGCGTGGCGGCGGGCGCGGTGCTGCAACACCTGCTGGCCGGCCTGATCCTGCCCGACACCCTGGCCACCCTGCCCCGGTTGGGCCCGGTGCCCGTGTTCATTGCGCTGGCGAGCGGCCTCACCGCGCTGGCCGGCGCGGCCCTGCCCGCCCTGATGCGCTTGATCCGCGTCTCGCCGCTGCGTGTTCTGCGGCGCGACCTGCCGCCGCTGCCGCTAGCGGCCTGGATCAGCGCATCGGTCAGCGGCGGAGTGTTGCTGGTGCTGATTGCCGCCTACGCCGGAGACATCCAGCTCGTCGCCGGATTTGTGGGTGCGCTGGCCGGGCTGGCCGCCGTGCTGGCGTTGCTTGCCCGGCTGGCGCTCGTCGCCGGGCGCGGCGTGCAGCATCTGGCCAGCGGGCCGCTGCGCTTCGGCCTGTCGCAGCTGCTGCGCCACCGCTTCGACAGCACCCTGCAACTCGGTGCTTTCACCCTTGCACTGTTTCTCGTCGCCCTGCTCGCGCTGGTGCGCAGCGACCTCGTCGACGGCTGGCGCCAGCAACTGCCGCCCGGCGCGCCGAATCATTTCCTGGTGAACATCGCGCCCGAACAGCAGGCCCAGGTGGGCGAGTGGCTGACTGAACGCAAGCTCGAAGCATCGCGCCTCTACCCCATGATTCGCGGCCGGCTGGTGGAGAGAAACGGCCAGCCCATCGCCGACACCCTGCCCCCCGAAGCGCGCGACAGCAACACCCTGCGGCGCGAACTCAACCTCACCTGGGCCGCCGACCTGCCCACCAACAACCAGATCCTGGCCGGCCGCTGGCACGGCGCGAGCGCATCGAACGACATTTCCGTCGAGTCCGGCATGGCCGAACGGCTGCACCTTGCGCTAGGCGACACCCTCGGCTTCCAGATCGGCGACCAGACCATTCATGCACGCATCGGCAGCATCCGCAGCGTGAAGTGGGAATCGATGCAGCCCAACTTCTTCGTCATCTTTTCGCCCGGCGCGCTCGATGCCCTGCCCGCCAGCTACATCGCCAGCGTCTACGTGCCGCCCGGTACCCACGTCATGCCCGACTTTGTGAAGACCTTCCCCGGCATCACCGTGCTCGCGCTCGACACCCTCATTGGCAAGCTCGAAGCCGTGTTCGCGCGCATCATCGGCGCGATTCAATTGCTGCTGGGATTCCTGCTCGCCGCCGGCATGGCCGTCGTCGTCGCCACCCTGCTCGCCAGCCTCGACGCGCGCCAGCAGGAAGCCGTACTGCTCCGCACCCTCGGGGCCGAACGCGCCTGGCTGGCCAAGGGCCTGCTCGCCGAATTCCTCGCCCTGGGCGTGCTCGCCGGTCTGCTCGCCAGCGCCTGCGCCGAAATCGCCATGGCCGTCCTCGCCGACCGCCTGTTCGACCTGCCCGGCCGCGTCCACCCCTGGCTGTGGCTGGTGCTCCCCACCGCCGGCGCGCTGCTGGTGATGGCCAGCGGCTGGCTCACCACACGGCACATCACGCGCGTGCCGCCGATGCAGTCGATTCGGGCGATGGGGTGATGGCTGCCAATCGGTCTGAGCGGACCATCCTGTCAGCCGGAGATCACCTCAGGTATGTTGCCAAGAGCGCTCAATGTGACTGGCTCAAGGCTGAAAAATCAGGCGCATAATCCAACGGTGTCCGCCTCCTTTTGCATAACGCAATAAAGCGACAGCCACGCCGACACCCATATAGGAATCAGGATGATAGAAAGAAAAAATGCCTGTCCCTATATTCAATAACGTCCAGCCTCCGGGTCTCTCCATTAACTGTTAGGCGCACATGAAACTCATTGCCTCTGTGATCAAATGGCTTTGGTGGCTTGGCCTCTGTTACATGCCGGTTGCTCTATGGAATTTAGAACGACGGTTTATGGACAGTATTGGTTGTCCACCTTCAGGCGATTGCTATGTCCCCGGCTCTGAAATCCTAATGGATTTCGATATTTTGGTCATTGGGCTGGCTTTTTATCTTTGGCCGGTATGCGCTTGGTTTCTTGGCGGGCGTTATGTATTTAGCGGCGTGCGTTCTTTTGCGCAGAGCCGCCTAACCCATCATTCAAGCGGGACGCGCTGAAGCGCGCCCCTTAATTCAAACGTTGAACGGTGCTCTGACCGATCAGCGCTGAACATCGGTCATATGAAACGGTCAGCCTGACAGGCCGCAAAAGCCGACAAACACACCTCGTACCCCCAATCAAGCCACCCTGCCCGCGTTAGCGGATAATCCCCGCCTTCGTCCCTCCCGCAGAAATCCGCCGCATGCAAACCGATCCCCAGGAAAACCCCCAGTACGCCATTGCCGCGTCGGTCCAGTTGCCGGGGGTGAGCGATGCGGAATTCGAGGCGTCGCTGACGGAATTGCGCGAGCTGGCGAAGACGCTGGGGTTCACGGTGGTGCGCACGTTCACGCAGAAGCGGGCGGGCTTCGATTCGACGGCGTATCTGGGGGTGGGCAAGCGGCAGGCGATCCGTCATTTTGTGAAGGGCGGGCCAGACGAGGCCACCGAGCCCGATACCGCGCCCATGAATCCGCTGTATCGCCCGCCGATGGCGTCCGGGGGGGCGGACGATGCGGAGGACACAGTGGCGGACGTGCCCATCGATGTCATTTTCGTCGACCACGAAATCTCACCGTCGCAGGCGCGCCATCTGGAAAACGAGGTGGGCTGCCAGGTGATGGATCGCACCATGGTGATTCTGGAAATCTTCCACCGCAACGCGCGCTCGCCGGCGGCGCGGGCGCAGGTGGAGATTGCGCGGCTGGGCTATCTGGCCCCGCGCCTGCGCGAGGCGGCGAAGCTGGCAGGGCCGCAGGGACGGCAGCGCAGCGGGGTGGGCGGACGCGGCGCGGGCGAATCGCACACCGAGCTCGACAAGCGCAAGATTCGCGACCGCATTGCCGAGCTGCAACGCGAGATCACGGCCATGGATGCAGACCGCAAGACGCAGCGCGCGCGGCGGCAGGGGCACCAGAGCCTGGCGAGCGTGGCGCTGGTGGGCTACACCAACGCGGGCAAGTCCACCCTGATGCGCGCGCTGACGGGCAGCGAGGTGCTGGTGGCCAACAAGCTCTTTGCCACGCTGGATACCACGGTGCGCACGCTCTACCCGGAAAGCGTGCCGCGCGTGCTGGTGAGCGACACGGTGGGCTTCATCAAGAACCTGCCGCACGGGCTGGTGGCCTCTTTCAAGTCCACGCTGGACGAGGCGCTGGACGCATCGTTGCTGCTGCACGTGATCGACGCCAGCGACCCGGGCTTCGAACGACAGATCGAAGCCACCGAACACGTGCTGGGCGAGATCGAGGCGCTGGACGTGCCGCGCCTGCGCATTTTCAACAAGATCGACCACGTTGGCGATGCGGCGGTGCACGAGTCCGCGCTGCGCGCCGCCTATCCGGGCTGCATCGTAATGAGCGCACGCCGTGCCGACGACGTGGCCAAGTTGCACCAGACCATTGTGGATTTTTTTCAGCAGGACCTGGTCGAGGCCGAGCTGTTCCTGCCCTGGTCGGCGCAGCAGTTGCGGGGTGAACTGTTTGCGCGCTGCGCGGTGCTGGAAGAACACGCGGGAGAAGACGGCGCGACTTTCCGCGTGCGCAGTGAACCGGCGGCGCTGACCGCGCTGCGCGAGCGGCTGGCAGAGGTGGCGCAGCGCCCCGGCTGAACGCCCCTAGCGGTGGACCCTGCCGCTGGCTGGGTGCAGATCCGCGCCTACGGCTTCGCGTTCGTCGAACACGAAGCAGTCGCCGTGGTAGTGCGCGCCGCCCGCGTCTTCAAAATACTTGAGGATGCCGCCTTCGAGCTGGTAGACGTGATCGAGTCCCAGCGCCTTCATGTGGATGGCGGCCTTTTCGCAGCGGATGCCGCCGGTGCAGAAGGAAACCACTGTCTTGCCGGCAAAGTCGTCACGGTGCGCGGCGATGCGTGCGGGAAATTCGCTGAATACCTTGACGCCGAAATCGACGGCGCGATCGAAGCTGCCGGCGGCGACCTCGTAGTCGTTGCGCGTGTCGAGCATCACCACCGGCCGGCCTTCGTCGTCGCAGCCGCGATCCAGCCATTTTTTCAGCGTGGCCGCCGGCACCGACGGCGCGCGGCCGGCTTCAGGCCGGATCAGCGGCAACTTCATGGTGATGATTTCCTTTTTCAGCCGCACCCGCAGTTTTTTGAAGGGCGCTTCGGCGGAGAGGCTTTCCTTGGGTGCAAGATCGGCAAAGCGCAGATCGGCACGCAGATGAGCCACCCCCGCGTCGATGGCTTCGCGCGAGCCCGCCAGAAAAACATTGATGCCCTCGGGCGCGAGCAGAATGGTGCCTAGCAGGCCCAGCTCGCCCAGGCGCGCGGTGAGATCAGCCTTGAGCGCTGCGCGGTCTTCGAGGGTGATGAACTTGTAGCAGGAGATGTTGACTACGGTCACGTGCGATCCTTTTGTGTGGCAGGGATTTTATAGGGATTAGGGGCCAGGGGTGAGGGTAGGTGAGCGGCTTCGCCGCATCTCGCGAATTCATGAAACGCGGCGAAGCCGCTCTGCTCATCCCAGCTCCTCAGCTCCTAACCCCTTGCCACCAGTCCCTGTTACCCTTCGCCCATTTCCCCCACAGGATGCCCAAGATGGACGAGCATTTGCAGACCCTGGAACACGCACAGCGCACGGCAATCGACCTTGCCCTCCAGTTCGGTCCCAAGGTCGTGGTTGCATTGCTGATCCTTGCAGCCGGCTATTTCGTCGGACGCTGGGCCGGCAAGGTCACGGATTCGATGCTGGCAAAGATTGGCCTGGACGAAACGCTGCGCCTGTTGCTCACGCGCATCGTGCGCATTGCTGTACTGGGCCTGTTTCTCATCATGGCGCTGCAGAACCTGGGGGTGCAGCTGCTGCCGCTGCTGGCCGGCCTGGGCGTGGCAGGTGCAGGCATCGCGCTGGCGATGCAGGGGGTGCTCGGCAATCTGGCGGCGGGGCTCACGATCATCTTCACCCGGCCGTTCAAGGTGGGCGAATACATTTCCATCGTCGACGAGGAAGGCACGGTGGAGGAAATCAAGCTCTTCAACACGGTGCTGGGCCACCCCGACCAGTCGCGCATCGTGATCCCCAACCGCAAGATCGTCGGCGAGATCCTGCACAACTACGGCGAGCTCAGGCAGCTGAACGTGGAAGTGGGCGTGGCCTACGACACCGACATTGCTGCCGCACTCGCCGCCATCCGCGACCTGCTCGCGGCCAACCCGCGCGTGCTGCAGCAACCCGAGCCCGTGATCCGCGTGCTCAGCCTGGGCGATTCGAGCGTGGTGATTGCGATCCGTCCATGGACAAGCGTGCGCGATTTCAACGCTGCGTCCAGCGAAGTGACCCAGGCGGTGCTGGAAACCTTCCGTGATCGCGGCATTGCCATTCCCTTCCCGCAGCGCGAAGTGCGCCTGCTGGGCAACGCATGAAACGCACCGCCACCAACCCGGCTGCAGCCAAACCCGCCGGCTACACCGACCCGCTGGCCGAGGTGTTGCGACCGGGCCAGTCGATCGAGCTGCTGAAGGAACTGCACATCCTCACGCGCGACGGCAAGCTCAACCAGGACAGCCGCCGCAAGCTCAAGCAGGTGTTTCACCTGTGCCAGTTCATCTCGCCGCTGATCGACGAGGTACTGGGCCGCCAGGACACGCTCCAGCTCGCCGACCACGGCGCGGGCAAGTCCTACCTCGGTTTCATCCTCTACGACCTCTACCTGAAGGACCGCCCCGGCGCGCACATCACCGGCATCGAGACCCGCGACGAACTGGTGGCGAAATCGCGCGATCTGGCTGCCCGTCTGGGCTTTGCGCGCATGCATTTCCTCAACACCACGGTGGCCGAATCCACGCGCACGGACACCCTGCCCGACCGCTTCGACATCGTGACCGCACTGCACGCCTGCAACACCGCCACCGATGACGCGATCCGCTTTGCCTTCGCCAAAGAGGCGCGCCACATCGTGCTGGTGCCATGCTGCCAGGCCGAGGTGGCGGCCGTGTTGCGCCGCCACAAGAACGCAAGCTTCGGCAAAACGCCGCTGTCTGAAATCTGGCGTCACCCCCTCCACACCCGCGAATTCGGCAGCCAGCTCACCAACGTGCTGCGCTGCCTGCAGCTGGAAGCGCACGGCTACCAGGTGAGCGTGACCGAACTCGTCGGCTGGGAACACTCGATGAAGAACGAGCTGATCGTCGCCAGCCAGACCGGTCAGCCGCGTGGCGACGCACGCGCCCGGCTGGCGGCGATCCTGGACGAATTCAACCTCGCCGAGCTCGCCCCGCGCTTCCTCGACTAGCGGCCATAATCCTTTCGCGACGGAACCCGTTCACGGCGGCACGCTCATACCTCCATGCGCCGTGCTGCCCTCTCTCTTTTGCCATGGGTACTGCTCGCCACCCTGCTCGGGCTGGCGGGCTGTGCCACGCCACAGATGCAGACATCGGTACGTTTCGTGCCCCCTGCTGATGCGGCCGGGCGAGCCTGCGTGGCGGGATGCGAAGCTGCCCGCACAAACTGCCAGGCACAATTCCAGACGGCCTACGCGCAATGCGCGAAAATGCTCGACGCCGACGTGGAGGCGCAACACGCCGAAGCGCTCAAGCAATACGAGGCAGACCTCAGGCGCTACGCCGCCGAGTTGCAGCAATACCAGCTCGACATGCGCCTGGGCTGGGTGCATGCCTGGCCGATCCGGCATCCCTACCGGCACCTGTATTACGGCTTTGATTTCTGGCCTTATCCGCCCCTGCCGCCGCCGCGCGAGCCGCTTGCCCCCACGCGCGAGGCCATTCGCGCGCAGCTGGAAAAAACGCGCTGCCAGGCCGATTGCGGCTGTCTTCCTGCCTACGACGCCTGCTTTACAGGCTGCGGCGGCGAGCGCATCACCGAAACGCGCTGCATCAAGAACTGTCCGCCTGCGCCCCGATAACCCCCGTCGAACGTGTCAGGCAGGTGCCATCAGCACGGTGAGCGTGATCGGCACGCTGGCGCTGTCGGTATTGATCCAGACCTGGCCATCCTGAACCATGCATTGCAGTCGCATCCCGCGTTCGGCCAGGGCTGCCAGGGCCGTGCTGGATTCCGGCGCAAGCTGGAGCACGGTGAGATTGGTCTGGCGTGTGAGTTTGCTCGCAATCTGCTTCCACCATATCTCGCAACTGCTGCTGTAACACAGCACCACCACACGCCCGGCGCGGCTGCACGCCCGCCGGATGCGCGTTTCGTCAGGCTGGCCCAGGTCGATCCAGAGCGTGATCTCGCCGGCCAGATTCTTGACCCAGACTTCAGGTTCATCGACATCGAACAGGCCCTTGGTAAAGGCAATGCCTTCCTCGGCGTGGAGCGCATACGCCAGCACGCGGGCCATCATGCGTTCATCGGTCTCGGAAGGATGGCGGGCCAGCGTCAGCGCGTGGTCGCCGTAAACATGGCGATCCATGTCGGCAAGCTGAAGATCGGCCTTGTAGATGGTGGCTTTGAGCGCCAAGCGGAAACTCCTGTTCAGAAATGACAGCAACAAAAAACCCCGGCGAACCGGGGTTTTTTGCCAGACCAGCAGAATTTACTCGGCCGGCTGAATGTTCGATGCCTGCTTGCCTTTGGGGCCAGTCGTCACTTCGAAGCTGACGCGCTGGTTTTCCTTCAGGGATTTGAAGCCTTTGGCATTGATCGCGGAGAAGTGCGCGAAGAGATCCTCGCCGCCATTATCCGGGGTAATGAAGCCAAAACCCTTCGCATCGTTGAACCACTTAACGGTACCCATTTCCATCTTTTTTCCCATCCATACAAATAAACATGTCGTGGCTTGCGCCTGTCAATCGACTCAAGGAAAAAGCCT